>NZ_CP014546.1:5300613-5612414 GCF_001579805.1 Pseudomonas azotoformans | reverse complement strand
CCAGTGTGGATCGGGTGGGGCGCTATTTTCCACTGACCGTTGCTGCGGCAGTTGGAGACGGGCTGATGTTGGATGCGACCTGGCATGGTGAGGTGGAGCGCTTGGCGTTGTCAGCCTTGAGCGAGGCGTTTTCCCTCGAAGTATTTGATGAGTCAGTACAGGCGTTGCCATTGCCCATGCTTATCGAACGAGCAGATCCCGCCATGCGGGTGTTGTTCTGGAGCGAAGGTTCCCCCCACGTTGCGCCGACGCGTTGGGAAGGGGAGGGATTGCCCGATGCTGAGACCTATGCCGACATGCTCGGCGGCCCATGGCCCTGAATGAAAAAGCCCCGAACCTGTCGGGGCTTTGCTGATCAACCCAATGCAGCAAGTTGCGCCACGGTTTCCGGGAAACGTGCCACCAGGCGGATCAGCGTAGCAGCCTGGGCGTTCGGCTTGGCCCGGCCTTGCTCCCAGTTTTCCAGGGTGCGGGTGTTGGTGCGCAGGTACATGGCGAACACCGACCGGGAGAGGTTGAGTTGTTGGCGCACCGCGACCACTTCCTCGGCGGTGAGTGGCGCCAGGTTTTTGAGGTGAACCTTGTGGGTTCGCAGGGTGACTTTGCCTTGGCGTTCGTCTGCCAGGGCGTCGAAGCCTTCGACCAGTTCGGAAAAGATTTCACGTTTCATAATGTGTTCTCGCTTTGATTTCCCTGTCCAGCAGGTGTTTTAGGGCTTTTTTGTGCTGTGGTGTCAGGTCATCCTGTTCGTGCTTGCCGTACAGGGTGAACAGCCAGAATTGCGTGCCGCCCGACCACCAGTAGTAAATGACCCGCAGGCCACCGCGCTTGCCTTTGTTGCGCCGCTCATCGACGAAGCGAACCTTGCGCAGTCCGCCTGTTCCCTCGATCACATCTCCTGCTTCCGGGTTTTTCATCAACTCTTGTTGAAAACCCTGGAAAAGCTCGTCACTCAGATAGTCCTTGCGATGCCGCTCGAAGGCCGGCAGTTCGATAAATAGAGCATCCATGTTCTGTACGTAGCCTGCGTATAGTTTGGTGGCCCACCCGCGATGGGTCAAGTGACCCTGCTGTGGGAACTTTCCTAAAACGCAGACACCATACGGCGGCCTTCATCGAGTAGATGCCGGATGAGGAGGCAGATGGCTGAGGAAAATTCCGTGAATAGGGGAGGGTAAAAGCCACTCCCCCAGAAACGCAAAACGGCGCCCGAAGGCGCCGTTTTGTTGACTGCATCCCGCTAAGCGATCAAACGCCCAGCACCGCGTGCTGCACCAGGGTGAGCAGCGGTTGTGGGTACACGCCCAGGAAGAACGCGAGCAGGGCGATGGCCAGCAGCATCACGCCGCCTGCCTTCTGTTCCCAATGCAGCTCGGCATCCACACGGCGCAGGTTTGGCTCGATCAGGTAGAGGGTGACCATCACGCGCAGGTAGTAGAACACGCCAATCGCGGAGCCCAGTACCAGGGAGGCAACCAACCACCATTCGTGGGCTTCAACACCGGTGGCGACGATGTAGAACTTGCCGATGAAGCCCGCCGTCAGCGGGATACCGGCCAGGGACAGCATCATCACGGTCAGCACGGCGGTCAGGTACGGACGGCGCCAGAACAGGCCGCGGTATTCGTACAGGGCGTCGGCGTCACGGCCTTTGAATGGCGACGACATCAGCGTGATAACGCCGAATGCACCCAGGCTGGTGATCACGTAGGTGACCAGGTACACGCCCATGGCTTCCACAGCCAGGCCTTTGCTCGCCACCAGGGCGATCAGCAGGTAGCCGAAGTGAGCGATGGAGGAGTAACCCAGCAGACGCTTGAGGTTGTTCTGGGTCAGGGCCAGCAGGTTGCCGAACAGGATCGACGCAATGGCGATCACGGTCAGCACGGTGCTCAGTACACCGGTGTTGGCAGCAGGGGAGATCTGGAACAGACGCACCATCACCGCAAACACGGCAACCTTCGACGCGGTGGCCAGGAACGCCGCCACCGGCGCCGGGGCGCCTTCGTACACGTCGGGGGTCCACAGGTGGAACGGCACCAGCGACAGCTTGAACGCCAGGCCGATCAACATCATGGCCAGGCCCAGTTGGGCGATTGGCGCAGGCATGTTGGTGCTGGCCAGGGCGTGACCGATACCGGTGAAGCTCAGGCTGCCGGCTTCGGCGTAGAGCAGGGCCATACCGAACAACAGGAACGCGGAACCGGCGGCCGACAGCACCATGTACTTGATGCCGGCTTCCAGGGAACGCTTGTTGAAGAAGGCGTAGGCCACCAGGCCGTAGGTCGGGATCGACAGCAGTTCCAGGCCGATGAACAGGCCCGCCAGGTGCTGTGCGCTGACCAGCACGATACCGCCGGCCGCAGCCAGCAGGATCAGCAGGTACAGCTCTTCCTTGTTGCCTGGGTAACCGGTGCCGCCTTCGCCCATGTAGGCGTGGGCGAGGGTGACGCACGCCAGGGTCGCGACCAGGATCAACGCGATATACAGCAGCGCGAAGTCATCCACCATCATCAAAGGCGTGACCGCCAATGGCGCGACCTTGAGGGCCGGGATGATCGACAGCAGGGCCAGGTTGAGACCGGCACAGGACAGCAGGAACGTTTGCGAATGATTGCGACGCCAGGCGATTGCCAGCATCACCACCACGATGGTGAGGCTGGTAATCAGCAGCGGCGCAAGCGCGATAAAGTGTTGGATCGTGAATTCCATAGCGCTCTTACCGGGCCGAAGCGAGTTGAGAGAAGGCGGTGCCGAACCACTGCTGCACGCCATGCATCGTCGCGGCAGAAGTGTCCAGGAACGGTTGCGGGTACACGCCGATGTAGATCAGCAGCACCGCAAGGCCGAGCACCATGATCAGTTCGCGAGCATCCATCCCTTGCAGGACGGTGTCGGACTTGGCCGGGCCGAAGTAGGCGCGGTGGATCATGATCAGCGAGTAAACCGAACCAAACACCAGGCCGGAGGTAGCAATCGCACTGATCCACGGTGTTTGCACGAATGCACCCATCAGGATCAGGAACTCGCCGATGAAGTTGCCGGTGCCCGGCAAGCCCAGGGACGCGGCGGCGAAGAACAGGCTGATCGCCGGCAGGTACGCGATGCGCGACCACACGCCACCCATTTCACGCATGTCACGGGTATGCAGGCGCTCGTACAGCTGGCCACTCAGGATAAAGAGGGCAGCGGCCGAGACACCGTGGGCCAGCATCTGGATCACGGCGCCTTGCAGCGCCAGTTGGCTGCCGGAGTAGATGCCGATCAGTACGAAGCCCATGTGGGAAACGGACGAGAAGGCAATCAGACGCTTGATGTCGGTTTGCGCGAAGGCCAGGAACGCACCGTAGAAGATCCCGATCAGACCCAGGGTCATGGCGATCGGCGCGAACTCGGCCGAGGCATTCGGGAACAACGGCAGGGCGAAACGCAGCAGGCCGTAGGCAGCGGTTTTCAGCAGGATACCGGCCAGGTCCACGGAACCTGCGGTCGGCGCCTGTGCGTGAGCGTCAGGCAGCCAGGAGTGGAACGGCACCACCGGCAGCTTCACCGCGAACGCGATGAAGAAGCCCAGCATCAGGATGTACTCGGTGGTCAGGGACATCTTGGTTTTCAACAGGTCGGCGTAGTTGAAGGTAATCACGCCGGTGTTGTTGAAGTTGACCAGTACCAGGCCCAGGATCGCCACCAACATGATCAGGCCGGAAGCCTGGGTGAAGATGAAGAACTTGGTCGCCGCGTAGATCCGGGTTTTCTTGCCGTCCGAAGAACTGTGACCCCAGAGCGCGATGAGGAAGTACATCGGCACCAGCATCATTTCCCAGAAGAAGAAGAACATGAACAGGTCGAGGGCGAGGAACACGCCGACCACACCGCCCAGGATCCACATCAGGTTCAGGTGGAAGAAGCCCACGTGACGCTGGATCTCTTTCCAGGAGCAGAGTACCGAGAGGATACCCAGCAGGCCGGTCAGCAGGATCATCAACAGCGACAGGCCGTCGAGGGCCAGGTGCACGTTGATGCCGAAGCGCTGGATCCACACGTGCTTGAATTCAAGCGCGAAGGTGGGATCGACACCCGGTGCCGGAGCAAATGAATAGTCGCCATGGGCCCACAGCCAGAGGCCGAGTGCGAGTTCCAGGGACATGGTCAGCAACGCAATCCAGCGGGGGAGGGTGGCGCCGAAGCGTTCACCCATCCAGCAGAGCAGGCCGCCGATGAAGGGGATCAGGATTAGCCAGGGCAGAATCATGACAGGCTCGTTTCCTTTCGCAGGTTCGCAATATTCATAGTCAGACCGCTACCACAACGATGGCGCCGATCACCAGCACGGCACCGGCAGCCATGGAAGCGGCATACCAACGCAGTTGACCGGTCTCGCTGCGGCTCAGGGCGGTGTGACCGGCCTTGGCGGCACGCGGGATCAAACCGATGGTCTGGTCGAGCGGGTCTTTGCGCAGTACATGGCTGATGGCAAGGTAAGGCTTGACGAACAGTTTGTCGTAGATCCAGTCGAAGCCCCAGGCAGCGAACCACCAGGCCGACAGGAAACGGCCAATGCCACTGTTGGCCACGGCGGTCACGAAGCGACGCTTGCCGAGGAACAGCAGGGCCGCCAGCAGGATACCGGCGATGGCAATGGCGCCCGAGGCGATTTCCAGGCTGTGCTTGGCAGCGCCACCGGCATGGCCGGCGCTTTCTGGCAGGACACCGGCCAGCGGTGGGGTGATCAGGGCGCCGATGAAGGTCGACAGGATGATCAGCACCGACAACGGCAACCAGTGCGAGATGCCATGGCCTGCGTGTGCTTCGGTCTTGGCTTCACCGTGGAAGGTGATGAAGATCAGGCGGAAGGTGTACAGCGAGGTCATGAACGCACCCACCAGGCCTGCGTACAGCAGGTTCTGGTTACCGCTGGCAAAGGCTTCCCAGAGGATTTCGTCTTTCGAGTAGAAACCGGCGGTCACCAGCGGCAGGGCTGCGAGTGCGGCACCACCGACGATGAAGCTGGCGTAGGCCAGTGGCAGTTTCTTCCACAGGCCGCCCATCTTGAAGATGTTCTGCTCGTGGTGGCAGGCAACGATTACCGCACCGGAAGCGAGGAACAGCAGGGCCTTGAAGAAGGCGTGGGTCATCAGGTGGAAGATCGCCGCGTCCCAGGCGCCAACGCCCAGGGCCAGGAACATGTAGCCGATCTGGCTCATGGTCGAGTAGGCGAGGATCCGCTTGATGTCGGTCTGTACCAGGGCAGCAAAACCGGCCAGCACCAGGGTCACGCCGCCCACGATGCCCACCAGGTGCAGGATGTCCGGCGCCAGGGTGAACAGGCCGTGGGTACGGGCGATCAGGTAGACGCCGGCGGTCACCATGGTGGCCGCGTGGATCAGTGCGGAAACCGGGGTAGGACCGGCCATCGCGTCCGCCAGCCAGGTTTGCAGCGGCAGTTGTGCGGATTTACCCACGGCGCCACCCAGCAGCATCAGGGTCGCCAGGGTGATCCAGAAGTCGCCAACCTGGAATTTCTGTGGTGCCAGCACCAGCAGTTCCTGGATGTTCAGCGTGCCCACCTGTTGGAACAGGATGAACAGGCCGATGGCCATGAACACGTCACCGATACGGGTCACGATGAAGGCTTTAAGGGCTGCGTTACCGTTGTTGCGGTTGCTGTAGTAGAAACCGATCAACAGGTACGAGCACAGGCCCACGCCTTCCCAGCCGAAGTACAGGAACAACAGGTTATCGCCCAGCACCAGGAACAGCATGCTGGCGATAAACAGGTTGGTGTACGAGAAGAAGCGCGAGTAACCGGCTTCACCGCGCATGTACCAAGACGCGAACAGGTGGATCAGGAAGCCCACACCCACCACCACGCCAAGCATGGTGATCGACAGGCCGTCGACGTAGAGGGCGAAGTTGGGCTTGAAGCCCTCCACCGACATCCACTGCCACAGCACGAGGGTGTAGTGACCGCCTTCCGGCGGGGCCACGTTGAATTGCCAGATGACGTAGGCGGTCACGATGGCCGAGAGGCCAATGGAGCCCACACCCACCAGGGCCGAGAGGTTTTCCGACCAGCGTCCGCGAGAGAACGACAGCAGCAGGAAACCGATCAGGGGAAATACGAAAGTCAGAAAGATCATGTTCATCCGCGCATCTCACTGGCAGCGTCGATATCAAGCGTGTGGAAGCGACGATACAGTTGCAGCAGGATCGCCAGGCCGATACTGGCCTCGGCGGCTGCCAGGCTGATCACCAGGATGAACATGACTTGTCCATCCGGCTGGCCCCAACGTGCACCTGCAACGATGAACGCCAGTGCAGCGGCGTTCATCATGATTTCCAGGCTCATCAACACGAACAGAATATTACGGCGAACCATCAGGCCGACCAGGCCAAGGCAGAACAGGATGCCGGCGACCGCCAGACCATGCTCCAAAGGGATAGCAGGCATCGTCATTGCTCCTTGGCTTCGTTGCGGCCCAAGTGGAAGGCGGTGATGGCTGCAGCGAGCAGCAGCATCGAAGCCAGTTCGACCACCAGCAGGTACGGGCCGAACAGGCTGATACCCACGGCCTTCGCGTCTACGGTGGTGTGGCCGATGGCCTGACCGCTCTGGTGAGCGAACAGCACATACAGCAGTTCACCCAGCAGCAGCGCTGCCAGGATGACCGGGCCGAGCCAGATGCCGGGCTTGAGCCAGACGCGCTCCTGGGCGACCGAAGCCGGCCCCAGGTTGAGCATCATCACCACAAACACGAACAGCACCATGATGGCGCCCGCATAGGCGATCACTTCCAGCACGCCGGCGAACGGGGCGCCGAGTGCGAAGAAGGTCATGGCCACGGCGATCAACGAAATGATCAGGTAGAGCAGGGCGTGCACAGGATTGGTGTTGGTGATCACGCGAAGCGTGGACACCACTGCAATACCGGACGCGAAATAGAAAGCGAATTCCATCTTTCTTCCTTAAGGCAGCAAGCTCTTCACGTTGATCGGCTCGGCTTCGTTTTGTGCGGCGCCTTTCGGCTTACCGGCAACGGCCATACCTGCAACACGATAGAAGTTGTAATCAGGGTTTTTACCGGGACCAGAGATCAAAAGATCTTCTTTCTCGTACACCAGGTCCTGACGTTTGAACTCGGCCATCTCGAAATCCGGCGTGAGCTGGATCGCGGTGGTCGGGCAAGCTTCCTCGCAGAGGCCGCAGAAAATGCAGCGCGAGAAGTTGATTCGGAAGAAGTCCGGGTACCAGCGACCGTCTTCGGTTTCAGCTTTCTGCAGGGAGATGCAACCCACCGGGCACGCCACGGCGCACAGGTTGCAGGCTACGCAACGCTCTTCGCCATCGGGGTCGCGGGTCAGCACGATACGGCCGCGATAACGCGGCGGCAGGTACACCGCTTCTTCCGGGTATTGCAGGGTGTCGCGTTTGCGAAAGCCATGGCCGAAAACCATCACCAGGCTTCGCAACTGGGTACCGGTACCCTTAACGATGTCGCCAATATATTTGAACATGGGTCAAATCCTCACTGAACCGCGCCGGCTGGCGTGTTCAACAACACAACGGCAGCCGTCACCAGCAAATTGATCAGGGTCAGTGGCAGGCAGAAGCGCCAGCTGAAATCCATCACCTGGTCGTATCGTGGACGCGGAATGGACGCGCGCAGCAGGATAAACAACATGATGAAGAACGCGGTCTTCAGGAAGAACCAGAAGAACGCCAACTGCGGCAGGATGCCGAACGGACCGTGCCAGCCGCCGAAGAACAGCGTGACCAGCAGGGCCGAGATCAAGATGATGCCGATGTACTCACCGACGAAGAACATGCCCCATTTCATGCCGGCGTATTCAATGTGGTAACCGTCGGCCAGTTCCTGTTCCGCTTCCGGCTGGTCGAACGGGTGACGGTGAGTCACGGCGACGCCAGCAATGAAGAAAGTACAGAAGCCGAAGAACTGCGGAATGATGAACCACAGGTTCTGCGCCTGGTACTCGACGATGTCACGCATGTTGAACGAGCCGACCTGCACCACGATGCCCATCAGCGCGAGGCCCATGAACACTTCGTAGGACACGGTCTGGGCCGAAGCCCGCAAGCTGCCCAAGAGGGCGAACTTGTTGTTGCTCGACCAACCGGCGAACAGCACCGCGTAGACCGACAGACCGGCCATGGCGAAGAAGAACAGCAAGCCGATGTTCAGGTCCGCCACGCCCCAGGTCGGGGTGATCGGGATGATCGCGAAGGCGATCAGCAAGGCGCTCATGGCCACGACCGGTGCCAGGGTGAAGATCACCTTGTCGGCAAACGGCGGGGTCCAGTCTTCCTTGAAGAACATTTTCAGCATGTCGGCGGCGATCTGGAACATACCGAACGGGCCAACGCGGTTCGGACCGTAACGGTCCTGCCACCAGCCCAGCAGGCGACGTTCGACGAAGCTGAGTAGGGCGCCCGCGACGACCACGGCCAACAGGATCACGATGGCCTTGACCACCGAAATGATCACGTCAATTACTTCCGGCGTGAACCAAGTCATTGCGCTGCCTCCTGCAGACCGTCAACGGTTTTGCCAAAGATCGCCGCTGGAATGCCGGCGAAACCTTTCGGCAGTGCAACCAGGCCAGCGCCCAGCTCGTCGTTGATGCGCAGCGGCAGACGCAGGGTCTGGCCGGCCACGTTCAGGCTGAGCAAGGCACCGTCGTTGACGCCCAGGCGGTCGGCTTCGGACTTGGCCAGGGCAACGTAGGCGGCTGGGATGCGCTCTTGAACCGGCGCGGCTTTGGAAGAGTTCTCTTCGCTGCCGAACAGGTGGAAGAACGGCACGACCTGCCAAGTACCCTGGGCCGGGTTGAACGGACGCGGTACGGCAGAGAACCAGTTCAGCGAATCACCGGTGCTTTCGATCAGGCGGGTGCCCGGGTCGCCAGCACGGATGTGACCACCGACTTCGTCCTGGAACTTGTTCCAGGCCTGCGGCGAGTTCCAGCCCGGCGACCAGGCGAACGGCACCTGTTGGCGCGGTTCGGCGGAGCCCGAGTAACCTTCCATGGAGAAGGCAAACGCGGTGTCCTGGTCTTGTGGAGTGCGCGGTTCGTGCACGCTGATGTTGGCGCGCATGGCCGTACGACCGGAATAACGCAGCGGTTCACGGGCCAGTTTCATGCCCTTGATGCGGAACGCGGCGGACGGTGCAGCGTCGACGATCCGTGCCAGTTGCGGCGCGCTCGCGGCGGTGGCGGCGGTGACGTGGTCGAGTTGGGTCCAGTCGATCGGCTGGTTCAGCAGGGTGGCGCGCAGGGCATGCAGCCAGCGCCAGCCTTCGTGAACCAGGATGCTGGCGTCCATGTACTTCGGATCGAACACCTGGAAGAAGCGCTGGGCGCGGCCTTCCTGGCTGACCAGGGTACCGTCGCCTTCGGCAAAGGTGGCGGCTGGCAGGACCAGGTCGGCGCGCTCGCTGGTGGCGGTCTTCTGGTGGTCGGCAACGATCAGCACCTTGGTGGCGTTGAGCGCAGCGTCGACCTTGGCGGCATCGGTGCGGGTGTACAGGTCGTTTTCCAGCACCACGATGGCGTCGGCTTTGCCGTCGGTCACGGCTTGCAGGGCCGCGTCCAGGGACTCGCCACCGAGCATGGCCAGGCCAAGGCTGTTGGCTTCAGGCACGACCAGGCTGATGGAACCGTTCTTGTCACGCAGTTTCAAGGCCTTGGCGATGTTGGCAGCGGCTTCGATCAACGCCTTGGAACCCAACGAGGTGCCGGCGATGATCAGTGGACGCTTGGCGGCCAGCAGGGCGTCGGCGATACGCTGAGCCAGTTCAACGGCTTCAGTGTCCAGGCCTTCGACGGCCGGTGCGCTGGCGTCGAGGGCGTGGGCCACGGCGAAACCGATACGGGCCAGGTCGTCTGGGGCTGCGTGCACACATTCTTCGGCGATGTCGTCGAGCTTGGTTTCAGCGATGCTTGCAATAAACAGCGGGTTCAGCGCGTGCTGGCCGATGTTTTTCACGGCGGCGTCGAGCCACGGCTGTACGCGCATGGCGTCGGCCATGTCTTCGGCCTTGCCTTTGACCGACTGGCGCAGGGACAGGGCGATGCGCGCGGCGGTCTGGGTCAGGTCTTCACCGAGGACGAAGATGGCGTCGTGGTCTTCGATGTCGCGCATGTTCGGAACCGGCAGCGGGCTGTCGTTCAGCACTTGCAGGACCAGGCGGATGCGCTCCAGCTCAGCGGCTTCGATACCGCTGTAGAAGTGCTCGGCACCGACCAGTTCACGCAACGCGAAGTTGCTTTCGAGGCTGGCGCGCGGCGAACCGATACCGACGATGTTGCGGCCGCGTAGCAGGTCGGCGGCTTTATCCAGCGCGTCGTCCAGGCTCAGCTTGCCGCCGTTGGCCAGCAACGGCTGGCGCGGGCGGTCTTCGCGGTTGACGTAGCCATAGCCGAAACGGCCACGGTCGCACAGGAAGTACTGGTTGACCGAACCGTTGAAGCGGTTTTCGATGCGACGCAGTTCACCGTAGCGCTCACCCGGGGAGATGTTGCAACCGCTGGAGCAGCCATGGCAGATGCTCGGGGCGAACTGCATGTCCCACTTACGGTTGTAGCGCTCGGAGTGGGTCTTGTCGGTGAACACACCGGTCGGGCAGACCTCGGTGAGGTTGCCGGAGAACTCGCTTTCGAGCACGCCGTCTTCAACGCGACCGAAGTACACGTTGTCGTGGGCGCCGAACACACCGAGGTCGGTGCCGCCGGCGTAGTCTTTATAGAAGCGCACGCAACGGTAGCAGGCGATGCAGCGGTTCATTTCGTGGGAAATGAACGGGCCGAGGTCCTGGTTCTGGTGGGTACGCTTGGTGAAGCGATAACGGCGCTCGTTGTGGCCGGTCATCACCGTCATGTCTTGCAGGTGGCAGTGACCGCCTTCCTCACAGACCGGGCAGTCGTGGGGGTGGTTGGTCATCAGCCATTCAACGACACTGGCGCGGAACGCCTTGGATTCTTCATCGTCGATGGAGATCCAGGTGTTGTCGGTGGCTGGGGTCATGCAGGACATGACGATACGACCACGGGTGTCGTTCTCGTCGGTGTATTGCTTGACCGCGCACTGGCGACAGGCACCGACGCTACCAAGCGCGGGGTGCCAGCAGAAATACGGGATGTCGAGGCCTAGTGAGAGACATGCCTGTAACAGGTTGTCTGCCCCATCGACTTCGAGCGCTTTGCCGTCTACGTGGATAGTGGCCATGGTTCAAAGTTCTTCGTTGGCCCGTTGTCAGCGGGCGTGGCTAATGGAATCTTGTTATTCATGGGCATCAACACAGCCTTTACGGCGTCAGCCCATGAGAATGCGAAGGGCACGGACCCTTCGCCTTTTAAAGCGTTACGCGCCGACTACGATCGGCCTTGCCAGAGGCGGGACGGCGGCGCTGGTAGGCGCGATGCCGGCTTCGAACTCCGAGCGGAAGTATTTGATGGCACTGCCCAATGGCTCCACGGCGCCCGGTGCGTGAGCACAGAAGGTCTTGCCAGGGCCGAGGAAACCGACCAGGCCGAGCAGGGTTTCGATATCACCCTCGCGGCCTTCGCCATTTTCCAGGGCCATCAGCAGCTTCACGCTCCACGGCAGACCGTCGCGGCATGGGGTGCAGAAGCCGCAGGATTCACGGGCAAAGAACTGCTCCATGTTGCGCAGCAGCGAGACCATGTTCACCGTGTTGTCCACCGCCATCGCCAGGCCCGTACCCATCCGGGTGCCGACCTTGCCGATGCCGCCGGCATACATCTGTGCGTCGAGGTGCTCAGGGAGCAGGAAGCCAGTACCGGCACCACCTGGCTGCCAGGCCTTCAAGGTGTAGCCGTCGCGCATGCCGCCGGCGTAGTCCTCGAACAGCTCGCGGGCGGTCACGCCGAACGGCAGTTCCCACAGGCCAGGGTTCTTGACCTTGCCGGAGAAGCCCATGAGCTTGGTGCCCATGTCTTCGCTGCCTTCACGGGCCAACGATTTGTACCAGTCCACGCCGTCGGCGATGATCGCCGGTACGTTGCACAGGGTCTCGACGTTGTTCACGCAAGTCGGCTTGCCCCACACGCCGACGGCGGCAGGGAAGGGCGGTTTGGAACGCGGGTTGGCGCGGCGGCCTTCGAGGGAGTTGATCAGTGCGGTTTCTTCACCGCAGATGTAACGCCCGGCGCCGGTGTGCACGAACAGTTCGAAGTCAAAGCCGGAACCCAGGATGTTCTTACCCAGCAGGCCAGCCGCCTTGGCTTCTTCCACGGCACGGTTGAGGTGCTTGGCAGCGGTGGTGTACTCGCCACGCAGGAAGATGTAGCCACGGTAGGTTTTCAGCGCACGGGCACTGATCAGCATGCCTTCGATCAGCAGATGGGGCAGTTGCTCCATCAGCATGCGGTCTTTCCAGGTGTTCGGCTCCATTTCATCCGCGTTGCACAGCAGGTAGCGGATGTTGATGGATTCGTCCTTGGGCATCAGGCCCCACTTAACGCCCGTGGGGAAGCCTGCACCGCCGCGACCTTTAAGGCCTGCGTCTTTCACGGTCTGGACGATATCGTCTTGGGCCATGTCAGCAAAGGCTTTGCGCGCCGCCGCGTAACCGTTCTTGGCCTGGTACTCGTCGAGCCACACCGGCTCGGCATCGTCACGCAGGCGCCAGGTCAGCGGGTGGGTCTCAGGCGAACGCTTGATCAGGTTGGCCGGGCCGAAAGATGTAAGCGTCATGGGTAGCCCTCGAGCAATTGGGTCACGCCAGTTGCCTGCACGTCACCGAATGTGTCGTCGTCGATCATCAACGCCGGCGCCTTGTCGCAGTTGCCCAGGCAGCACACCGGCAGCAGCGTGAAGCGGCCGTCAGGGGTGGTCTGGCCGAGGCCGATGCCCAGTTTGGTCTGGATCGCGTCAACCACCGATTCGTGGCCGCCGATGTAGCAGACCATGCTGTCGCACACGCGAATGATGTGGCGGCCCACCGGCTGGCGGAAGATCTGGCTGTAGAACGTGGCCACGCCTTCAACGTCGCTGGCAGGGATGCCGAGGATCTCGCCGATGGCGTAGAGGGCGCCGTCCGGCACCCAGCCACGTTCCTTCTGGACGATCTTCAAGGCTTCGATCGACGCCGCGCGCGGGTCTTCGTAGTGATGCAGCTCGTGCTCGATGGCCGAGCGCTCGGTTTCACTCAGGGTGAAACGGTCTGTCTGGATAAGCGTGCTGTTCATGCTTAGCGGTCCACGTCGGCCATAACGAAATCGATACTACCCAGGTACGCAATCAAGTCCGCGACCATCTCGCCTTTGATCACCGAAGGGATCTGCTGCAAGTGGGCAAAGCTTGGGGTACGGATCCGGGTGCGGTAGCTCATGGTGCCGCCATCGCTCGTCAGGTAATAACTGTTGATACCCTTGGTCGCTTCAATCATCTGGAAGGATTCGTTGGCCGGCATGACCGGGCCCCACGAAACTTGCAGGAAGTGCGTGATCAGGGTTTCGATGTGCTGCAGCGTGCGCTCTTTCGGCGGCGGCGTGGTCAGCGGGTGATCCGCCTTGTACGGGCCTGCCGGCATGTTGCGCATGCATTGCTCGATGATCTTCAGGCTCTGGCGCATTTCTTCGACACGCACGATGCAACGGTCGTAGGCATCGCCATTGGCGGCCAGCGGGACTTCGAATTCGAAGTTCTCGTAGCCGGAGTACGGGCGTGCCTTACGCAGGTCGAAATCGCAACCGGTGGACCGCAGGCCAGCACCGGTGACGCCCCATTCCAGGGCCTCTTTGGTGTTGTACTGGGCGACGCCGATGGTTCGACCCTTGAGGATGCTGTTATCCAGCGCAGCCTTTTGGTACTCGTCGAGACGCTTGGGCATCCAGTCGATGAATTCCTTGACCAGGCGCTCCCAGCCATTGGGCAGGTCGTGGGCCACGCCGCCGATGCGGTACCAGGCCGGGTGCAGGCGGAAACCAGTGATGGCTTCGATGACCTTGTAGGCGCGCTGACGGTCGGTGAAGGTGAAGAACACCGGGGTCATGGCGCCGACGTCCTGGATATAGGTACCCAGGAACAGCAGGTGGCTGGTGATGCGGAAGAACTCGGCCATCATGATGCGGATGGTGTCGACGCGGTCCGGCACCTTGATACCGGCCAGCTTCTCGACCGAGAGCACGTACGGCAGGTTGTTCATCACGCCGCCGAGGTAATCGATACGGTCGGTGTACGGGATGAAGCTGTGCCACGACTGACGTTCGGCCATCTTCTCGGCACCACGGTGGTGGTAGCCGATGTCGGGCACGCAGTCGACGATTTCTTCGCCGTCCAGTTGCAGGATGATGCGGAAGGCACCGTGAGCCGAAGGGTGGTTCGGGCCCAGGTTGAGGAACATGTAGTCCTCGTTGGTGCCGGAGCGTTTCATGCCCCAGTCTTCCGGACGAAAACGTGCGGCTTCCTCTTCAAGCTGTTGCTTGGCGAGGTTGAGGCTGAACGGATCGAATTCGGTGGCGCGGGCAGGGAAGTCCTTGCGCAGCGGGTGACCTTCCCAGGTCGGCGGCATCATGATGCGCGTCAGGTGCGGGTGGCCCGGGAAGTCGATACCGAACATGTCCCACACTTCACGCTCGTACCAGCTGGCGTTCGGCCAGATACCGGTGACGGTCGGGATGCTCAAGTCGCTTTCGCTTAGTGCGACCTTGATCATCACGTCGCTGTTACGTTCCAGCGACATCAGGTGGTAGAACACGGTGAAATCGGCGCCGCTCGGCAGCCCTTGACGCTTGGTGCGCAGACGCTCGTCCACGCCATGCAGGTCATAGAGCATGACGTACGGCTTGGGCAGGTTACGCAGGAAGGTCAGGATTTCGACGAGCTTGGCGCGCGCCACCCACAGCACCGGCATACCGGTGCGTGTGGCCTGGGCGGTGAAGGCGTCAGGGCCAAAACGGTTATTGAGTTCGACGACCACATCCTGGTCGTCTGCCTTATAAGGCGGGATGTACAGAGCGCTGCCTGTAGTCATGGTTTTTTTATCGCTTTCGGTCAACGTAAAGAATGAAGCCAGGTGTTCGTTCTATTTAAAGAAGCGGGCTGGATCAGACTTCGTCAGGGCTGCGCAGGTTGGTGACTGCGATTCGCTGTTCGCGGCGCTCTTCCTTTTGCGAAGGCATCTCGGCGCGGTATACGCCTTGATCGCCAACGACCCAGGAAAGCGGGCGACGCTCCTTGCCGATCGATTCCTGCAACAGCATCAAGCCTTGCAGGAATGCTTCGGGGCGGGGCGGGCAGCCAGGCACGTAGACATCCACGGGCAGGAACTTGTCCACCCCCTGAACGACGGAGTAGATGTCGTACATGCCACCGGAGTTGGCGCACGAACCCATGGAGATAACCCACTTCGGCTCGAGCATTTGCTCGTAGAGACGCTGGA
Source organism: Pseudomonas azotoformans (assembly GCF_001579805.1). Classification (NCBI taxonomy): domain Bacteria; kingdom Pseudomonadati; phylum Pseudomonadota; class Gammaproteobacteria; order Pseudomonadales; family Pseudomonadaceae; genus Pseudomonas; species Pseudomonas azotoformans. The sequence continues at coordinate 5,596,989 of NZ_CP014546.1, read as the reverse complement.
TGATCGGCGCCATCTTGATAAAGCAGGTGCCGGCGATAACCATGAAATCCGCCTGGCGCGGTGATGCCCGGATAACTTCGGCGCCAAAGCGCGCGATGTCGTGGGGCGCCGTGAAGGCGGTGGTCATTTCCACGTAGCAGCACGAAAGGCCGAAGTTGTACGGCCACAGGGAGTTTTTACGCCCCCAGTTGACCGCGCCACTCAGCACGTCTTCGAGCTTGCCCATGTAGATGTTTTTGTGGACTTGATCTTCTAACGGATCGGAGACGGTTTCCCGTTCGCCGATGGGGTATTGATCGTTAGGAGCATCCGGGTCGATCCTGGTGAGATTGTATTGCATCGCCAAAGCCTCATTGTTTCAGCTTCGCTTGCCGCTTACGACGAGCTTCCGGAGCCCAATCAAGGGCGCCCACTCGAAATAGGTAGACAAGGCCTGCCAACAGAATTGCTATGAAAACGAGAGCTTCGACGAATCCGGTCCAGCCGCTTTCGCGGACGGACACAGACCAGGCAAAGAGAAAAAGGGCTTCGATATCGAAGATCACGAACAGCATCGCGACCAGATAGAATTTGGCTGAGAGCCGCAAGCGGGCGCCACCTGTAGGCAGCATGCCGGACTCGAACGGTTCATTTTTGCTGCGGCCCCAGGCTTTTGACCCGAGGAGGCTGGAGACACCGAGCATGAAGGCGCAGAGGCCGACAACACCGAGGAGGAAAATGGCAAAGCCCCAGTTGTGGGCCATGAGTCCTGTCGCTTCGGTCATGCTGGAAATCCTTAACAGAGAGCAAAGGTCTCTGAGCTCGAAAAAGTAACGATGCAGTGACGATATGTCGCACTGCAATCAATCGCGGTGATTTTATGGCTAAACACCGGGCAAGTAAAATTCCTATAGCGAAATTATTCGATGGAATAAGGACATAGTGCACCTTCTTGGGGCTGTAGCCCTTGTGGGGCGGGCATTAGCGGGCATTTAATCAAATGTGTTTTGTTTATCCTGTAACGAAGTTTTCATGCGCTAAATGATAATGAATATTGTTTGCGTGGGGTTTAAGCGAATGTTTCGCGTGTGGCGAGGGAAGTTGCCGTTACTTGCTAGAGTGTCGCTTAGTTGCTGACGGGGATCTTTTAACCGATCTGATCCACGCGAACACCGCTCTGGATCAATGTTTTGACAAAAAAACGCCCCGAACAGGTCGGGGCGTGATTGTTGTGCGGCACTGCGGTTAGGTCTTCCTTGGGGCCGCAGTGGCCGTGTACGCGGTGCTTAGTGGAACTGCTCTTCTTCGGTCGAGCCGGTCAGTGCGGTCACGGACGAGGTGCCGCCCTGGATCACGGTGGTCATGTCGTCGAAGTAGCCGGTGCCCACTTCCTGCTGGTGAGCCACGAAGGTGTAGCCCTTGGCGGCGTCAGCGAACTCCTGCTCTTGCAGCTTCACGTAGGCGGTCATGTCGTTGCGGGCGTAGTCGTGCGCCAGGTTGAACATGCTGTGCCACATGTTGTGAATGCCGGCCAGGGTGATGAACTGGTGCTTGTAGCCCATGGCGGACAGTTCACGCTGGAACTTGGCGATGGTCGCGTCGTCCAGGTTCTTCTTCCAGTTGAAGGAAGGCGAGCAGTTGTAGGACAGCAGTTGGTCTGGGTATTCCTTCTTGATCGCCTCGGCGAAGCGACGGGCTTCGTCCAGGTCCGGCTTGGCGGTTTCGCACCAGATCAGGTCGGCGTACGGCGCGTAGGCCAGGCCTCGGGCAATCGCCTGGTCCAGGCCGGCACGTACCTTGTAGAAACCTTCCTGAGTGCGCTCGCCGGTCACGAATGGCTGGTCGTACGGGTCGCAGTCCGAAGTCAGCAGGTCAGCGGCGTTGGCGTCGGTACGGGCCAGGATGATGGTCGGAGTACCGGCAACGTCAGCCGCCAGACGTGCAGCGGTGAGCTTCTGTACGGCTTCCTGGGTTGGCACCAATACTTTGCCGCCCATGTGGCCACATTTCTTCACCGAAGCAAGCTGGTCTTCGAAGTGCACGCCGGCAGCGCCAGCCTCGATCATGCTCTTCATCAATTCGTAGGCGTTCAGCACGCCGCCGAAACCGGCTTCCGCGTCAGCCACGATCGGCGCGAAGTAGTCGATGTAGCCTTCGTCGCCTGGGTTCTTGCCGGCTTTCCACTGGATCTGGTCGGCACGACGGAACGAGTTGTTGATGCGCTTGACCACGGTTGGGACCGAGTCCACCGGGTACAGCGATTGGTCGGGGTACATGGATTCAGCGGAGTTGTTGTCCGCTGCCACTTGCCAGCCGGACAGGTAGATCGCCTGGATACCGGCTTTCACCTGTTGCACTGCCTGGCCGCCAGTGAGGGCGCCCATGCAGTTGACGAAATCTTTGTCGGGACGGAAGGAGGGCTTGGCACCTTGGGTCACCAGGTTCCACAGCTTCTCGGCGCCGAGTTTTGCAAAGGTGTGCTCAGGTTGAACCGAGCCACGCAGGCGGACGACGTCAGCAGCGGAATAAGCGCGGGTCACGCCTTTCCAGCGTGGGTTTTCAGCCCAGTCTTTTTCGAGGGCTGCAATTTGCTGTTCGCGTGTCAGTGCCATGGAAGTAAACCTCGTCGCGTCTTCTTGTGGTGGAAAAATCCATTTGCCAGCCCTGCATTCAAATGCGTGGGCAGGGCTGCTCGCTGACCAGAAGCTTAGGCGGTCATGTCGGGTCTGGCGGGGAATGCGACGGGATGAACGATTGGCGAGAGGGGCGGTAGGTAAAGGCGGGCCGCGAACAGTCTGAGGGCGTCGTGGGCCCTTGGGTGTTCAACAGCGTGTAGCCGGGTTACCTGGTTAGCTTCCGTCCCTCGGGACAACTTCGTTCCAGTCGCAACCTCGTCAAACACGCCTTGTGGGCGGTACAGACACGAATCGGCTCAGGTGGGTAGCTTGGAGCGGCGATCCGAAGGCCCTTGCCAGGGCCCCTGATTAGCGGGAGCGAGGCCATCATGCCCATGCTTTTTTGGATCGTCAAATGTTTTGTAGTGCTTATTTTCAAGCACTACATCTTTAGTCTAAGACGACTCATCAGTCAGTTTTTGGTGCTTCAGTTCAGGGTATCGACCTTGACCCGCACAGTCAGGTCATCGCGGCCTTGAGTAGAGTAGGTGCGGGTTCCAGAGGATTTGTCGGCCTGGGTCTCGCGATTGATACCGGCCAGGGGGATCCATTCACCCAAGCGGCCGCTGACGGTTGTGTCGGTACTTTGCACATTCACTACATCGGGACGTTCCTGGCTCATGCGGTCACGGTTGGTACTGATCGCCAGGTGCACGGTTTCGCCGGTGACGCTCGCCGTCACGTAGAAACCCTGAGTGACGTTGCGATACTGAGTCTGGTTCTGCAGGCGGCCGTAGCTGTCTTGCTGGGTGGTGGTCAGCGGCACGCTCTGGCCGACCTGGATCAGTGCGGGCACGCCTTCGCTGGCCTGGATCTGCTGGATCCCGCCGTCGCGGCTGGCGGTGCCGTAGCTGATGATGCGGGTCTGGCTGTCGCCGCTGTTCTGTTGTTTGTTTTCGTTGGTGTCGACGGTGATCAGCAGCCGCTTGGCCGGTGTGTCGAGTTGGGAGAGCAGGGCGCGCAAGTCCTGGATCTTGGCGGGGTTGGCGTTGACAATAAGCTGGTTGCCGTAGGCGCTGACGGTGCCGTCCTTGCCGATGAAGTTCTGCGCTACGGGGAGCAGGTCGGCGCTGGTGCGGTTGCTCAGGTTGACCACTTCGGTGTCGGCTATGGCCGAAACGCTGGCGGTCAGGAGAAGGGCGGTGAGCAGGGTGCGTAGGGACATGTCCGTTATCTCTGCGAGTCATTAAGCTTGAGTTTGCCAGTTTGTCGGCCTGGCGGGGGGCAAGTTGAATCGTAGACGGCAAAATGCCCTGGCAAGGCAGGGCATTATTGGTGTTGCTGATATCGCTATCGCAGGCGATGCGGTTTCGGATCAGTCGCCGCGCACCATGTCCACATGCGGAATCCCGACTTCAAGGAATTCGTCACTGACGATCTTGAAGCCCAGTCGCTCATAGAACGGCGCTGCATAAACCTGTGCGCTCAGGAACTGCCTGGTCTGGCCGCGCTTCTCGGCCACGCCGATCACCGCTTCCATCAGCTTGTCGCCGACCTTCAGTCCGCGCCAGTCCTTGAGTACCGACACACGTCCGATCTCGCCACTGGGCAGCAGGCGCGCGGTGCCAATCGGAAAATCACCTTCGAATGCAAGGAAATGCACAGCGCCGGCGTCGTCCGCGTCCCACTCCAGCTCTGGCGGAACCGATTGTTCAGCGATAAACACCGCTTCACGAATGCGCCGAATCTCAGCGATATCCTTTTGCCAGTCCGCGACACTTACGTGAATCTTATTCATCGGCAAATCCCAGGCTTCCTTGCTTGACCAATTCGCACAGCAGGTCGCGACCGTCTTCGTCCGCCAGCCATGGGCCGAGGTTTTCGGCGTGCAGGGCGTCGGCGGCGCAGATCAGCTTGAGCAGTTCGCGCAGCTTGCCCGGCAGGTAGCGGCTCTGGCCGCTGGCGAACAGCAGCACATCATCGTCGACTTCCGACCAGGCCATGCGCGCGCTTGGGTTGCGCACCAGGATCGCGCCGTCTTGCAGGCTGTTGACGAAATCCTCTTCGCCCAATTCTTCACCGGCCACCAGCTCAGGATAGCGCGGTTCGGTCATGAACTGGCCGAACCAGGTCAGCAGCATGCGCTCATCGCTCATGTGCTCGGCCAGCAGGCTCTTGAGGCGGTCGAGCGCGTCGCCCTGGATCTGGTGCGGGTCGCTGACCGGCTGGGCGTCGGCGTCGGTGTAGCGTTCTTCGTCAGTCAGGTACTGGCTGAGGAAGTCGGTGAAGTGGGTCAGCACTTCAGCGGCGCTGGGGGCGCGGAAACCTACGGAATAGGTCATGCAGTCATCTTCGGCAATACCGAAGTGCGCCAGGCGCGGCGGCAGGTAAAGCATGTCGCCCGGTTCCAGCACCCACTCGGCGCTTTCTTCGAATTCAGCGAGGATGCGCAGGTCGGCGTGCTGCAGCAGCGGGCTTTCGGAGTTGCACATCTGGCCGATCTTCCAGTTGCGCTTGCCTTGGGCTTGCAGCAGGAACACATCGTAGTTGTCGAAGTGCGGACCGACGCTGCCACCGGGCGCGGCGAAGCTGATCATCACGTCGTCGATGCGCCAGCTTGGCAGGAAGCGGAACTGCTCGAGCAGTTCGGCCACTTCCGGCACGAACTGGTCGACGGCCTGCACCAGCAGGGTCCACTCGCGCTCAGGCAGCGTGCTGAAGGCATCTTCAGCAAACGGGCCGCGACGCAATTCCCACGGGCGCTCGCCGTGTTCGATCACCAGGCGCGATTCGACTTCTTCTTCCAGGGCCAGGCCGGCCAGCTCGTCGGCGTCGATCGGGCTTTCGAAATCAGGGATGGCCTGACGGATCAGCAGCGGCTTTTTCTGCCAGTAGTCGCGCAGGAATTCCCGTGCCGTGATGCCGCCCAGAAGTTGAAGAGGGATATCAGGATTCATGTGTAACCTATTGAAAAAAAGCACTTTTCAGACTGGAATAAAAACGCCCGGCGCGGCCGGGCGTCTCAAAGGGTCAAGCAAAGATCAGATGCGCTTGGCTTGCTCTACAGCGTTGCCGATGTAGTTGGCCGGGGTCAGTAGTTTCAGCTCGGCCTTGGCCGCGGCTGGCATGTCCAGGCCGTCGATGAAAGTTTGCAGTGCGTCAGAGGTGATGCCCTTGCCGCGCGTCAACTCTTTCAGCTTTTCGTACGGATTCTCGATGTTGTAGCGGCGCATCACGGTCTGGATCGGCTCGGCCAGGACTTCCCAGCACGCGTCCAGGTCAGCGGCGATCTTCTGCTCATTGAGCTCAAGTTTGCTGATGCCTTTGAGGCTGGCTTCGTACGCGATCACGCTGTGAGCGAAGCCCACGCCGAGGTTGCGCAGTACGGTGGAGTCGGTCAGGTCGCGCTGCCAGCGGGAGATCGGCAACTTGCTGGCCAGGTGCTGGAACAGGGCGTTGGCGATGCCGAGGTTGCCTTCGGAGTTTTCAAAGTCGATCGGGTTGACCTTGTGCGGCATGGTCGACGAACCGATTTCACCGGCAATGGTGCGCTGCTTGAAGTAGCCCAGGGAGATGTAGCCCCAGATATCGCGATCGAAGTCGATCAGGATGGTGTTGAAGCGCGCAATGGCGTCGAACAGCTCGGCGATGTAGTCGTGCGGTTCGATCTGCGTGGTGTACGGGTTGAAGCCCAGGCCCAGCTCGTCTTCGATGAAGGCGCGGGCGTTGGCTTCCCAGTCGATCTCAGGGTAGGCCGACAGGTGGGCGTTGTAGTTGCCTACGGCGCCGTTGATCTTGCCCAGCAGCGGCACGGCCGCCACTTGAGTGATCTGACGCTCCAGGCGGTACACCACGTTGGCCAATTCTTTGCCCAGGGTGGTCGGCGACGCCGGCTGGCCGTGGGTGCGCGACAGCATTGGCACGTCGGCGAAACGGATCGCCAGTTCGCGGATGGCGTTGGCAGTCTGGCGCATCAGCGGCAGCATCACGTCATCACGGCCTTCGCGCAGCATCAGGGCGTGGGACAGGTTGTTGATGTCCTCGCTGGTGCAGGCAAAGTGGATGAACTCGCTGACCTGGGCCAGTTCCGGCAGCTTGGCCGCTTGCTCTTTGAGCAGGTATTCGATGGCTTTTACGTCGTGGTTGGTGGTGCGCTCGATCTCTTTCACACGCTCGGCGTGCTCCAGGGAGAAGTTTTCCGCCAGGGTGTTGAGCACAGCGTTGGCTTGCGCGGAGAACGCCGGCACTTCGCTGATGGCGGGATGAGCGGCCAGGCGCTGGAGCCAGCGCACTTCAACCAGAACACGAGCACGGATCAGGCCGTATTCACTGAAAATAGGGCGCAGGGCCTGGGTTTTGCCGGCGTAGCGGCCGTCAACAGGGGAAACCGCAGTGAGCGAAGAGAGCTGCATGGGGTGTTCTCGGACAGTCGGGCAACGAAATGGGGCGCGTATCATACATGAAAAAATCCGCCGGTCCGTCGCCAACTGACCGGCGTATTACGCGTAACGGCTTGAAAATAGCCTGTCGGTGCGACTTATTCGTTGCGCATCAACGGGTAAAGCTCTTTGAGCAATTTGCGGCGGCTGATCACCAACTGCCAACGATGACCGCCCAACTGACGCCACAATCGCGCCGAACGAATACCGGCCAGGAGCAGTGCACGGATTTTCGAGGCGTTGTTCGGTTGCTGCAGGTTGCGCATGTCGCCGTGCACCTGGATGCGTTGGCGCAAGGTGCTCAGGGTGTCCTGGTACAGCGCGCCACAGGCCGCGATCACGTTTTCGTGGGCCGGGCCGAAGTGTTCCACCTGGGATTGAATCTGTGGCAAACGCTTGCCGATGACCTCCAGCAGGTCGTCGCGCTTGGCCAACTGACGCTCAAGGCCAAGCATTGACAAGGCATAGCGCAACGGCTCGCGCTGCAACGTGCTTGGGTCGCGCTCCAGGGCGCCGATCAGCGCGCGGTAACCTTCACGCAGCGCGATATCGTCGCCGCCGTAGACTTCCAGGGTGTCCTTGGGGTCGCGGATCAGCAGGCTGCCGAGCATGCAGGTCAGGCCCGCCTCGGTGACCTGGCCGGTCTTGGCGATCTTGTCCACCAAGACAGCGGCGAGGAAAACCCCGCCGAGTGCCGTCAATTGCTCCTGGGTCGGGCTCATGCCGGGTTGCTCCAGGCTTCGGCCACTTCAATCACGCCGCCGCCCAGGCAGATTTCGCCGTCGTAGAACACCACGGACTGGCCAGGCGTGACCGCGCGTTGCGGGTCATCAAAGGTGGCGCGGTAGCCGGTGGCGGTTTTTTCCAGGGTGCAGGGCTGGTCGCTCTGGCGATAGCGCACTTTGGCAGTCAGGCGGCGCGGGGTGCTCAGGTCAATCGGGTTGACCCAATAGATTTCCGAAGCGAGCAGGGCGCCGGAGAACAACAGTGGATGCTCGTTGCCTTGGCCGACGATCAGCACGTTGTTTTCCAGGTCCTTGACCAGCACGTACCACGGCTCTTCACCGGCGTCTTTCAAGCCGCCGATGCCCAGGCCCTGGCGTTGGCCGATGGTGTGATACATCAGGCCATGGTGACGGCCGATGACTTCACCTTCGGTGGTGTGGATTTCGCCCGGTTGCGCTGGCAGGTACTGCTTGAGGAAGTCGCTGAAGCGGCGCTCGCCGATAAAGCAGATCCCGGTGGAATCCTTCTTCTTGGCGGTGGCCAGGCCGTGTTTCTCGGCAATCTTGCGCACTTCGGGTTTTTCCAGCTCGCCCACCGGGAACAGGGTCTTGGCGATCTGTTCACCGCCGACGGCGTGCAGGAAATAGCTCTGGTCCTTGTTCGGGTCCAGGCCCTTGAGCAGTTCGGTACGGCCATCGATATCGCGGCGGCGCACATAGTGGCCAGTGGCAATCAGGTCCGCGCCGAGCATCATGGCGTAGTCGAGGAATGCCTTGAACTTGATTTCACGGTTGCACAGGATGTCCGGGTTCGGCGTGCGGCCGGCCTTGTATTCGGCCAGGAAGTGCTCGAACACGTTGTCCCAATACTCGGCGGCGAAGTTGGCGGTGTGCAGCTTGATACCGATCTTGTCGCACACGGCCTGGGCGTCCGCCAGATCGTCCATGGCGGTGCAGTATTCCGTTCCATCGTCTTCTTCCCAGTTCTTCATGAACAGGCCTTCCACCTCATAACCCTGCTCCATGAGCAGAACGGCGGAAACGGAAGAATCCACGCCGCCGGACATGCCGACGATGACGCGCTTCTTTTGTGTGTCAGAAGGGGCTGGATCACGCATAGGGTTTCAACGGGTGTCTTGAAAAAGGACGCGATTCTATCAGGCTCAGGCCTTCAAGGCTAAAGAGAAGGGCGGATCAATTCGAGGCTGTGGCGCTGACCGGCCAGATAATCATCGATACAGCGGATGATCAGCTCGCTGCGCCAGTCGTTGCGCAGTTCCATCAGTTCGTCACGGGTCAGCCAACGGGCGCGGAGGATGCCTTCGTCGAGTTGATAGTCTGGGTGGTGTTTCAAGGCCTTGGCGATGAAGCAGACCCGTTGATAGGTCACGCCATTGCTGGGGGCGGTGTAGAGATAAATGCCGACAATGCCGGTGGCTTCGACATCCCAGCCGGTTTCCTCGAGGGTTTCGCGCACGGCGGCTTCCGTGAGGGTTTCATGCGGATCGAGGTGGCCGGCGGGCTGGTTGAGCACGGCACGGCCGCCCTTGAGTTCCTCGACCATGAGGAAGCGACCGTTGTCCTCAACGATAGTGGCGACGGTGATGTGGGGTTGCCAGGTCATGGGCAAGTCTCAAGCGATCAGAAGGGCGGGCACCCATCATACAGAGGTGCCGCCCCTGTCGTTTACTTCGCGGCCTTGGTGATGGCGTCGAAGGCGACCATGTCGTCGATGACTTCACCGCCGGTGGCTTTGGTTTGTGCTTGCCACACAACAATCACCACATTCTGTACGGGGTTGATGTAGATGAACTGGCCGAAAATGCCCGCAGCAGTGAAGGCTTTGTCCGCCTTTGAGGCGTCGGTCCATGCGGGCCACCACATTGAGGCAAAGTCGCCGTATGCGGGGTCGGTGCCGGTGGTGGTACTGGCAAAGCTCATCCAGCCTTTGGGCAGCACTTGTTTCTCGCCGGCTTTGCCGCCGCTAAGGACGAATTGCCCGAAGCGGCCGTAATCTTCCAGCGTTGCGCTGATGCCGCTACCACCCACCTCGTTGCCATTGGGGCCGTCAAGCCACCAGTTGGCGTCGGTTTGCATGCCGTAAGGTGCCCAGATTTTCTCGCTCAGGTACTGCGCCAGCGGTTTGCCCACAGCGGCGCTGACCAGTTGGCCGAGGACCTGTGTTTCGCCCGTGCTGTAGTTGGTGCGCGTACCAGGCGTTGCCGCGCTGGGCAGGCTCGCCATGAACTTGAGGGCAGAGCCCGGCACTTGCTCGGTTTGCAGCTTGAGCATCATGCGTCGGTCTGAGGTGGGGTCGGCGTACTTCTCACTCCATTTGACGCCGGAGCGCATGGCCAGGACCTGGCGTACAGTCGCCTGGTCGTAGCCGCTACCTGCGAGAGCAGGCAGGTAGCGGGTCACTTTGTCATCAAGGCTTTTGATGGCGCCGTCCTGCAGTGCGGCGCCGACAAGGGTTGAGGTAACGGATTTGGCGACTGACATCGACATCCAGCGGCTTGCCGGTGTGTTGCCTTTTTCGTAGCGTTCAGTAACGACTTGCCCGTTTTTTATCACCAGCAAGCCTGTTACCCGGTTGAGGGTGACGTAATCGTCAAGGCTGTAGTGTTTGCCGTCGTAGTCGAATGCGACGGCGCCGAGCGGTTGGCTGCTGCGTGGCAGCGCAAAGGGGTGGCCTCCGGCTTGAATGGTGCGCACCGGGAACAAGCGATCGATATTGCGAAAGGTGCTGACAGCGGCGTCAGGGCTGAGTTTGCCGTCGTACATGGTCTGCACGTCGCCAATGGTCTCCTGTACGTGAGGGTAGGTGTGCGAGTGGTGCGCGCAGGCCGTCAGCAGGACTATTGCAGTGGTCCAGCCCAGCCATTGGAAGTGATTTCGGTGCATGGAAACTTCCCTTTTCATGTTTTCTGGATGACTTGAACAGAAACACGAAGCAAATCCTGCGCCCACTTGCACAAAAAAAGGGCAAAAAAAATCCGGAACCCTTTCGGATTCCGGATTTCCTGCTGGTGTGACGATCAGTCAGCCATTGTCACATCAGCGGCATCGCGAAGCATCACACCAGTGCAGCAATCGCCGCATTGAGCGTGTTGCTTGGGCGCATGGCCTTGCTGGTCAGCTCCGGGTTCGGCGCGTAGTAGCCACCGATGTCCACTGGCTTGCCCTGTACTGCGTTGAGCTCAGCGACGATGGTCGCTTCGTTCGCGGTCAGGGTTTTTGCCAGTTCGCCAAACTGCGCTTGCAGTGCAGTGTCTTCGGTCTGGGCGGCCAGGGCTTGAGCCCAGTACAACGCCAGGTAGAAGTGGCTGCCGCGGTTGTCGATGTTGCCGACTTTGCGCGATGGCGACTTGTTGTTGTCGAGGAACTGGCCGGTGGCCTGGTCCAGGGTCTTGGACAGTACCAGGGCTTTCGGGTTGTTGTACGTCACACCCAAATGCTCAAGGGACGCGGCCAGGGCCAGGAACTCGCCCAGGGAATCCCAGCGCAGGAAGTTTTCTTCCACCAGCTGCTGCACGTGTTTCGGAGCCGAACCGCCGGCGCCGGTTTCGAACAGGCCGCCGCCGTTCATCAGCGGCACGATGGACAGCATCTTGGCGCTGGTGCCCAGTTCCATGATCGGGAACAGGTCGGTCAGGTAGTCGCGCAGCACGTTACCGGTCACCGAGATGGTGTCCAGGCCCTTGCGGGTGCGCTCCAGGGTGAACTTCATCGCGTCGACCGGCGACATGATGCGGATGTCCAGGCCTTCGGTGTTGTGGTCTTTCAGGTAAGCCTGAACTTTCTCGACCACGACGCCGTCGTGAGCACGCTTAGGGTCCAGCCAGAAAATAGCCGGGGTGTTGCTGGCGCGGGCACGGTTGACGGCCAGTTTGACCCAGTCCTGGATCGGCGCGTCTTTGGTCTGGCACATGCGGAAGATGTCGCCGGCTTCGACTTTCTGTTCCATCAGCAGGTTGCCCTTGCTGTCGGTGACGCGGACTACGCCGTCAGCCTTGATCTGGAAGGTCTTGTCGTGGGAGCCGTACTCTTCGGCTTTCTTCGCCATCAGGCCAACGTTTGGCACGCTGCCCATGGTGGTTGGGTCGAACGCGCCATTGGCCTTGCAGTCTTCGATGACGGCTTGGTAGATGGTGGCGTAGCAGCGATCCGGGATCACGGCCTTGGTGTCGTGCAGCTGGCCGTCGGTGCCCCACATCTTGCCGGAGTCACGGATCATGGCGGGCATCGAGGCGTCGACGATGACGTCGCTCGGCACGTGCAGGTTGGTGATGCCTTTGTCGGAGTTGACCATCGCCAGGGAAGGGCGAGCGGCGTAGACCGCCTGGATGTCGGCTTCGATCTGCGCTTGCTGGTCGGCCGGCAGGGCCTTGATGCGAGCGTACAGGTCGCCGATGCCGTTGTTCAGGTTGAAGCCGATCTGCTCCAGCACGACAGCGTGCTTGGCCAGGGCGTCTTTATAGAACTCGGCAACGATCTGGCCGAACATGATCGGGTCGGAGACCTTCATCATGGTGGCTTTCAGGTGAACCGACAGGAGTACGCCTTGTTGCTTGGCGTCTTCGATTTCAGCGGCGATGAACGCGCGCAGGGCTTTCTTGCTCAATACGGCGGTGTCGATGATTTCGCCGGCCTGTACCGAAGTCTTTTCTTTCAGGACAGTCGCGGTGCCGTCTTGAGCGATCAGCTCGATTTTGACAGCGTCAGCGGCTTCGATCTGCACGGCTTTTTCGCTGCCGTAGAAATCGCCACTGTTCATGTGGGCGATGTGCGACTTGGAGTCGGCAGCCCAGGCGCCCATCTTGTGCGGGTGCTTGCGTGCGTAGTTCTTGACCGACAGCGGTGCGCGGCGGTCGGAGTTGCCTTCGCGCAGTACCGGGTTCACGGCGCTGCCCTTGACCTTGTCGTAACGTGCACGGGTTTCTTTTTCCGCGTCGGTGGTTACGGTTTCCGGGTAGTCCGGCAGGGCGTAGCCCTGGGCCTGCAGTTCCTTGATCGCGGCTTGCAGCTGCGGGGTCGAGGCGCTGATGTTAGGCAGCTTGATGATGTTGGCTTCAGGCGTAACGGCCAGGTCGCCCAGTTCGGCGAGGTGGTCCGGGATAGCCTTGGCGCCCAGTTGCTCGGGGAAGCTTGCGAGGATGCGCGCGGCGAGGGAGATGTCGCGGGTTTCCACGGCAATATCAGCGGAAGCGGTGAAGGCCTCTACGATAGGCAGCAGTGAATAGGTGGCGAGGGCCGGGGCTTCGTCGGTGAAGGTGTAGATGATCTTCGAGCGGGTGGGCATATTCGGATTAACTCTCTTCTTTGCTGAAAGCGTGCGCAGAAACTCGAGATGCGCCGGGTGGAGCGCGTTCGTTCAAAGTCATCCATGAGCGAAATGTCGAGGTTTCTTCGCGGTGATGTTGGGTTGCATCAGTCGAGCGTCAAGCGGGTGGACTATTGTAATAGTCCGGCTTTGTAGCTGAAGGCACCTGTTCCAGAGCGGTCAGCCGTCGTGACTCTTGGGTCAGCGGCGGCATTATACATAGGTCGCTATGCTTACGCCGAGCCTTCATACAAAAGGTGTGTCGTCCATTGGTCTAAAGGTCGCAGGGCCGAGGTTGCTACCAAAGTCGCACGATGTGCTCAGGATTGGCGATTTTGCCTTTGCTTTCAGGCTTGTAGGCGACAAATTATGCTGTTTTCGATGCAAATGAGCATGGCGTGAGGTTTCAGTCGCCATTTATCTGGAGTAGGCTCGAACGCAGCCAGATGTTCAATCCATAGATGGAGTTCAGCATGGGATACAAGAAGATTCAGGTTCCGGCAGTCGGCGACAAAATCACCGTCAATGCAGACCATTCTCTCAATGTTCCTGACCAACCGATCATCCCTTATATAGAAGGTGACGGTATCGGCGTCGACATCAGTCCGGTGATGATCAAGGTGGTCGACGCAGCTGTTGAAAAGGCCTACGGCGGCAAGCGCAAAATCTCCTGGATGGAGGTATATGCCGGCGAAAAGGCGACTCAAGTCTACGACCAGGACACCTGGCTGCCCCAGGAAACCCTGGATGCGGTCAAGGATTACGTGCTTTCCATCAAGGGGCCGCTGACCACTCCCGTCGGCGGCGGCATCCGCTCGCTGAACGTGGCCCTGCGCCAACAACTCGATCTATATGTGTGCCTGCGCCCGGTGCGTTGGTTCGAAGGCGTGCCCAGCCCGGTCAAGAAGCCGGGCGATGTGGACATGACCATCTTCCGTGAAAACTCCGAAGACATTTATGCCGGGATCGAGTGGAAGGCCGGTTCGCCCGAAGCGATCAAGGTGATCAAGTTCCTCAAGGAAGAAATGGGCGTGACCAAGATCCGTTTCGACCAGGATTGTGGGATTGGTGTGAAGCCCGTCTCCAAGGAAGGGACCAAGCGCCTGGCGCGTAAAGCCCTGCAATATGTAGTGGATAACGACCGCGACTCACTGACCATCGTGCACAAAGGCAACATCATGAAGTTCACCGAAGGTGCCTTCAAGGAATGGGCCTACGAAGTGGCGGCCGAAGAATTTGGCGCCACACTGCTCGACGGCGGCCCGTGGATGCAGTTCAAGAACCCGAAGACCGGCAAGAATGTGGTGGTCAAGGACGCCATTGCCGACGCCATGCTCCAGCAGATCCTGCTGCGTCCGGCCGAGTATGATGTGATCGCGACGCTTAACCTGAATGGTGATTACCTGTCTGACGCCTTGGCGGCGGAGGTGGGCGGTATCGGTATTGCGCCGGGCGCGAACCTGTCGGACACCGTGGCGATGTTCGAAGCTACCCACGGTACTGCGCCTAAATATGCGGGCAAGGATCAGGTGAATCCGGGATCGTTGATTCTGTCGGCCGAGATGATGTTGCGTCATATGGGCTGGACTGAGGCGGCGGATTTGATCATCAAGGGTACCAATGGCGCGATTTCGGCCAAGACTGTGACCTATGACTTCGAGCGCTTGATGGATGGCGCGAAGCTGGTGTCGTCGTCGGGCTTTGGTGAAGCATTGATTTCGCATATGTAAACAAGCCGGCATAAAAAACGGCCATCCAATTTGATTGGGTGGCCGTTTTTTTTTGCTAGCTGCACGCTTGGCGGCGGATCACGCCGTTTGTTTCTTTTCTACTTCGCTCTTGCGTGCTGCTGGGCTGGCAGTGACTTCCGTTTTTGCTGTGTCGATATTCACGGCATGCAGCCCTTTGGGGCCTTGAATAATCTCAAAGGTGACCGCTTGTCCCGCTTTCAGCGTTTTGTACCCGTCCATGATGATCGCTGAGTAGTGCGCAAAAAGGTCCTCGGTTTTCCCTTCTTCATTAACAAAGCCATATCCCTTGGCATTGTTGAACCACTTGACCTTGCCATTGATCTTGACGCCAGACATACCCATATCCCTCTGCACCAGACTCCATCACTGGAGTATCATCCAGTTTATCCGTCCTAACCCGAATAAATAAGGTTGACTGCGCGGACCTTTTTTACCCACTGTGGGTTCTATTGGTTGTAACACCGTTTCGCCGATAGTCAAGGCGACCAGTCGGTCAGAGTTGAAATTCTGACAGGTCGCCCCCACCACTGTATTTGAACCACTGACGAACCTTTCTTTCCATGCATGCAAACAGCCAGATTCGACTAACATTCAATCAGGATCGACCGGATCAGGAACATGATGACGACGGTTCTGCAGGCATTGCTGTTCAGGAGGCCAAGCCTGCCTTACAGGCGCCGCCGATGTACAAGGTGGTTTTGTTCAATGATGACTACACACCGATGGATTTCGTGGTCGAAGTACTCGAGGTGTTTTTTAACCTGAACCGCGAGTTGGCGACCAAGGTAATGCTGGCCGTTCACACAGAAGGACGGGCAGTATGTGGAGTGTTTACCCGCGACATCGCCGAGACAAAGGCCATGCAGGTCAACCAGTACGCCAGGGAAAGCCAGCATCCGCTACTCTGTGAAATCGAGAAGGACGGTTAACGCCGACCACTTGGGTATGAGGTGAAGCTATGTTAAACCGCGAGCTCGAAGTCACCCTCAATCTTGCCTTCAAGGAGGCTCGTTCGAAGCGTCATGAATTCATGACCGTCGAACACCTGCTGCTGGCACTTTTGGATAATGAAGCTGCCGCCACCGTTTTGCGTGCGTGCGGCGCCAACCTCGACAAACTCAAGCATGACCTGCAGGAGTTTATCGACTCCACTACGCCACTTATTCCAGTCCACGATGAAGACCGTGAAACCCAGCCAACCCTGGGCTTTCAGCGGGTGCTTCAGCGTGCCGTGTTCCATGTTCAGAGCTCCGGTAAGCGTGAAGTCACAGGCGCCAATGTGCTTGTGGCGATTTTCAGCGAACAGGAAAGCCAGGCAGTGTTCCTGCTCAAACAGCAGAGCGTTGCCCGTATCGATGTCGTCAACTACATCGCCCACGGTATCTCCAAGGTGCCTGGGCACGGCGATCATTCCGAGGGTGAGCAGGATATGCAGGACGACGAGGGCGGTGAGTCTTCTTCTTCGGGCAATCCACTGGATGCCTATGCCAGCAACCTCAACGAACTGGCGCGCCAGGGGCGGATCGATCCGCTGGTGGGGCGTGAGCTTGAAGTTGAGCGCGTGGCGCAGATCCTTGCCCGTCGTCGCAAGAATAACCCGTTGCTGGTGGGTGAGGCGGGCGTGGGTAAGACCGCGATTGCCGAAGGCCTGGCCAAGCGCATCGTGGACAACCAGGTGCCGGACCTGCTGGCCAACAGTGTCGTCTACTCCTTGGACCTGGGCGCGTTGCTCGCCGGGACCAAGTACCGTGGCGATTTCGAGAAGCGCTTCAAGGCGCTGCTTGGTGAGCTGAAAAAACGCCCGCAGGCTATCCTGTTCATCGACGAAATCCACACCATCATTGGCGCCGGTGCGGCTTCCGGTGGGGTGATGGACGCCTCGAACCTGCTCAAGCCGCTGCTGTCGTCGGGTGATATCCGTTGCATCGGTTCGACCACGTTCCAGGAGTTTCGCGGGATCTTCGAAAAAGACCGTGCCCTGGCGCGTCGTTTCCAGAAGGTCGACGTGTCCGAGCCTTCGGTTGAAGACACCATCGGCATCCTGCGTGGGCTCAAGGGGCGTTTCGAAGCGCACCATGGCATCGAGTACACTGATGAAGCCCTGCGTTCGGCGGCTGAGCTGGCGTCGCGCTACATCAATGACCGGCACATGCCGGACAAGGCCATCGACGTGATCGACGAGGCGGGTGCCTATCAGCGCCTGCAGCCGGTCGAGAAGCGTGTGAAGCGCATCGACGTGCCTCAGGTCGAGGACATCGTGGCGAAGATCGCGCGGATTCCGCCTAAGCACGTCAACAGTTCCGATAAGGAGCTGCTGCGTAACCTGGAGCGTGACCTCAAGCTGACCGTGTTCGGCCAGGATGCGGCCATCGATGCGCTGTCCACCGCGATCAAGTTGTCGCGTGCGGGCCTCAAGTCGCCGGACAAACCGGTTGGTTCGTTCCTGTTCGCCGGCCCGACCGGCGTCGGCAAGACCGAAGCGGCGCGGCAGTTGGCCAAGGCCATGGGCATTGAGCTGGTGCGTTTCGACATGTCCGAGTACATGGAGCGTCACACCGTGTCGCGCCTCATCGGTGCTCCCCCGGGCTATGTCGGTTTCGACCAGGGCGGTCTGTTGACCGAGGCAATCACCAAGCAACCGCATTGCGTGCTGCTGCTCGATGAAATCGAAAAGGCCCACCCGGAAGTCTTCAACCTGCTGTTGCAGGTGATGGATCACGGCACCCTGACCGACAACAACGGGCGCAAGGCGGACTTCCGCAATGTGATCGTGATCATGACCACCAACGCTGGTGCCGAAACGGCTGCGCGGGCTTCGATCGGCTTCAGTCATCAGGATCACTCTTCCGATGCAATGGAAGTGATCAAGAAGAGCTTCACGCCGGAATTCCGCAACCGCCTGGACACCATTATCCAGTTTGGTCGCCTCAGTCATGAGGTCATCAAAAGCGTGGTGGACAAGTTCCTCACCGAGCTTCAGGCGCAGTTGGAAGACAAGCGCGTGCAGCTGGATGTCACGGAAGCGGCGCGCAGTTGGATCGCCGAGGGCGGCTACGATGCGGCAATGGGCGCTCGCCCAATGGCGCGTCTGATCCAGGACAAGATCAAGCGGCCATTGGCCGAAGAGATCCTGTTCGGCGAACTTTCCGACCATGGCGGCGTGGTGCACATCGACCTGAAGGATGGCGAGCTGACCTTCGAGTTCGAAACCACGGCTGAAATGGCCTGATCGATAGCTGCAATAAAGCAAAGGCGCCGAAAGGCGCCTTTTTGCTGTCTGTGGGGGCTGTGGTGATTGTCAAATAGCGCACACACAAAAACGCCCGGCATAACCGGGCGTCTTGTATTGACTTGCTTAGCGAGCGCGGTAAGTGATGCGCCCTTTGCTCAAGTCATAGGGCGTCAGCTCGACGCGCACTTTGTCACCGGTAAGAATACGAATGTAGTTCTTGCGCATCTTGCCGGAGATATGCGCGGTTACGACGTGCCCATTTTCCAACTCCACACGAAACATGGTGTTGGGCAGGGTGTCGACGACAGTGCCTTCCATTTCGAAGCTGTCTTCTTTCGACATGCAGTAAAGCCCTCGGTATCCAGTGAATGGCCCGGTGCAACTGCGCCAGGCAAAAGCGGCGTGCATTGTGCCCGAAAAAGGGTGTTTAAGCCAAGGGGTTCTAGTTAAGCACGACCCATCTTTGATTAATCAGCAGTTCTATGGGCCGATATTGGGTCTTGTAGTTCATCTTTTTGCAGTTCTTGATCCAGTAGCCGAGGTACACCGCCTCCAGTTCCAGGCGCAGTGCTTCGCCGATTTGCCAGAGGATTGCGAAGCGCCCCAGGCTGCGACGCTCTTCGGCGGGCTCGTAGAAGGTGTAGACCGCCGACAGGCCGTTTGGCAGCAAATCGGTCACGGCCACCGCCACCAACCGGCCGTCGGCGCGAAATTCATAGAAGCGTGAAAAGGGCAGGTCGCGTACCAAGAACGTGGAGAATTGGTCGCGACTGGGCGGAAACATATCGCCGTCGGCGTGGCGCTCTTCGATGTAGCGCTGGTAAAGGTCGAAATACTCTTCGGTGAAGCGTGGCTTGGCCGGCATCACCGTGAGGTCAGCATTGCGCTTGAGGATGCGTTTCTGGTTACGGTCCGGCAGAAACTGCGCCACGGGAATACGTGCCGGGACGCAGGCATTACAGTTCTGGCAATGAGGCCGGTACAGATGATCGCCACTGCGCCGAAAGCCCATCTCCGACAGGTCGGCATACACATGCACGTCCATAGGCTGGCTGGGGTCGAGGAACAGTGTGGTGGCCTGCTCGTCGGGCAGATAGCTGCAAGAGTGGGGTTGAGTGGCATAAAACTTCAAACGCGCCAACTCGGTCATGATCAACCCTCGGATAAGCTTTGAAATAAGTGTAAGCCAGGAGCGCGGAAGTCGCCTAGGAAACCCACGGTCCAGCGCTGGGCTGATCCAGATGGTCGCGCAGGAAACCTGCGAAGTCGCTGCGGGATATGGCGCGGGCACCCAGGCTGTGGAGGTGATCGTTGGGCATCTGGCAGTCGATCAATACAAAACCCCATTCCTGTAGCTGGCGGGTCAGCGTGGCAAAGCCGAACTTCGAGGCGTTGTCGGCGCGGCTGAACATGGACTCACCAAAAAACAGCTGGCCCATCGCCAAGCCATACAAGCCACCCACCAGTTTGCCGTCGTCCCACACCTCGACCGAATGCGCGTAGCCGCGCTGGTGCAACTCCAGGTAAGCGCTCTGGATGCTTTCGGTGATCCAGGTGCCGTCGGCATAGGCGCGCGGTGCTGCGCAGGCCTGGATGACGGCGGCAAAGTCCTGATCGAAGGTCACGGTGTAGCGCTGTTGGCGCAACAGCTTGCCCAGGCTGCGGGAGACATGCAGTTCGTCGGGGAATATGACGGTGCGCGGGTCGGGCGACCACCAGAGGATCGGCTGGCCCTCCGAAAACCACGGAAAGCAGCCATGGCGATAGGCGTGTACCAGGCGTTCCGCCGAAAGGTCGCCGCCGGCAGCCAGCAGGCCATTGGGTTCGCGCATGGCCTTGGCCAGGGGAGGGAATGTCAGTGAGTCGCGTTGTAACCAGGTCAGCATGGCATCCAGGCTTACGGAAGGGGAGGGGAGTGGCAGGTATGACACCTGTCTGCGCAGTGCTGATTATTGTCGACACGGCGCCATCGGGCCAGCCCGAATCGGCTATTGAGGTGGATTAGCGTGAGCAGGTGTTTCTGCAACTCTGTGCCGGGGACGTGGTCGTAATCGGGTCTGTGCCATGCAGGCCATTTGCCAAGCTTGCCTGGATTGGTAAAAACAGCGCATAAGCCTTTGTCAGCAAAGACAATGCATGCTCAAATTGAACATGCTGTGACACAAAATTGGCTAGGCTGTCGAGTGAAGGGCAGGGGCGTGGCATCGCCGGCACAAACCCGTACAATGCGGGCATTGTGGCGCTTTCGTCATTTCATCCAGCAAGCGCCCAATGGTAAAAGTAGATTCAACGACGCTCGTTCATTTTTCAACTGCTCGGATTGGGCAGTATTTGCAGTCATTCAACAGATGGACGCGCTAAAGGCGCAGGAAAAGACCCGTTTTGAAGAAATCCGCCGCAACACCTAAAGCAGCAGTCGTGCCGGCCTGGCGCCAGCACCTGCATTATCGCCTCAAGGAAGGTGCGCTGATCGCGATCGGCGCGCTGTGCCTGTTCCTGATGATGGCCTTGCTCACGTACGGCAAGGACGACCCGGGCTGGAGCCACAACAGCAAGATCGAAGACGTGCAGAACTTCGGTGGGCCTGCCGGTTCCTACAGTGCCGATATCCTGTTCATGGTGCTGGGTTACTTTGCTTATATCTTCCCGTTGCTGCTGGCGATCAAGACCTGGCAGATCTTTCGCCAGCGTCATGAACCGTGGCAGTGGAGTGGCTGGCTGTTCTCCTGGCGGCTGATCGGCCTGGTATTCCTCGTACTATCCGGCGCAGCCCTGGCCCATATCCATTTCCATGCCCCCACCGGCCTACCGGCGGGCGCGGGCGGGGCGCTGGGCGAAAGCCTGGGCGACCTGGCGCGCAGGACCCTGAACATCCAGGGCAGCACCCTGATGTTCATCGCCTTGTTCCTGTTCGGTCTCACCGTGTTCACCGACCTGTCGTGGTTCAAGGTGATGGACGTGACCGGCAAGATCACTCTTGACCTACTGGAACTGTTCCAGGGCGCCGCCAACCGCTGGTGGGCGGCCCGTGTCGAGCGCAAGCGCATGGTTGCCCAACTGCGTGAGGTGGACACCCGCGTCAACGAAGTGGTGGCCCCGACCACGCCGGACCGGCGCGAACAGGCCAAGGTCAAGGAGCGCCTCATAGAGCGCGAGCAGGCCCTGAGCAAACACATGTCGGATCGCGAGAAGCAGGTGCCGCCGGTGATCGCCCCGGCACCGCCCAAGGCTCCTGAGCCCAGCCATCGTGTACAGAAAGAGAAACAGGCGCCGCTGTTCGTCGACAGTGCCGTCGAAGGCACCTTGCCGCCGATCTCGATCCTCGACCCGGCCGAAAAGAAACAACTCAACTATTCCCCGGAATCCCTGGCGGCCGTCGGCCACCTGCTGGAAATCAAGCTCAAGGAGTTCGGCGTCGAAGTGTCGGTGGACTCGATCCATCCCGGCCCGGTGATTACCCGTTACGAAATCCAGCCGGCCGCCGGCGTCAAGGTCAGCCGCATTTCCAACCTGGCGAAGGACTTGGCCCGCTCCCTGGCCGTGACCAGCGTGCGCGTGGTGGAAGTCATCCCCGGCAAGACCACCGTGGGTATCGAGATCCCCAACGAAGACCGCCAGATCGTGCGCTTCTCCGAGGTGCTGTCGACGCCGGAATACGACAACTTCAAGTCGCCAGTCACCCTGGCCCTGGGCCACGACATCGGCGGCAAGCCGGTGATCACCGACCTGGCGAAGATGCCTCACCTGCTGGTGGCCGGTACCACCGGTTCCGGTAAGTCGGTGGGTGTGAACGCGATGATCCTGTCGATCCTGTTCAAGTCCGGCCCGGAAGACGCCAAGCTGATCATGATCGACCCGAAGATGTTGGAACTGTCGATCTACGAAGGCATTCCGCATTTGCTGTGCCCGGTGGTCACCGACATGAAGGACGCCGCCAACGCCCTGCGCTGGAGCGTGGCCGAGATGGAGCGCCGCTACAAACTGATGGCGAAGATGGGCGTGCGTAACCTGTCGGGTTTCAACGCCAAGATCAAGGAAGCCCAAGAGCGTGGCGAGACCATTGATGACCCGCTGTACAAGCGCGAAAGCATTCACGACGAAGCGCCAAAGCTGACTAAGTTGCCGACCATCGTGGTGGTGGTCGACGAATTCGCCGACATGATGATGATCGTCGGCAAGAAGGTCGAAGAACTGATCGCCCGTATCGCCCAAAAGGCCCGTGCTGCCGGTATTCACTTGATCCTCGCCACCCAGCGTCCATCGGTGGACGTGATCACGGGGTTGATCAAGGCCAACATTCCGACGCGCATGGCGTTCCAGGTGTCGAGCAAGATCGACTCGCGGACCATCATCGACCAGGGCGGCGCCGAACAACTGCTCGGCCACGGTGACATGCTCTACATGCCGCCGGGCACCAGCCTGCCGATCCGGGTCCACGGCGCCTTCGTTTCCGATGATGAAGTGCACCGTGTCGTTGAAGCCTGGAAGCTGCGTGGCGCACCCGAGTACAACGACGACATCCTCAACGGCGTTGAAGAAGCCGGCAGCGGCTTTGAAAACGGCGGCGGCGGGGGTGACGACGATGCTGAAACCGACGCGCTGTACGACGAGGCCGTGGCCTTCGTGCTGGAAAGCCGTCGCGCGTCGATTTCCGCGGTGCAACGTAAACTGAAAATCGGCTATAACCGCGCCGCCCGCATGATCGAAGCCATGGAAATGGCCGGCGTCGTGACCGCAATGAACACCAACGGCTCGCGTGAAGTCATCGCCCCTGGGCAGATGCGCGACTGATCCCGTGCCGCGTGGCAACACGCGGCACGCCCTGAACACTCAATGAGGA
Organism: Pseudomonas azotoformans; assembly: GCF_001579805.1. Classification (NCBI taxonomy): domain Bacteria; kingdom Pseudomonadati; phylum Pseudomonadota; class Gammaproteobacteria; order Pseudomonadales; family Pseudomonadaceae; genus Pseudomonas; species Pseudomonas azotoformans. Next base: position 5,574,085 of record NZ_CP014546.1, on the reverse strand, counting down.
CTCCCATGCGCCTTATCCGCATGCTGTTGTTGCCGGCTCTGGCCCTGACCGCTGTTTCGGCCCACGCTGATCCGGCCTCCGTCGCCAGCCTGAAGAACCTGTTGGACAAATCCCAGACCCTGACCGCGCGCTTCTCCCAGCTGACCCTGGATGCTGGCGGCACCCAGTTGCAGGAAACCGCAGGTGAAATGGCCGTGCAGCGTCCTGGCCTGTTCTACTGGCACACTGAAGGCAAGGCCGAGCAGACCATCGTGTCTGACGGCCAGAAGGTCACCCTGTGGGACCCGGACCTGGAGCAGGCGACCATCAAGAAGCTCGACCCGCGCCTGAACCAGACCCCGGCGCTGCTGCTGTCGGGTGATGTGTCGAAGATCAACGACAGCTTCGACATCACCTCCAAGCAAACCAGCAACGTGATCGAGTTCACCCTCAAGCCGAAATCCAAGGACACGCTGTTCGACACGCTGTCCCTGTCGTTCGGCAATGGCGTGATCAACAACATGCGCCTGGTCGACAGCGTCGGCCAACGCACCGACATCCTGTTCTCCGGGGTCAAGGCCAACCAGCCGGTGCCTGCCTCCAAGTTCAAGTTCGACATCCCCAAGGGTGCCGATGTGATCCAGGAATAAATCGCTGCCCATGGACCTGTTTCGAAGTGACCCGATTGCCCAGCCACTGGCCGCGCGCTTGCGTTCGACCAACCTGGACGAGTACGTCGGTCAGGAACACCTGCTGGCTCGCGGCAAGCCGTTGCGCGAAGCCCTGGAGCAGGGTGCGCTGCACTCGATGATTTTCTGGGGGCCGCCGGGGGTGGGCAAGACTACCCTGGCGCGGCTGCTGGCGAAGGTCTCGGATGCACACTTCGAAACGGTCTCGGCGGTACTGGCGGGGGTCAAGGAGATCCGCCAGGCGGTGGAAGTCGCCAAGCAGCAGGCCGGCCAATACGGCAAGCGCACCATCCTGTTTGTCGATGAAGTGCACCGCTTCAACAAGTCGCAGCAGGATGCGTTCCTGCCTTATGTGGAAGACGGCACGCTGATTTTTATCGGCGCCACCACGGAAAACCCTTCGTTTGAATTGAACAACGCTTTGCTGTCGCGGGCGCGGGTCTATGTGCTCAAAAGCCTGGACGAGGCGGCGATGCAGAAGTTGCTGCACCGCGCCCTGAGTGAAGACAAAGGGCTGGGCAAACGGCAACTGAGTGTGAGCGAAGAGGGCTTCAAGATTCTGCTTGCCGCCGCCGATGGCGATGGGCGCCGCTTTCTCAACCTGGTGGAGAACGCCTCCGACCTGGCCGAAGACGGCAGCGAGATCGGCGTCGACCTCCTGCAAAGCCTGCTCGGCGACACGCGCCGGCGCTTTGACAAGGGTGGCGAAGCTTTCTACGACCAGATTTCGGCGCTGCATAAATCCGTGCGCGGCTCCAACCCGGACGGCGCGCTGTACTGGTTCGCGCGCATGATCGACGGCGGCTGCGACCCGCTGTACCTCGCCCGCCGTGTGGTGCGCATGGCCAGCGAAGACATTGGCAATGCCGACCCGCGCGCTCTGAGCCTGTGCCTGGCGGCGTGGGACGTGCAGGAACGCCTCGGCAGCCCGGAAGGCGAGTTGGCAGTGGCCCAGGCCATCACTTACCTGGCCTGCGCGCCGAAAAGCAACGCGGTGTACATGGGCTTCAAGTCGGCCCTGCGCGCCGCCGCCGAACACGGCTCCCTCGAAGTACCGATGCACCTGCGTAACGCGCCGACCAAGCTGATGAAACAGTTGGGCTACGGTGATGAATACCGCTACGCCCACGATGAACCGGACGCCTATGCGGCCGGTGAAGACTACTTCCCCGATGACCTTGAGCCACTCCCGCTCTATCAGCCGGTGCCCCGCGGCCTGGAGTTGAAGATCGGCGAAAAGCTCAATCACCTCGCCCAACTCGATCGACTCAGCCCCAGACAGCGGAGAAAGTAGTGTTCAAGACGATTCTTGCCGTGTCCGCAGCCGGCATCGCTGGTACATTATTGCGTTTCGCCGCTGGCACATGGGTCAGCGCCAACTGGCCGAAGCATTTTTATGCGGCGACCCTGGCGGTCAACCTGATCGGCTGCCTGATCATCGGGCTGTTGTACGGCTGGTTCCTGTTGCGCCCGGAAGTACCGATTGAAATTCGCGCTGGCTTGATTGTCGGCTTTGTAGGCGGTCTGACGACCTTTTCATCCTTTTCACTGGATACGCTGCGCCTGCTGGAAAGCGGGCAGGCCCTGATAGCCTTCGGGTATCTGGGCATCAGCGTGTTCGGCGGGCTGCTCGCCACTTGGGCTGGCCTGTCCTTGACCAAACTTTGATAAACGAGAGACCGACATGCTCGATTCCAAACTGTTACGTAGCAACCTTCAGGACGTAGCGGACCGCCTGGCATCCCGTGGCTTTGCCTTGGATGTTGCGCGCATCGAAGCGCTGGAAGAACAGCGCAAGACCGTCCAGACCCGCACCGAAGCACTGCAGGCTGAGCGTAATGCGCGTTCCAAATCCATCGGTCAGGCCAAGCAGCGCGGCGAAGACATCGCCCCGCTGATGGCGGATGTCGAGCGCATGGGCACTGAGCTGTCCGACGGCAAGGTCGAGCTGGACAAGATCCAGACCGAGCTGGATTCGATCCTGCTGGGCATCCCCAACATCCCGCACGAATCCGTGCCGATTGGCGCAGACGAAGACGGCAACGTTGAAGTGCGTCGCTGGGGTACGCCAACCGTCTTTGATTTCGAGATCAAGGACCACGTTGCCTTGGGCGAATTGACCGGCGGCCTGGATTTCGAAACCGCCGCCAAGATGTCCGGCGCGCGCTTTGCCTTGCTGCGCGGCCCGATTGCGCGCATGCACCGTGCCCTGGCGCAGTTCATGATCAACCTGCACACCGGCGAACACGGTTACGAAGAAGCCTACACTCCATACCTGGTGCAGGCGCCGGCGTTGATGGGCACCAGCCAGCTACCGAAGTTCGAAGAAGACCTGTTCAAGATCAGCCGCGACGGCGAAGCCGACCTGTACCTGATCCCGACCGCTGAAGTGTCGCTGACCAACATCGTGTCTGGCGAGATCCTCGACGCTAAAGAGCTGCCGTTGAAGTTCGTGGCCCACAGCCCGTGCTTCCGCAGCGAAGCCGGTGCGTCTGGCCGTGACACCCGCGGCATGATCCGCCAGCACCAGTTCGACAAGGTCGAGATGGTGCAGGTGGTCGAGCCGTCGACTTCCATGGAAGCCTTGGAAGGCCTGACCGCCAACGCCGAACGCGTTCTGCAATTGCTGGAGCTGCCGTACCGCGTGCTGGCGCTGTGCACCGGCGACATGGGTTTCAGCGCCGTGAAGACCTACGACCTCGAAGTGTGGGTGCCGAGCCAGGACAAGTACCGCGAGATTTCGTCGTGCTCCAACTGCGGTGATTTCCAGGCCCGTCGCATGCAGGCGCGTTTCCGCAACCCGGAAACCGGCAAGCCTGAGCTGGTGCACACCCTCAACGGTTCCGGTTTGGCCGTAGGCCGTACCCTGGTGGCGGTGCTGGAAAACTACCAGCAGGCTGACGGCTCGATCCGTGTACCGGAAGTGCTCAAGCCGTACATGGCGGGCGTTGAGGTCATCCGCTAAATGGAATTTCTGCCGCTGTTTCATAACCTGCGCGGCAGTCGTGTGTTGGTCGTCGGTGGCGGGGAGATTGCCTTGCGCAAATCCCGGCTGCTGGCCGATGCCGGTGCGTTGCTGCGGGTGGTTGCTCTCCAGATCGAAGACCAGTTGCGTGAACTGGTACTGGGCAGTGGCGGGGAACTGATTTTGCGCGGTTATCAGGAGGCGGACCTCGACGGTTGCACCCTGATCATCGCGGCCACCGACGATGAGCCGTTGAACGCGCAAGTGTCCAGCGATGCCAAGCGCCGTTGCGTGCCGGTCAATGTGGTGGATGCACCGGCCTTGTGCAGCGTGATCTTCCCGGCGATTGTCGACCGTTCACCCTTGGTGATCGCGGTGTCCAGCGGCGGCGATGCGCCGGTGCTGGCGCGCCTGATCCGCGCCAAGCTGGAAACCTGGATTCCGTCCACCTATGGCCAACTGGCCGGTTTGGCGGCGCGTTTTCGTGCCCAGGTCAAAAGCTTGTACCCGGATGTGCAGCAGCGCCGCGCATTTTGGGAAGACGTGTTCCAGGGCCCGATTGCCGACCGTCAATTGGCCGGGCAGGGTGCTGAAGCCGAGCGCCTGTTGATCGAAAAGGTCAACGGCGCGCCGCCGAATGCACCGGGCGAAGTCTACTTGGTGGGCGCAGGCCCGGGTGATCCGGACCTCCTGACCTTCCGCGCCCTGCGCCTGATGCAGCAAGCCGATGTGGTGCTGTATGACCGCCTCGTAGCCCCCGCGATTCTCGAACTGTGCCGCCGTGACGCCGAACGTGTATACGTCGGCAAACGCCGCGCCGACCACGCCGTGCCGCAAGACCAGATCAACCAGCAATTGGTGGACCTGGCCAAGCAAGGCAAGCGCGTGCTGCGCCTCAAGGGTGGCGATCCGTTCATCTTTGGCCGTGGTGGCGAAGAGATCGAGGAACTGGCGGCCCACGGCATTCCGTTCCAGGTGGTGCCGGGGATCACGGCGGCCAGCGGTTGCGCGGCGTATGCCGGGATTCCGCTGACTCACCGCGACTACGCACAGTCGGTGCGGTTCATCACCGGGCATTTAAAGGACGGCACTTCGGACCTGCCCTGGCATGACCTAGTGGGGCCATCGCAGACCCTGGTGTTCTACATGGGATTGATTGGCTTGCCGATCATCTGCGAACAGCTGATCAAACATGGCCGTGCATCGGATACCCCTGCAGCGTTGATCCAGCAGGGCACCACCTCCAACCAGCGCGTGTTTACCGGCACGCTGGCGGACCTGCCGCGCATGGTGGCGGAGCATGAAGTGCATGCACCGACACTGGTGATCGTGGGTGAGGTGGTGGTGTTGCGCGAGAAGCTCAAGTGGTTTGAAGGCGCGCAGTCTCAAGTTTGACACTGTACCTGTGGCGAGGGAGCAAGCTCCCTCGCCACAAGGTGTTTTCAGCTCAAGATGCCGTTACCGACCAGGCGCTGACGATCATGGGCAGCATCAAAATGCTGCAACGGCCCCTTCGGCACAATCCCCGTCGGGTTGATCGTGCGGTGACTGGCATAGTAATGCCCTTTGATATGCGCAAAATCCACCGTCTCAGCCACGCCCGGCCACTGATACAGCTCCCTTAGCCAATTCGACAGGTGCGGATAATCCGCAATCCTGTGCAGGTTGCATTTGAAGTGGCTGTAATACACCGCATCAAAGCGAATCAGCGTGGTGAACAGCCGTACATCCGCCTCGGTCAGGTATTCACCGGCCAAGTAGCGATGCTCACCCAGATGCTGCTCCAGATGATCCAGCTCCGCAAACACATCCTCAAACGCACGTTCATACGCCTGCTGCGACGTCGCGAAGCCCGCGCGGTACACGCCGTTGTTCACGGCCGGGTAAATACGCTCATTCAGTGCGTCAATGCTCGGGCGCAGTGGCTCGGGGTAGAAGTCCAGGGTGTTGCCGGTCACCTCATTAAACGCACTGTTGAACATACGGATGATCTCCGCCGATTCATTGCTGACGATGCGCTTGAGCTTTTTGTCCCACAGCACTGGCACGGTGACGCGCCCGGTGTAGTCGGCCGTGTCAGCCGTGTAGCGCTGGTGCATGAAGTCGAAATCATCCAGCTTGTCGCCGGTGGAGCCGTGAGCCTTGTCGAACGTCCAGCCGTTTTCCAGCATCAACCAACTGACCACGGACACGTCGATCAGGCTTTCCAGTCCTTTGAGCTTGCGCAGAATCAGGGTGCGATGGGCCCACGGGCAGGCGAGAGAGACATAGAGGTGGTAGCGACCGGTCTCGGCCTTGAATCCGCCTTCGCCACTCGGGCCCGGCGCGCCATCGGCGGTCACCCAGTTGCGGCGTTGCGCCTGTTCCCGTTGGAATGCGCCGTCTGCGCTACTTTCGTACCACTGGTCTTTCCAGCGTCCTTCGATCAGCAAACCCATGACTGGCTCCTTGGCTAATAAGCGTTGGAGGCCAGTCTAAAGGGCTGAGTTCGATTTAAAAGCGCAAAGACCGGGCGTTAATGATCGATTAAATCGATTTGTCCCGCGCGTCCCAGTATTGCTGGGCCAGGACGAACGCCTGTTCCCGTGAATGGCCCAGGCCGCGCAGGGCCAGGGCCATGGTCGCGATCAAGGCCAGTTGCGGGTAGCTTTCTTCGACATCACCGCGCCACAACGCCTTCAGGTGTTCCGGTTCAAGTGTGGCGGGTTTGACGTGGCGCTGGGCGGAGAGGGCGGGCCACTCTTCGTCCCAGCTTTCGCCGCCGGTGGTGCCGTAAAGGTGGCTGGCCGAGTCGGGGTTGATCTCGATCTCGCCGCCGTCGCCCTTCACCACGATCACGTTGTCGCCGAGCAGGCCGCTGGCATCGCGGTGCACGCCCTGATAACCCGGATGGAAAATGCTTTGCAGGCCCAGGCGCGCATTCAAGGGATTGAGCAAACGCGCCAGGGAGTGGATCGGCGAGCGCAGGCCCAGGGTGTTGCGCAGGTCGATCATGCGTTGCAATTGCGGCGCCCAGTCGCCCAGTGGAATAAACGCCAGGTTGCCTTGCGCATAGGCGGCCTCGACCTGCTGCCAGTTGCGGCACAGCGGGATCTGCAAACCTTCCAGCAGTTGTTCGGTGTACAGCCGGCCCGCCGTGTGTGCGCCGCCGCCATGCATAAGGATGCGCACACCATTCTGCGCCAGGCACTTGGCCGCCAGCAGGTACCACGGCAGGTGGCGCTTCTTGCCGGCGTAGGTTGGCCAGTCGACATCCACGTTCAGCGCCGGTGCATCCAGGCGTTCGCGAACGGCTTCGGTGAAGCCGGCGAGTTCTTCCGGGCTTTCTTCCTTGTGGCGCAACAACATCAGGAAGGCGCCGAGCTGGGTGTCTTCGACTTTTTCATCGAGCAGCATGCCCATGGCTTCGCGGGCTTCCTCGCGGGTGAGGTTGCGCGCGCCGCGCTTGCCTTTGCCCAGGATGCGCACGAACTGGGCAAACGGGTGCTCGGCAGGGGTTTCAAGGGTCAGCGGGGCAAAGTCGGTCATAAGCAATTCGTCGGCCTGGGCAGGCCCGCCAGCTTGGCGGCGAGTTTGGCGGGAGTGCCGTTGAACAGTTTGTTGAGGTGCAGGCTGTTGCCCTTTTCCGGGCCGAGCTTCAAGGCGGTGTACTTGATCAGCGGACGTGTGGCCGGGGACAGTTGGAATTCGGCATAGAACTGGCGCAGCAGTTCGAGGATTTCCCAGTGGGCCGGCGTCAGCTCCATGGCTTCGGCGGCGGCCAGGGCATGGGCGACGTCAGCGGACCAGTCGTTCAGGTCGGCCAAATAACCGTCCTTGTCCAGTTCCAGGGTACGTGCGCCTACGGTCAGGGTGTTCATAGCCAGGTGTTGACCTTGTCGTAGTCAATCGACAGCTGCACGAAACCTGGGTAGTCCACGCTGTCGGCCCAGTCCGGGAGCGGCAGGTTGCGCGCCTGCATGTCTTCGGCCAGCACGAACACCTTCACGCCCTGGGTGTGCAGGGCAGGGACGTGCAGCCCATAGGCGCCGTCGCCGCACAGCAGGATCGCGTCCTCGGCGCCGCAGATACGCAGGCAGCTGTCGAGGCGACTGTCGGAAAACGGGGAGTGAGACACCACGTGTAAAGTCGACATCAGAGGGTAATCACCTGGTCGTAACGGTCAATCAATTGGGAAATAGCGTCGTTGCTCAACGGTTGCGCCTCAGTGGGCGGCGTCAAGCCACGCACGGCCATGCTGTGGCGGCAGACAAAGACATCATCGATGCCGAACAGCTCCAGTGCCTGCAGGTTGGCACTGAGGTCCTTTTGTTGCACGGCCTTGGCGTTCTGGTGCGCAGCGAGCTGGAACACGCCGTCATCCATGAATAGCAAGCCGATGGGCAGATCGAATGCGCCACCGGCCAGCACGATATCCAGCGCTTCCCGTGCGCTCGGCCCGGACCACGGTGCCTGGCGGCTGATCACCAACAAGGATTTAGACATCTCACGGCCCTCCAAAACAGATCAGGCGGTCGGCATCCTGGATCGCATCATGTAACTGCCCCAGGCCAGACAGCGCCCAGGGCGCATCCAGATTCACCGCTGTGCGCTGATACCGAGTGGCTTCCTCCTGGTTGAGAACGCCACGGCGTAACGCAGCGGCAATGCACACCACGCCATCAAGCTGGTGCTGGCTGACAAACTCACGCCATTGGCGGGCGATGTCTTGCTCGTCCTGGGGCGCAACGATGTTATTGGATGCGCTGTGCACGCCATCCTGATAGAAAAACAGCCGCACAATCTCATGCCCACCGGCCAGCGCCGCCTGGGCGAACAGCAGGGCGCGGCGCGAGGAGGGCGCGTGGGCGGCGGAAAACAAGGCAATCGCAAACTTCATGGAACACTCGGCAAGCAAACGTGGGCCAATGATAAAGCCGCCGCCACGAAAAAGCCCGCCGTGATCAAAACGGTCATCTTTGCTGACTGTTTCGGCGATTGCCGTGAGGGGCAAGGCTGCCTAGTCTGTGGGCAGTCGAAACGGAAATGGAGTGCCCATGTCAGGTCCTTTGGCGTCCCTCAAAGTGCTGGATTTTTCCACCCTGCTGCCCGGCCCGTTTGCCTCCCTGATGCTGGCAGACATGGGCGCCGAGGTGTTGCGTATCGAGTCGCCCACGCGCCTGGATCTGTTGCGGGTACTGCCGCCCCATGATCAGGGCACATCGGCGAGCCACGCCTACCTCAATCGCAATAAACGCAGCTTGGCGCTGGACCTCAAGCAGGCCGAGGCGCTAGAGATCGTGCGGGCGCTGGTGAAGGACTACGACATCCTGCTCGAACAATTCCGCCCTGGAGTGATGGACCGCCTGGGTTTGGGTTATGAGGCACTGAAGGCGATCAATCCCCGGCTGATTTATGTGTCGATCACCGGTTATGGCCAGACAGGGCCCTATAAAGACCGCGCCGGACACGATATCAACTACCTGGCGTTGGCCGGCGTGGCCAGCTACACCGGGCGCCAGGACAGCGGGCCGCTGCCATTGGGTGTGCAAGTGGCGGACGTGGGTGGTGGTTCGTTGCACGCAGTGGTGGGGTTGCTGGCGGCGGTCATCGCCCGGCAGCAGAGCGGGGTTGGTCAATACCTGGATGTGAGCATGACCGACTGTTCGTTCAGCCTGAACGCCATGGCTGGCGCGGGTTACCTGGCGTGTGGGGTGGAGCCGGAGCGCGAGGGCCATGTACTCAATGGCGGTAGCTTTTACGATTACTACCGCTCGCGGGATGGGCGTTGGATGTCGGTGGGCAGCCTGGAGCCTGGGTTTATGCAGCAGCTCTGCGAGGCGCTGGGGCGGCCGGAGTTGGCGGCGCTGGGTTTGTCGCCCAAGCTCAAGGTGGCGCTGCAGGTTGAGTTTGAGAAGCGCAGTTTCGATGAGCTGTGCACGTTGTTCGCCGGGGTGGATGCGTGCGTGGAGCCGGTGTTGAGCCTGAGTGAGGCGGTGGAACATCCACAGCTCAAGGCGCGGCAACTGGTCAGCCAGGTGCCACGGGGCGATGGCTCGACTCAGGCGCAATTGGCCTGCCCGCTGAAGTTTTCGCAAGGGTTACCGGCACCGAGGCATATGGGGTCCGCGATGGGGGCGCACAGTGATGAAGTGTTGGCGGAGCTGGGCCTGAGCCCGCAGCGAATCAGCGAGCTGCGCGCCGCTCGCGTGATTGCCTGACGCCTATTCGACGCGGGTTTCGCCGGTAAACACCAAGGTTTGCCGACACCGCCGACACAAATACCGCCGCCCCTGAGCCACCATGCCATGGCGTTGTGACGAGAACGGAAAGTCACTGTCCGCACACGGGCATCGGTAGATGTAACGGGTCACCTGGCGACGCTTCACCTCATAGGTGTGGCAACGGTCCGGCGGCAGTTCGTAGACCCCGCGCATGATCAATTGCCATTCCTCACCATGGGGCTGGATGCGTTCGCCAAACAATTGGTGGGCAATCAGATGCGCCACCTCATGGGCCACGGTCTGTTTCAGGAAGTGTTGGCTGTTTTCACGGTACAACTGTGGGTTGAATCGCAGCAGGTTCTCGTGCAAATGCGCGACACCGGCTTTCTGGCCCCGCAGCTTGAGGCTGACCTGGGGGCGTTTGAAGCTTCGTTTAAAAAAAGATTCGGCTTGTAGGAAACAATCTTCGACGCGGGTATTGAGTTGCTCGGGCATGCTGTACATATCTCCAGAGACGCCCAGTATGCCGCAAAGCTGGGTGTTTCCGAATCTGTCAGGCGCCGAATGGTCGTGCATGATGCACAAAGCCACCTTGCGGTGGCTTTGCCTAAGGTTTTAAACGGTCAGTTGGTGTAGATCGGGCCCACGCCCAGCCCCCACACGATCACGGTAAACGCCATGATCGCTACCAGTACCACCAGGCCCACGGCCAGTACCGAGCTGGAAAATAGAAAGCCTTCATCCGGGTCGATGTTCATGAAGGTCGGCAGCCCCACATAGAGCAAATACACTGTGTAACAGATGGCCGCCGTACCCACGACCATACCCAGCCACATATGCGGATAAAGCGCGGCCAGCCCACCGATAAACAGCGGCGTAGCGGTGTAGGTGGCAAAGGCCACGCAGCGCGCCATGCTGGGGTTGGCGTCGTAGGTGCGCGCCATCCAGTGAATGAACGCGCCCATCACCGCCACGCCGCCCAGCATGGCGGCGTAGGACATGATGGTCATCCACAAGGCGCTTTCCTGGGTCAGCATCACGGGCGCACGGTTGCCGATGACCCAGCCAACCTGGGTGGTGCCGATAAAGGCGGAAACGGCGGGGATCGCCGCAAGAATCAAGGTGTGAGTGAGGTACATGTGGCCGATGCTTTCTTCTTTATCGCCACGGATTTCCCGCCATTCCTGGTCGGGATGGGTAAACAGCCCCACGACGTGATGGATCATGCCAGTCACTCCTGTCGTTATTACCATCGCCCCCCATCGGAGCGCCCGCGGGCCAAATGGCCTCAAAGGTCTGGATAGATGTGCGACCTCTAGTCGCAGTATAGGAAGTGATGACCGGAATAACTGTAGGGCCTTTAGAGCAAATTGCGCTGTAAACATTGGGCTTAATCGCGGTGGGGTCTTTTACCGCTAGCCCTTTTGATGGTTTTTTTGCGTAAAATACCCGGCTTTTCGTCACACACCTCTAGCGGATCCAAGCGCCATGGGCACTCTTACGGTCAACCAGAACAAACTGCAAAAACGCCTGCGTCGCCTGGCCGGTGAAGCGGTCGCCGATTTCAACATGATCGAGGACGGCGACAAGGTCATGGTCTGCCTCTCCGGTGGCAAAGACAGTTACACAATGCTCGACGTGCTGCTGCACCTGCAAAAGGTCGCGCCGATCAAGTTCGAGATCGTCGCCGTCAACATGGACCAGAAACAACCGGGCTTCCCCGAGCATGTGCTGCCGGCCTACCTCAAGGAGCTGGGCGTCGAGTACCACATCGTCGAGAAAGACACCTACTCGGTGGTCAAGGAGCTGATTCCGGAAGGCAAGACCACCTGCTCGCTGTGCTCGCGCCTGCGCCGTGGCACGCTGTACACCTTCGCGGATGAAATCGGCGCGACCAAGATGGCCCTGGGTCACCACCGCGACGATATCGTCGAGACCTTCTTCCTCAATATGTTCTTCAACGGCTCGCTCAAGGCCATGCCGCCCAAGCTGCGTGCCGATGACGGGCGCAACGTGGTGATCCGCCCGCTGGCGTATTGCAACGAGAAGGACATCCAGGCCTACTCCGACTTCAAGCAATTCCCGATCATTCCGTGCAACCTGTGCGGCTCCCAGGAAAACCTGCAGCGCCAGGTGGTCAAGGAAATGCTGGTGGATTGGGAGCGCAAGACCCCAGGCCGTACCGAAAGCATCTTCCGCAGCTTGCAGAATGTGCAGCCGTCGCAGTTGGCCGACCGCAACCTGTTCGACTTCACCAGCCTGAAAATTGATGAAACCGCCACCTCGCGCTTCGTCAACGTAGTGAACCTCTGAGCCATTTCAACGCTCTGACACACGGCGCTCGCGGGCGCCGTTTTCAATTCAACTGCCAGGAGAGGGCATGCGCGATTACAAGTGGCTGCACGAATACTGTCTGAACCGCTTCGGTTCGGCGGCCGAGCTGGAAGCCCATCTGCCTGTAGCCAAGACCCCGGCGCAATTGCGCAAGATCAGCGATGATCGCTACCTGTCGACCCTGGCGCTGCGCGTGTTTCGTGCGGGCTTGAAGCACAGCGTGGTGGATGCCAAGTGGCCGGCGTTCGAAAAGGTGTTTTTCGGCTTCGACCCGGAAAAAGTCGTGTTGATGGGCGCTGAGCATCTGGAGCGCTTGATGCAGGACACCAGCATCATCCGTCACCTGGGCAAGCTCAAGAGCGTGCCGCGCAATGCGCAGATGATCCTCGACATCGAGCAGGAGAAGGGCAGCTTCGGCGCGTTTATCGCCGACTGGCCGGTGACCGATATCGTCGGGCTGTGGAAGTACCTGAGCAAGCATGGCCATCAGCTTGGCGGGCTGTCAGCGCCGCGCTTCTTGCGCATGGTTGGCAAGGACACCTTTGTGCCGAGTTATGACGTGGTGGCGGCGCTGAACGCGCAGAAGATCGTCGACAAGGCACCCACCAGCCTGCGCGACCTGGCGACGGTGCAGGGCGCATTCAACCAGTGGCATGCCGAGAGCGGGCGGCCGATGTGCCAGTTGTCGATGATGTTGGCGTACACCGTCAATCACTAACCGCTTTTACTGTGGCAAGCCCGCTCGCCACTACGCTAGGTTATTCAGTCAACCGCCGATTCAACTGATGCCGCCACCGCACATACAACAACGCCGTACAAAACACCGCCAGACTCGCCAGCATCTCCAGCACCCCGAACCACTGCCGGTTCGGGTCATAGGCCGCCAGCGCACCTTTGATGAAATACAGGTTCACCACAAAGCACATCCACGAATGCCCGCGCGCGCTGCCCAACAGCATGCCCGGCGCCAGCACCAGCAACGGCACCAGCTCGATCAGCAGGATCACCCACGGCCGCGCGCCATGCAGGTCGGCGACGAACAGGTAATACACGCACAGCAGACCCACCAGGCCAAAAAACGCCAGCAGGCTCGCCACGCGTGCCAGCTTGACCCGTGGCTCCAGCCACGCCTGGGGTGGCAGGACCTTAGGCTTTCTGGCCACTGCCGCTCTCCAGCAAGGTAGCGGTCGTTGCCAGGCGCAGCCCAAGGGCACGGCACAGGGCGATTTCATGTTGATCGAGCATGCGCTTGCCGTCGGGGCCGGCGTGATGGCTGGCGCCATACGGGGTGCCACCGCCCTGGGTGTCGAGCAAGGCCTGTTCGCTGTAGGGCAGGCCCGTGATCAGCATGCCGTGGTGCAGCAGCGGCAGCAGCATCGACATCAGTGTGGTTTCCTGGCCGCCGTGCAGGCTGGCGGTAGACGTGAATACCCCGGCCGGCTTGCCGACGAGGGCACCGGTGAGCCACAGGTTGCTGGTGCCGTCGAGGAAGTATTTGAGCGGCGCTGCCATGTTGCCGAAACGGGTCGGGCTGCCGAGGGCCAGGCCGGAGCAGTGCTTCAGGTCATCCAGGCTGGCATACAGTGCGCCTTCGTCCGGAATGCTCGGTGCCACGGCTTCGCACTCGGTGGAGATCGCCGGCACGGTGCGCAGTCGCGCTTCCATGCCGCCTTGCTCGATGCCCCGGGCGATCTGCCGGGCCATTTCGCTCACCGAGCCATTGCGGCTGTAATACAGCACCAGCACATAGGGCGACGTCACGGCAGGATCTCCAACACGTTTTCCGGCGGACGGCCAATGATGGCTTTGTCGGCGGTTTCCAGGATCGGGCGTTCCATCAGCTTTGGATGTTCGGCGATGGCCGCAATCAACTGGGCTTCGCTGAGGCTGGCGTCGGCCAGGTTGAGGGCCTTGTATTCATCTTCACCGGTGCGCAGCAGTTGGCGGGCACTGATGCCCAGCTTGCCCAGCAGCGCCTTTAATTGCGCGGCGTCCAGCGGGGTTTCAAGGTAGCGCACCACGTTGGGGGTGAGGCCGCGGGCTTCCAGCAGTTCCAGCGCACCGCGGGATTTCGAGCAGCGCGGGTTGTGATAAAGCGTCAGATCGGTCATGTGCGGGTCGCATCTTGCGTAAGGTGGCGGGTATTCTACCCGCGCAGCGACCTGTCCTTAAACCGTAAGAGGCGATAGGTCGCAGCCAACGTTCATTTTTGCGAAGGATTACCCCATGACAAGGCGACTGATCGGTGCATTGGCGATCATCACAACCCTGCTGCTCAGCGGCTGCGGTAACGATTACGGCGTTGACCAATATGGCAAGAAGGTGGCTGCCGAACGCTTGGACAAGCAGTGGCTGGTGGTCAACTACTGGGCCGAATGGTGTGGCCCGTGCCGCACGGAAATCCCCGAGCTCAATGCCTTGGCCGACCAACTGAAGGCGCAGAACGTGGGCGTCTTTGGAGTGAACTTCGACAACGTGCAGGGCGAAGAGCTGAAAGCCGCCAGTGACAAGCTGGGCATCAAGTTCACGGTGCTGGCGCAGAACCCGGAAGAGATTTTCGATATCCCGCGCAGCGAAGCCTTGCCGGTGACCTACATCATCGATGACAAGGGCAAGGTACGTGAGACGTTGATGGGCGAGCAGACGGCGGAAGGGGTGCTGGCCAAACTCAAGGCGTTGCGCGGATAACAAAATGGGAGGGGTTTTGCCCCTCCCATCGATCAGCCTTCTTCAAGCCATAAACGAATCGGCTTGCCCTCGGCCGGCCAGAAACGCGTCTGTTCGATCGGCGAGATGTCCCAACGTTGCACACCTTGCAGGGCCTGGAAGAAGCGGTGTTCCTGCTCCATCAAGGCCTCGGCGCAGAGTTTGCGGGTGCTGCCGATCTGGCCGAAGCTGAGCTTTTCGCCGTCGACGGTGTAGGGCGCGAACCAGTGGTTGCAGCCGCCGTTGCCGTAGGCACGGCCATCGGCGCCGAGCGTAACGGTCAGGTGCGCGTAGTCCATCAGCGGCCGTTCACCAATCCATTCCACCACATAGCTGTGATCCTGCTTGAGCTTGACCGCATCCCCGGCGCAGCCCGTCAGGGCCGCTCCGACGGCGGCGAGCAGAAGCAGGCCTTTCATTGCGCGGCCTTTTGGCATTTAGGGCAGCGGTGCTTGTCGCCCTCGCTGGCCCAGCCCAATTCGGCAATGCGCGCGTTGGCGGCCGGTTGCAGCGGTTCTTTGGTCAGCTTGGTTTCCACCGCGAATTCAAACTCCAACACGGCCTCGCAGCTGTCGCAGTTGACCTTCCAGGTGTGAATCTCCAACTCGCCGAACTTCGGCCCTTGGGCCATGGCGACCCATTGGCCCGCCGGGCGGATGGAATAGCGCGCATCACCTTCGACGGTGAGGCGCATCGACAGGGTTTTACTGCCGCGCAGGGAGACGATCAAGATGTCGCCATGCTTGATCGAGCCACCGTTGCCGGTGACTTGGTAACGGCCCGGCACCAGGGCGCGGCATTCGATCAGGGTGTGTTGCGGGCTCAGCAAACTGAAGCGGAAATCGTGTTCGGCCATGGATCCTCCAAATAGGCGCGGCATCCTATCACGGGTGCTGGCTCATCATGAGCCTGGTATGTGACCGCTGATCATCCTTCGACGAGGTTCTGCGCCTGCCCATCGGCCCAGGCGGCAATGTTGGCCAGGGTGGTGCCGGCAATCGCGGCCAGGGCTTCGCGGGTGAGGAACGCCTGGTGGGCTGTGATGATCACGTTGGGGAAGGTCAGCAGGCGCGCGAGCACGTCGTCCTGCAGGGGCAGGTCGGAGCGGTCCTCGAAAAACAGCTGGGCTTCTTCTTCATACACATCCAGCCCCAGATAGCCGAGTTGGCCGTCCTTGAGCGCTTCGATCAGCGCCGGGGTGTCGACCAGCCCACCGCGGCCGGTGTTGATCAGCATCGCGCCCGGCTGCATCTGTGCCAGGGAGCGGGCGTTGATCAAGTGTTTGCTGTCAGCGGTCAGCGGGCAATGCAGGCTGATGATCTGCGCCTGGGCCAGCAGTTCGGGCAGGCTCACGTAGCGCGCGCCCAGGGCCTGCACCTGTACGTTAGGGAAGGGGTCATAGGCGAGCAACTGGCAACCGAAGCCGGCCATGATTTTGGCAAAAGTGGCGCCGATCTGCCCGGTGCCGACCACGCCGACAGTCTTGCCTACCAGATCGAAGCCGGTGAGGCCGTGCAGACTGAAATCGCCATCGCGGGTGCGGTTATAGGCGCGGTGCAGGCGACGGTTGAGGGCGAGGATCAGCGCGACCGCATGCTCGGCCACCGCATGGGGCGAATAGGCCGGCACGCGCACGATGGTCAGGCCCAGGCGCTTGGCGGCGGCCAGGTCCACATGGTTGTAGCCCGCCGAGCGCAGCGCGATCAACCGCGTGCCGCCCTTGGCCAGGTGCTCCAGGACCGGGGCGCTGAGGTCGTCGTTGATAAAGGCGCAGACCACTTCGTGATGCTCGGCAAGGGCCACGGTGTCGAGGTTGAGGCGGGCGGGCTGGAACTGCAGTTCCAGGCCTGGCGGCAAGGGTTCGCCGAGAAAACTGTCGCGGTCGTAGGTTTGGCTGCTGAAAAGAATGACGCGCATCAAAGGCTTCCTTTTTGATGAGTTCAGGCGTTGACCCGCGCTTCACTGGCGAGTCGGGCGATGGCCATGTCCAGTTCGTCCAGGGCATGCTGGGCCTTGGCGTCGTCTTGCTTGAGCAAGGTTTCGGCGCGGTGGCAAGCAGCCCGCAGTTGCGGTACGCCGCAATAACGGGTGGCGCCATGCAGGCGGTGCACGCGCTCGATCAGGGCGTTGTTGTCGTTGGCGTCACGGGCAAGGGTGATAGCCAGGCGGTCGGCCTCCAGGGAGGCGAGCAACATGGCGAGCATGTCCGCCGCGAGATCTGCCTTGCCGGCGGCCAGGCGCAGGCCTTCTTCATGGTCAAGCACAGGCAGTTGCACGCCAGGGCCAAGACCATCTGTTGCCCTTTCCGGGCCTTGATTGCGCAGGGCCAGGCCGGTCCACTTCAACACCACCTGGGCCAGTTGCCGCTCGCTGATGGGTTTGGTCAGGTAATCGTCCATGCCGCTTTGCAGCAAGGCGCGTTTTTCGTTGGCCATGGCGTGGGCGGTGAGGGCGACCACCGGCAATGGCGTGCCGCTGCGTTCGCTTTCCCACTGACGGATCGCCTCGGTGCTCTGGCGGCCGTCCATGCCGGGCATTTGCACGTCCATCAGCACCAGGTCGAAGGTGTCCTGTTTTACGGCGTCGATGGCGGCATACCCGCTTTCCACGGCGCGCACCCGTGCGCCCATGTCCTCCAGCAGCGTCTGCACCAAGAGCAGGTTTGCCGGGTTGTCGTCCACGCACAACACGCGCGGTGCACGGCTGGACAATGGTTCGCCCGGTTCGCTGCGTGACGGGCGCGGGCTGATCAGGTCGGACAGCGCGCGACGCAACTTGCGCGTACACGCGGGCTTGGCCTGCAATTGGCTGTTGGGGTTGGGCACGGACTGGTTGAACAGCATCTGCTCGGTGGTCGGGCACAGCACCAGCACCTTGCAGCCCAGGTGTTCGAGGTCCCACAGGTGCTGGTTGAGGCGCTCGGGCGGGATATCGTTGGCGGTGACGCCGAGTACCGCAAGGTCGATGGCCTGCTCGGTCTGGTGGGCGCTGGTGATGCCGTTGGTCAGGCTTTCCAGGCTGTTGAACGGTGTGACTTCCAGGCCACAGTCTTCCAATTGATGTTGCAGCGCCTGGCGTGCCAGTTCGTGGTTTTCCAGGACCGCGACGCGATGGCCCAGCAAAGGTGCGGAAGGCAAGTCTTCGACATCGTCGCGGGTCTTGGGCAGGTTCAGGCTGATCCAGAATTCCGAGCCTTCGCCTGGCGTGCTGTCGACGCCGATTTCACCGCCCATCTGCTCGATCAGGCGTTTGGAAATCACCAGGCCCAACCCCGTGCCGCCAGGTTGGCGCGACAGGGAATTGTCGGCCTGGCTGAAGGCCTGGAACAACGCGCGCACGTCTTGGCTGGACAGGCCGATGCCGGTGTCCTGCACACTGATGCGCAATTGCACGCTGTCTTCTTGCTCGTCCTCGATCATCGCACGGGCGACGATAGTGCCTTCGCGGGTGAACTTGATCGCGTTGCTGATCAGGTTGGTGAGGATCTGCTTGAGGCGCAGCGGGTCGCCCACCAGCGCCAACGGCGTGTCGCGGTACACCAGGCTCACCAGTTCCAGCTGCTTGGCATGGGCGGCGGGGGCGAGGATGGTCAGGGTGTCTTGCAGCAAGTCGCGCAGGTTGAACGGGATGCTGTCGAGCACCAGCTTACCGGCCTCGATTTTCGAGAAGTCGAGGATTTCGTTGATGATGCCCAGCAGGTTGTCGGCGGATTTTTCGATGGTGCCCAGGTAGTCGAGTTGGCGCGGGGTCAGTTCGCTTTTTTGCAGTAAATGGGTGAAACCGAGAATGCCGTTGAGCGGCGTGCGGATCTCGTGGCTCATGTTGGCCAGGAATTCCGACTTGATGCGGCTGGCCTCCAGGGCCTCCTTGCGCGCCAGGTCCAGCTCGATGTTCTGAATCTCGATGGTTTCCAGGTTCTGGCGCACGTCTTCGGTGGCCTGGTCGATGCTGTGTTGCAGTTCTTCCTGGGCGTTCTGCAAGGTCTCGGCCATGCGGTTGATGCCCGAGGCGAGTTGGTCCAGTTCCTGGCTGCCCAAGGGTGGCAGGCGGGTTTCCAGGTTGCCGTCCTTGAGCTGGGCCACGGCTTGCTTGATCTGGCCGATGGGCGAGTTGATCGTGCGGCTGATGCGCAGGGCCAGCGCTGCGGTGCAGATCAGGCCGATGGCGATCAGTAACAGGCTGGCGAACAGGCTGCGGTAGCCACGCAGCAGCATGCCGTTGTGGGACAGTTCCACCTCGACCCAGCCCAGCAGGCGGTCGGCTTCATCCGGGATCAGGTCGCCCGCGAGGTTGCGATGGCGGCCAAACACCGGCAGCAAATAGCGGGTGGCGTCATTGCCAGTGCGCTGCAATAAATGGGAGCTGTTGCCAACCGGCGGCTGGTTGAGCATGGTCGGGCCGGCGTGAGCGAGAGACGCGCGGTCTGGGCTGAGAAAGGACACGGCACGCACGTCCGGCTGTTCCAGGGACTGAGTGGCGATGCGTTCGAGCAGATCGGTGTTGCGCGCACTGAGGGCGGGCGCGACTAGGGGCGCCAACTGTTCGGCGATCATTTCGCCGCGTTGCAGCAATTGGGTCTGCAGTTCCGAGAGCTGCATCCAGGTGAAATAGCCGCCCAGCAACGAGGCCATCAGGCTGGTCGGTAATAAGGTCAGCAACAGTACGCGGCCTTTTATCCCCATTCTTGTCAGCACGCCACTCTCCTGCTACCACATTGATATCTACGGAATTGCGCGGGCATCCGGCCCGCGCCACCTGCGCAGTGTAGCCATTTGCGCGGCGAGGAATCTTGCAAATTAATGACATACGGCAATCTTGAAGGCATTTGGCGGCCAGTGGCGATTGCCTGCGGCGGGGTTATCTTGAATAATCAGTCATTGAGAATGACTTGCAGATACTAATGAATCCCGTAGCAATTGGCCTGCCCAGTATCCTGACCATCGAAGATGACCCCGTGCTGGGCGCCTATGTCCATGAGCACCTGGGGCGCTGTGGTTTCCACGTCACCTGGTGCCAGAACGGCCAGCAAGGCCTGCAGATGGCGCGCGATCAGGTATTCGACGTGGTGTTGATGGATATTTTGCTGCCGGGGCTGGATGGGTTGTCGATCCTCACCCATCTGCGCCAGAGCCATTCGATCCCGGTGATCCTGATGTCGGCACTCGGTGCCGAGGCTGATCGCATCAGCGGTTTTCGCCTGGGCGCCGATGACTACCTGCCCAAGCCGTTCAGCATGATCGAGTTGCGCGTGCGCATCGAGGCGATCCTGCGCCGTGTCGCGTTGGACCGACGCCCCTTGCCGAGCCTGGCGCCCGCACGTGGCGATGCCCGCACCCTGCGTTTTGACGATGAACTGTGCGATGTCTTCCACCTGGACCACTGGGCTGGCCTGACCCGCAGTGAATATCGCCTGCTGGAAACCCTGCATCGCAACGCGGAAGAAGTCCTCAGCAAACCCTTCCTTTACCAGCATGTGCTGCAACGCGGTTACGCGCCCCATGACCGCAGCCTGGACATGCATATCAGCCAGATCCGCCGCAAGCTCAGGGCCATCGGCTACACCGAGCGCGAAGTGCGCACGGTGTGGGGCAAGGGCTATGTGTTGAGCGGTGCCGATGACAGCCTTTAAACGGCCCTTTAAACGCCTGCCGGGCAAGCACTCGTTATTCTGGAAGCTGGCCTGCCTGCTGATCGCCTTCTGTTTGCTGATGATCTGGCTCAGTTGGTCGTGGGGGCGATACATGGAGCAGCAGAACGCCTACCTGTCCGATGAAGCGCGGATCACCTTGAGTGGCTACGCGGTACGTGCGGAACAGGCATGGAACCGAGGCGGCAATGCGGGCGTCGATGCGTGGCTGCAGGAGATGGGCAAGCGCGAAAGTACCTGGATCGGCGTGATCGGCAATGACTTGCAATCGCTGAGCAGCTACCCGCTGACCGATAAGGAAAGCCAGCGCCTGACCTTTCTGCGTGGCCTGGACTGGCCGGTGAGCCGGCATACCAAAGGCCTGCCGTGGCTGAAAATCCCGTTTCCCGCCGACCCCAGCGCGGGTTCGCTGGTGATCGAATTGCCACAGCGTTTCATGCCGGGACGCTATCAACTGTTCTGGCGGGTAGTGACCAATGGTGTGATTCCCGGTCTGTTTACGCTGTTGCTGTGCGTCGGTCTGTATCGGCTGCTGATCATGCCCCTCAATCAATTGCGTGAGCAGGCCAACGCCTGGCGGGCCGACCAGTTGAATACGCGGCTGTCCCACGACGCCACCAGTCGTCAGGATGAATTGGGCGAGCTGGGCCGCGCGTTCGACCATATGTCCGAGCGTTTGCAGGGCACTGTGGTGTTGCAGCAGCAACTGCTGCGAGACATGTCCCATGAACTGCGCACACCGCTGAGCCGCCTGCGGGTGGCCTGTGACAGTGAGCAAGACCTGACGCAACTGCGCGAGCGACTCGGCCGTGAGATCGACGCCATGCAGCGCCTGGTGGAAGACAGCCTGCAACTGGCCTGGTTGGACACCGAACGGACGCCGCTGCCCCAGGAAGATATCCAGCTTCAGGCACTGTGGGACATGCTGCGCGAAAACGCATGTTTCGAGAGCGATTGGCCTGCACCGCGCCTGCCGTGCCTGCTCGGCCCGGAGTGCTGGGTGCGGGGCAACCTGAATGCGTTGGCCCAGGCCCTGGAAAACATCCTGCGCAATGCCATTCGCCACTCACCCGTGGGCGGTGTGATCAGCCTGGATGGGCGTCGCGAAGGTGACTATTGGCATGTGTGGCTGGAGGATCAGGGCGGCGGGATTGATGACGGGGACCTGGAACGGATCTTCGCACCGTTCACGCGCCTGGACGGATCACGCCCCGGCGACGGTGGCTTCGGGCTTGGGCTGAGCATCGCGCGCAATGCCGTGCAGCGCCAGGACGGCAGCCTGTGGGCGGAAAACACCGGAAAAGGGCTGCGCGTGCATCTGCGCCTGCGGGCTTGCTAGGCGCGACGCTGTTTGCGTTTTTTCCATTGGTGGGCCACCCACCAGCGCCAATAACCCATGGTCAGGCAATACGCGATCGCACCCAACACCAGCCCCAGCACCACTGAACCCAGCAGGAATGGCTGCCATAACGTACTCAATTGGCCGCTGATCCATTCCCAGGTCAGGTCATCCGGCAGGCTGCGCGGCGGCACATTCATCAGCCAGGCGCCAGTCATGTAGGTGCAGATAAACACCACCGGCATGGTGATGGGGTTGGTCAGCCACACCAGGCTGACCGCGATGGGCATATTGCCGCGCACGGTGATTGCCAGCACGGCCGCCAGCAGCATCTGCAACGGAATCGGGATAAATGCCGCGAACAAACCCACGGCCATTGCGCGTGCGACCGAGTGCCGGTTCAGGTGCCAGAGGTTCGGGTCATGCAGCAAAGTGCCGAGAAACTGTAATGACTTGTGTTCCCTGATGCTGCTGGGGTCAGGCATGTACCGTTTGAATAAGCGCCGGGGCATAAGGGGTCCAGGTCAGTTCGAGGGGCAAGTATGCCCGCATTCTATAAACAGAAAATTCAGACTTTGTGACAAAACATCATAGGCCGTGCTGGGCATCCGGCTAAGACTGAGTGGATCACTGGAAAAGGATGATCCATGAGGACAGGGATGTGCGCGTTTGCGCTGGGGTTGCTGGCCTTGCGCTTTTTACCGGCATTGCCGACGACCGGTTGGCTGATCGCTTTGCTGGTGCTGGCCTTGATGCTGTTGCCGTTTCGCACGTATCCCTTGGCGTTTTTCCTGTTCGGGCTGAGTTGGGCATGCATGAGTGCGCAGTGGGCGCTGGATGACCGCCTCAGGCCGGCGCTGGATGGTCAGACGCGCTGGGTAGAAGGGCGGGTCATCGGTTTGCCGCAACAGACGGGCGATGGCGTGCGCTTCGTGCTGACCGACAGTCGGTCGCGTAATGCCCGGTTGCCCACGCGTATCCGGGTCTCCTGGCATGGCGGGCCGCCCGTGCGCAGTGGCGAACGCTGGCGCCTGGCAATCACCCTGAAACGGCCGGCCGGGTTGCTGAACTTCCATGGGTTTGATCAGGAGGCCTGGTTGCTCGCCCAGCGGATTGGCGCCACGGGCACGGTAAAGGACGGAGCACGCCTGGCACCGGCTGCCAATGCCTGGCGCGACGGTGTGCGTCAGCGCTTGCTTGCGGTGGACGCCCAGGGCCGGGAATCAGGCCTGATTGCCCTGGTGTTGGGCGATGGCTCTGGATTGACCGCCGCTGATTGGCAGGTGCTGCAGGACACAGGGACGGTGCATTTGCTGGTCATCTCCGGCCAGCATATCGGTTTGCTCGCGGGTTTGATCTACGGTTTGATCGCCAGCCTGGCGCGCTATGGGTGCTGGCCCCGAAGCTGGCCGTGGTTGCCGTGGGCCTGTGGGTTGGCGTTCACCACGGCGCTGGGTTACGGCTTGCTCGCCGGGTTTGGCGTGCCGGTGCAGCGCGCCTGTGTGATGGTCGGGTTGGTGTTGTTGTGGCGTTTGCGCTTTCGTCATCTGGGGCTGTGGTGGCCTTTGTTGCTGGCACTCAATGGGGTGTTGGTGCTGGAGCCGTTGGCGAGTTTGCAGCCGGGGTTCTGGCTGTCCTTTGCGGCGGTGGCGGTGCTGATCCTGGCGTTTGGTGGCCGTCTGGGGCCGTGGAGCCTGTGGCAGGCGTGGACCCGGCCGCAGTGGTTGATTGCCATCGGGTTGTTTCCGGTCTTGTTGGTGTTGGGGTTGCCCATCAGTCTGAGCGCACCGTTCGCTAACCTGGTGGCGGTGCCATGGATCAGCCTGGTGGTGTTGCCGCTGGCTTTGTTGGGCAGCGCATTGCTGGGGCTGCCCTTCGTGGGTGAAGGATTGCTGTGGTTGGCGGGTGGGGCACTGGATGTCTTGTTCAAGGGCTTGGCGTGGCTCGCCGGGCAAATGCCCGCCTGGATTCCGGCCGAAGTGCCGATGGGCTATTGGCTGGTGAGTCTGCTGGGGACCGTGCTGCTCCTGCTGCCAAAGGGTGTTCCATTTCGTCTGCTCGGATTGCCGATGCTACTGTTGGCGGTGTTTCCCCCGCGAGAATTGGTCCCTCATGGACAAGTAGAGGTCGTGCAACTGGACGTCGGCCAGGGCCAATCGCTGATTCTGCGCACCCGTCATCACACCTTGCTCTACGACGCCGGCCCGCGCTCCGGAAGCTTTGACCTAGGCGCGCGCGTGGTACTGCCATCTCTGCGAAAACTCGGGGTAGGGGAGCTGGACATGCTGCTGCTCAGCCACGCCGATGCCGATCATGCGGGTGGTGCAGCAGCCGTTGCCAAGGGCATGCCGATCAAGCGCGTGGTGGGCGGGGAAACTGAAGGCCTGCCGTCATCGCTCGGCACCCAACCTTGTGTCAGCGGCGAGCGATGGACCTGGGACGGTGTGACCTTCGAACTCTGGCAGTGGCCGGACGCCATCAGTGGAAACGCGAAGTCCTGCGTCTTGCAGGTGCAGGCCAATGGCGAGCGCCTGCTGCTGACCGGTGATATTGACCGCGCTGCCGAACACGCCTTGCTCGCGTCACCCCTGGCGGTGCGCACTGATTGGCTGCAAGCGCCGCACCATGGCAGTCGCAGCTCATCGTCCTGGCCCTTTGTGGAACGGCTTGCTCCGCGATCCGTGCTGATCTCGCGAGGGCGCCACAACGCGTTCGGCCATCCTCATCCACAGGTGATGGAACGCTACCGGCGGTTGGGCAGCCAGGTGTATGACAGTGCCGAGCAGGGCGCCGTGCGTCTGCAGTTGGGGGCTTTTACGCCGCCGGTAGTTGCGCGCAATCAACGCCGGTTCTGGCGCGAGCGGTTACCTTAGGCGCGGCCGATGGGGTCTGTGGTCAACGCACCTATATGGTAAAGTGGCGCACTTTTTCGAGGGGACATTCACTGTGTGGGAATTGGTCAAATCCGGCGGCTGGATGATGTTGCCGATCATCATGAGCTCTATCGCCGCACTCGGCATCGTCGCCGAACGCCTGTGGACCCTGCGCGCCAGCCGCGTGACCCCCGAGCATTTACTGGGGCAGGTCTGGGCCTGGATCAAGAACAAGCAGCTCGACAAGGAAAAGCTCAAGGAACTGCGCGCCAATTCCCCGCTGGGTGAAATCCTCGCCGCTGGCCTGGCCAACTCCAAGCATGGTCGCGAGATCATGAAAGAGTGCATCGAGGAAGCCGCGGCCCGCGTCATCCATGAACTGGAGCGCTACATCAACGCCCTCGGCACCATCGCCGCCATGGCGCCGTTGCTCGGCTTGCTCGGCACGGTGCTGGGCATGATCGATATCTTCAGCTCGTTCATGGGCTCCGGCATGACCACCAACGCAGCCGTACTGGCCGGTGGCATTTCCAAGGCGCTGATCACTACGGCTGCCGGCCTGATGGTCGGTATTCCTTCGGTGTTCTTCCACCGTTTCCTGCAACGCCGCATCGATGAACTGGTGGTCGGCATGGAGCAGGAAGCCATCAAGCTGGTGGAAGTGGTGCAGGGCGATCGTGACGTGGACCTGGTTGGGGGAAAAGCGTGAAATTTCGCCGCAAGCAACGGGAAAACGTCGATATCAACCTCGCGTCGCTGATCGACGTGGTGTTTATCCTGCTGCTGTTTTTTGTCGTCACCACCACCTTCACCCGGCAGACCGAGCTGCGCGTCGACCTGCCGGAAGCCGTGAGCGGTTCGCCGGCCGAAGACCAGCAAGTCAAGCAATTGGACATCGCCATCAGCGCTGACGGGGTGTTTTCCCTGAATAACCAGTTACTTGAGAAAAACGACTTGGCCAGCCTGATGGACGCCTTGCAGAAAGAGTCCGGCGGCGACACTAAGCTGCCGCTGTCCATCAGTGCCGATGGCAAGACCCAGCACCAGGCCGTGATCACTGCGATGGACGCTGCCGGCAAGCTCGGTTTCAGCCATTTGCGCATGACCACCGTCGAGGCGGCGGGCCAACCCTGATGGCCCTGTCCGATCGTTTGCTCAAGGCCTGGTACGAGGGCCATCCGGCACTTGCGCTGCTGCGTCCGCTGGAGTCCTTGTATCGCCGGGTGGTGCAGGGCAAGCGTGCACGCTTCCTGGCCGGTGAGGGCGAGATCTATCAATCGCCGGTGCCGGTGGTGGTGGTCGGTAATATCACCGTGGGTGGCACCGGCAAGACGCCGTTGATCCTGTGGCTGATCGAACACTGCCGACGCAGCGGCTTGCGCGTGGGTGTGGTCAGCCGGGGTTATGGGGCCAAGCCGCCGCAGTTGCCCTGGCGGGTCGAAGCCAGCCACAGCGCCGACGTGGCCGGCGATGAGCCGCTGTTAATCGTACAGCGCTGCGGCGTGCCGTTGATGATCGACCCCGATCGCAGCCGTGCGGTCAAGGCGCTGCTGGCCAGCGAAACCCTCGACCTGATCCTTTCCGACGACGGCCTGCAGCACTACCGCCTGGCCCGTGACCTTGAACTGGTGCTGATCGACGCCGCCCGTGGCCTGGGCAACCGCCGTTGCCTGCCGGCCGGGCCGTTGCGTGAGCCGGTGGAGCGTCTGCAGAGCGTCGACGCGTTGCTGTACAACGGCGCCGCCAGTGATCGAGACGAAGGCTTTGCTTTTTGCTTGCAACCCACCGCGCTGGTCAACCTGCTGACCGGCGAACGGCAGCCGGTGGATCATTTTCCAGCCGGCCAGCAGGTGCACGCGGTTGCCGGCATCGGCAACCCGCAACGTTTCTTCACTACACTTCAAACGTTACACTGGCAGCCGATACCCCATGGCTTTGCCGACCACGCGACCTACAGCGCCGAGGTCCTGAATTTTACGCCGTCATTGCCGCTGGTCATGACCGAGAAGGACGCGGTGAAGTGCCGCGCCTTTGCCCAGCCCGACTGGTGGTACCTTGCGGTGGATGCGCTGCCGTCGCCGGCGTTCGTCGCCTGGTTCGACACGCAGCTGATGCGTCTGCTGCCTGCCCGTCTTTTGCCTTAAACCGCTGCTTTCCAGGAAACACTCATGGACACCAAATTGCTCGATATCCTCGCTTGCCCGATTTGCAAAGGCCCGCTCAAGCTCAGCGCCGACAAAACCGAGCTGATCAGCAAAGGCGCTGGCCTGGCTTACCCGATCCGTGATGGCATCCCGGTGATGCTGGAAAGCGAAGCCCGCACCTTGACCACCGACGAGCGCTTGGATAAATGACCACCGCCTTTACCGTTGTCATCCCGTCCCGCTACGCCTCGACTCGCCTGCCGGGCAAGCCGCTGCAACTGATCGGCAGCAAGCCGATGATCCAGTTGGTGTGGGAACAGGCCTGCAAAAGCAGCGCTGAGCGCGTGGTGGTGGCTACCGACGACCCGCGCATCATCGAAGCCTGCAAGGGCTTCGGCGCCGAGGCGGTGCTGACCCGCGAGGACCACAACTCCGGCACCGACCGCCTGGCCGAAGTGGCCACCCAGCTTGGCCTGGCGCCAGACGCCATCGTGGTCAACGTGCAGGGCGACGAACCCCTGATCCCACCGAGCGTGATCGACCAGGTGGCCGCCAACCTCGCCGCCCATGGCGAAGCGCGCATGGCGACCCTGGCCGAGCCGATCGAAGATATCGAGACCCTGTTCAACCCGAACGTGGTGAAAGTGGTCAGTGACATTAATGGCCTGGCGCTGACGTTCAGTCGTTCGACCTTGCCTTGGGCGCGCGACGCCTTCGCCAAGCAGCCTGACGTGTTGCCGGAAGGTGTGCCTTACCGTCGCCATATCGGCATTTACGCCTACCGCGCCGGTTTCCTGCATGACTTTGTCAGTTGGGGCCCGTGCTGGCTGGAAAACACCGAGTCCCTGGAGCAACTGCGCGCCCTGTGGCACGGCGTGCGCATCCACGTGGGCGATGCGCTGGAAGCGCCGCCGGCCGGTGTCGATACCCCGGAAGACCTTGAGCGCGTCCGTCGCCTGCTGGGGGCCTGATGGAGGTTCTGTTTGTCTGCCTGGGCAACATCTGCCGTTCGCCCACCGCAGAAGGCGTGCTGCGCCATAAATTGCGCGAAGCGGGGCTGGCGGGGCAGGTCGAGGTCGCGTCCGCCGGCACGGGCGAATGGCATGTCGGTAACCCGCCGGACCAACGCAGCCAGCGCGCGGCGTTGGTGCGCGGCTACGATCTGTCGGCCCAGCGTGCCCAGCAGGTTTCTCGCGCCGACTTTGCGCGCTATGACCTGATCCTGGCCATGGATCACAGCAACCTGCGCAACCTCAAGGCCATGCAACCGGGCCAGGGCAAGGCGGAGCTGGACCTGTTCCTGCGCCGTTACGACGCCGAAGTGGACGAAGTGCCAGACCCGTATTACGAAGGTGAACAAGGCTTCGAACGGGTCCTGGACCTGATCGAACGCGCTTGTGATTTATTGGTGATTGAATTGAAGGGGCGGTTATGACCTTGCAGGTGCTTGCGCAGGTATCGCTCAAGCCATTCAACAGCTTTGGCATTGACGTGCGCGCCCAGCTGTTCGCCGAGGCCCGCAGCGACGATGATGTCCGTGAGGCCTTGGCCTATTCCGCCGCACACGCGGTGCCGCTGCTGGTGATCGGTGGTGGTAGCAACCTGCTGTTGACCCAGGACATTCCGGCGCTGGTGCTGCGCATGGCCAGCCAGGGTATCCGTGTGTTGCACGACGACGGTACGCAGGTGGTGGTCGAGGCCGAAGCCGGCGAGGCCTGGCACCCGTTCGTGCTGTGGACCCTGGAACAAGGTTTCTGCGGCCTGGAAAACCTCAGCCTCATCCCCGGCACCGTTGGCGCAGCGCCCATGCAGAACATCGGCGCCTACGGTGTCGAGATCAAGGATGTATTCGCCGGCCTGACCGCCCTGGATCGCCACACCGGTAAACTGCGCGACTTCAGCCTGGAAGAGTGCAACTTTGCCTACCGCGACAGCCTGTTCAAGCACGAAACCGGACGCTGGCTGATCCTGCGGGTGCGCTTTGCCCTGAGCCGTGCCAGCCATCTCAAACTCGACTACGGCCCGGTGCAGCAGCGCCTGGCGGGGCAGGGGATCACCCAGGCGACACCGAGTGATGTCAGCCGCGCGATCTGCAGCATCCGCCGGGAAAAACTGCCCGACCCGGCAGAGCTGGGCAATGCGGGCAGCTTCTTCAAGAACCCGCTGGTGTCCCAAGCGCTGGCGGCTGAGCTGCAGGCGCTGTATCCGGACCTGGTGGCGTACCCACAGGCCGATGGGCAGATGAAGCTAGCGGCCGGCTGGCTGATCGACAAGGCCGGCTGGAAGGGCTTTCGTGACGGCGATGCTGGCGTGCATAAATTGCAGGCGCTGGTGCTGGTCAACTACGGCGACGCCACGGGGCACGATATTGCGAACTTGGCCCAGCGTATCCAGCGCGACATTGCAGAGCGCTTCAAGGTCGATCTGGAAATGGAGCCCAACCAGTATTAAGTCCCTTGAAACAAAAATGCCCCGCATCTTTCGATGCGGGGCATTTTTTATTGCGCTGACAATCAGTCGTCGCGGCTCATGATGCCGAAGATCTGCAACAGGCTGATGAACAGGTTGTAGATCGACACATACAGGCTGACGGTCGCCATGATGTAGTTACGCTCACCACCGTGGATGATCGCACTGGTCTGGAACAGGATGCACACCGAAGAGAACAGCACGAAACCTGCGCTGATCGCCAGTTGCAGGCCGCTGATCTGGAAGAACATGCTCGCCACCACGGCCGCCAGCAATACGAAGAAACCCGCGGTGATGAAACCACCCAGGAAGCTCATGTCCTTGCGGGTGATCAGCACGTAGGCCGACAGGCCGCCAAACACCAGTGCGGTCATGGCAAACGCCGAGCTGACCACTTCCGCGCCGCCGGCCATGCCGAGGTAACGGTTGAGGATCGGGCCGAGGATAAAGCCCATGAAACCGGTCAAGGCAAATGCCGATACCAGGCCCCAGGCCGAATCACGCAGCTTGTTGGTCAGGAAGAACAGACCATAGAAGCCGATCAGCACGACAAAGATATTCGGGTAGCCGACGCGCATCTGCTGGGCCACGAACGCCATCACGCCGCTGAATGCGAGGGTAAGGGCGAGCAAGCCATAGGTGTTGCGCAACACGCGGCTGACTTCAAGCTGCTCAGCCTGCGCGTTACCATTCACTGCGTAATTCTGTTCGCGCATGGCGACACTCCTTCGGTTTTGAAACGTTCAGTCGCAAAGATCATAACAGACGCTCTGTAACAAGCTATGGCAAGAGTTTGACAGTGTGTTTCATTCGGGTATTATGGCGCCCGCTGAGACGGGATGGGCTACTATAATCCTGTGATGCACAAGGGAAATTGGCAGAGTGGTTGAATGCACCGGTCTTGAAAACCGGCGGACGTTAATAGCGTCTCCAGGGTTCGAATCCCTGGTTTCCCGCCAAGATTCAAACGAAAGCCCCGCGAATGCGGGGCTTTCGTGTTTCTGGGGTTTGGGTAGTTAACGGAGGTTTTTGATAGGCGTTCCGAAACTTTGCCTATTTTGATGGTTTGGCAGTGGCGCCAATCCTCCTGTAAACCCACATCGTGATCTCTTGTTTGCTAAGTCCAGCAGTAAGCTGGCGCCGCCAATATCGATGAATTCTGATGTCGCCATCGGCCAGTACGACCGCTGGGCGGCCAAGCGATTGGGCGTGTACGATGTGCCGCCCTCAAGGAATGGTCAGACGTGATGCTTTGAAGGCCACGTAATACCAGGTCTGTAGCTTGTTGCATCAAAACGAAGCACTGATAGGTCGCCGGTGACCCTGGCGGAGTCCGAGGGACGCGGGGCATGAAACCCGCGGGAAAGCGTTAGCAGGTGGGTCGCCAGCTTACTGAAATTCAATGATTTGCAATTGAAGTGGCCGCGTTGAAACTCTGAACTTTATAAGGTGAATTTTGGTAGTGGCTTTTGGCTATTCATGATCGCTCGGAATGTGTTTCCATGTGTTTTTTATAAGCATGAGGTGAACACATGGCAATTGGTGAACAGCTGATGATGGCGGCGGCGGAGGCTGTCAGTGTTTTTACCAAACTTTACGACGGAGCATCGGTGTCTTGTGGACCTTTGTATATTCGAGACGGCCATTCTGCTGTGCTCGACTGTACTGCCACAAAAAACCGAATCATCGTTATGACGATGGAAAGCAAGCCAGGCGAATTCGCTATTGCGGTGGCAAACAAGGAAGCTGATGAAGATGTTAAGCATGATGTGCTTCCCGAGAGCCAATTGACTACCTCGACATTGCTGACATACATGGAAGCCCACTTCGCCAAGTAGTTCCAACTCACAGATCGAATCGGAGGGGGAATGTCCGTAAATCCCCTTTCAATTCCTCTCGGGATCTTCTTCAAATGCTGCCGCTTTACCTCTCCAAATGCGCCTTCGCCGCTCGCATCCGCGGGACGTCGGGCTACACACCTGGCTCAAAGACAACAACCGCCGGGTGTTTCCACCGGATGGCAAGACGGTCGAGTTGCTTGCAACCGAAGCGCTGATTCTCGAAACCGCTGACCCCATTAGGCCGCCGTCGCCGCTCGACACCAACAGGAGCGGATCCAGTGCGATTCAATTGGCCGTTTTCTGGCCGCCGTGAGAGTCAGAAAACGACCCAAAGCTGCCCTTCGTGAAGGACAGCTAATGGCCGGTTGAGTCCTCAATCCGAAGCGGACATCGGCGGGACATTCCGATTAGCTGAATTGACGCTCATACAGGGTGACGTGCTGAGGAAACAGCTCGCCATAGAGCGGATGTGGAATGCCGAAAATGTTCACTTCGATGCACGGTGGCGCGAGCTCTTCGGAGTAATCCAAGATGGCCAGACCCGCACATGGAATGACCAGACCCGCTTCGGTCTGAACAGAAAGATCCAGAACGGTCTGGTCGTGATGGTTCGTGGAGCACTGGTTCTGGATAGCTGCGTACCCATCGGCAGGTTCGAATTGGCCGAAAGCAACGCCCATCGGGGGATCTCCGTAATCGAGCGCCGAGTAGCCCACCAAAACCAATCCGCTATAAATTGAGAATCGCATCTTGAGACTGCCTGTTTGTGTCATGCATTAGACCCAAGCGCGGTATATCACTTGGCTGGTCCTTAAGCGAGGGTGAAGCAGTTGGGCGACCGCTTTTGGCCGATTTCTGACGGTCAAGGCTAACCAGTGTGCTGGTCAAGTCAATGCAAGCGACCGGTCAAGTCCATGAAATTACGCATATGCGCAAGTGCTTAGGGACGTCAGCTGAAAAAAGGTCAAATGCGATGCAGCTAGCTAATAGAGGGTTGGATCAATGCAATGACGTATGGGCACCCCCTAGATTTTTCGCGGGAAAATGGAGGTGAAGTATGGACATCAGAGATCAGAGTCAACAGCAGACCATGACTGCTCTGTGGCTATGTCCATAGTTCACAATCTTTCCTTTACGACGGATGCGCAGTTTCTTGGCCGTCTTTCCCTGAACGACCTGCAGGGACTCATGGATTGCATCCGCCTCACGCATCGACCGTACATCGGCGCGGCGCTATCCGGTGAGGTACGCGAGGTCCATCGCGTCACGTAGTTCTGAGGCGGCAATGCTATACACCGCGCTCGAGATTTCCTCGGTCGCATAAAAATTTTGTGTTGCCTCTTTGTTCTTGCGCACGGCGGCGGCTGAGTTGTTCTGGGTTAATCCCCACTCCCGTGCGATGTTGTAGATGTGCAATAGCTAGGAGATCTCGCGGTTCGCTCGCACCTTCGCTGTTCGGCCGTCTCGGTACTGGGCGATGATCTTCGGCGTCACCGCTCCGATGGCTTTGTGCATCTGCTTTAGGCAGAGCAGGTTATAACTCTGTGTCTTCGGCGCTTTGCCGGGGATGATTTCTCTCTCGTATCGGTCGAACAGCTGGCCCAGAACAACATTCTTCTTTGGCACAGGCTTGCAGTCGAAAGGCAGGCAATAGCCTTGATGAAAGGGATCTTCATTTTGGTTGCTCGAATTGGTTTGTTGTAGTGAGTATGGTCATGAGCTAGGTGTCATTTTGATATCATTTGTGCGAACCTTCGCGTCAGCTTTCAGGCTCGAAAACAGCTGATAAATATCTCTCGAAAGGAATTCGGCATGACCACAGAAAAAGACGAAGACAGCTCCTCCTTGATGAAGATGGTGGAAGCCATCGCCATCAGCCCGCAGGACGCCCGCGAACTGGTTACGCAATATGAAAACCAGGCACGCAGCTCGGCGCCGTCCGCCACGGACGAAAAGATTCAAGACGCAGTTGTCGACAAAATTATCAGCCGTTATTCAAAGCTAGCAGCGACCTCTGGCGCAGCCACGGCTCTTCCGGGTGTCATTCCCGGTATCGGCACTGTGGTGAGCGCTGTTGGGGGAGGGCTAGCGGATATCTCGGTGTGCATGAAGCTGCAGATCGATATGACCATGTGCCTGGCGGTGGCAATAAACGGCAAGATGTCCAACGAAGATGCCAAGCACATGTCGTACATCATCGCGTTATACGGCTCGCTGGAGCAGATGGGGTCTTCAAGCGCAACCAAAATCGCCAGCAAGGCCGGCGTGCGTATGGTGTATCAATATTTGAAGGGGCCGACGCTTCAGGTCATTAAGGAACTGTTCGCGAAAATCGGCATCTCGTTCACTCAAAAAGCCGCAGCAAAAGTGATTCCGTTCGGAATCGGGGTCATCGTCGGCGGCACGGCGAATTACGCTCTCACCACCTACGTGGGGAAAACTGCTCGCGACACTTTCCGCTTGAGTCTGAAGGAAGAGGCAATTGCGGAGTAACTACCTGCGTTAACTGGGCGGTGCAGGAGGCCCGTCGAGTTAATACATCTTCTCGATTGACACCTTTTGGCCGATTCTGTTGAAAAGGTCGGCCATGGTTTTCTCCTTAGAAAAGTACTCGCTTGATAGTCAAACTTTTGCGTTGAGCAGAGTACGCTGGGAACAGATTTCGCGTAGCGGCTCGCAAAAAAATGGAATTTCTGCGGTCAGTCTAGAAGAATCGACGTTTGCAACAGAATCGTCAGATAGACGCCCGCACGATTAATCAGAGGGGGTTGAGAACGGTTAGCAATATCTTGATGAGTTCCTCGTTCCGGTCGAGTGTGTCCAGAACTCCTCGCACCTTTTCGGTGATTCCCGTAACGCCTCACTGCTCAACTCAGCTCGTCAGCTCCATAATGACCGCTTCAAGGGCGAGTTAGTTTTCGGTGATTTTGGACCGCAGGAAAGGGAGTAGTTCTTAGTTCGGCATAGCTGTTCCTCTGTGGAGCAGAAAGGGTAGCAGCAGGTTTGCAATGGGGGCAACGCTCGGTCTGCAGGGCGGCGGGGAAGGGTTGACAGTTCCAAAACTAAAAATCCACCCCTTGTGGAGTGAGGCTTTAAGGCCTAGTTGCTACTGGTGAATTAGGGAACTCCGTGAGCCCTCAAGGCCACAGCCCGCTGGAGTTTGCAAATCGGTCTCGAAAACCGGTGGACGTTAATAGCGTCTCCAGGGTTCGAATCCATGGGTTCCCGCCAAACATGAACGAGAAATCCCGCGAGCCAGAGGCTTTGCGGGATTTTTTATGCCTGCGATTTCGTTATCGCCGGGTGCGGTATCCCCATAGTGCATTGCCGATGTATGTCGATGAAAGAATTGACCCGACATCCATGGCAGGAACGCACAGATGAATTGCAACGAACCGATAAAAAACGACAATGCGCGGGGCATCGATGTGTCGCGCTGGCAGGGCGATATTGACTGGAGCCGCGTTGCGAAGGCGGGCATCACCCATGCAATCGCCAAAATGACGGAGGGTGGAGACTACACCGATCCAAAATTTGTCACGAACTTTCAAGGTATGCAGGCAAACGGTTTGAAAGCCGGGGTCTATCATTATTTCCGTGCCTTGAGCAGTACTCCGTGCGAGCAGTTGAACAACATCAAGGGGCGTTTGGCCGAGGTGGCGTTCAAAGCCGGGCGGGATAGGCTGGTGATTGATGTCGAGACCAATCGCAACGAAGGTGCCAGCCCGGATCAGATGGCCGATGCCCTGTTTCAGTTGGTGACGCTGGTCAGGGTTTCGCTGCTGGAGGGGGCATACCCGCATATTTACGCCTCTCCCAGCATCTGGAGTAACCGCGTGGCCTGGCGCAAGTACGACTTCAGTGAGTGCCCGCTGTGGATTGCTCATTGGGAGGTGGCTCAGCCCACGGTACCTGAAACCTGGAGCGCCAAGGGCAAAAGCTGGGAGTGGTGGCAGCACAGCAGCAAGGGCCAGGTTGACGGTATTCAGGGGGCGGTAGACTTGGATTGGGTCAAGTCTTAATGGCCAACATCACAACGGCCCCATTCCGGGCCGTTGTTATTGAGGACCTTCAGCATAGGTGCTCCGAAATTTTGCCTATTTGAAGGGCTTGGCGGATGCATGTCTTGCATGGCCCCTATCATCTGCTCTGCGATCGAGCTTTTTCTCGTCATCTCTTTGTTTTTTTACTACTATTACCCGTCTGTGCGCTCAAGGAAGAGAGGCTGAGCGCCTTGAGTCTGGTAGAAATTTACACTCGAACATTGAGTGAGCTATTGCTTTTACCCAGAACCTAACGACTCAGCCAACCATAATTACTTCTTGGTGAAACCGATGGATAAAATGTGTGGCATCGTTGTAGTGGTAGGACTTGCCCTCGCGGGATGCGCTACGAAAACTCCAGAAAAAACTGAAGTGACTCCGCCCCCCGCCGTCGTCCATGAAGTACCACCTGAAGTCGCACCTGCGTCGTCTGCCAATTACACCGTGCGATATGAGGCTGCCCCTGTTGCTGACGCTCCAGCCCATACCTCTCCAGAGGCCGCTCAGCCAGAGTCGGAAACAACTCGCGCCGAGCAATGCCGTAAAGAGCTGGATGTTCTGAAGGTTTACAACAAGCCGTCCTACGTTAAATACGAGGCGGAATACCAAGCCATTGCTGCCAAGACCGCTAAATACATGGAAATCAAAGACTCATTGGGTCCTGATTTGAACTATATGGTCATGCCCGCCTATCAATTTCAAATCCGTGAATTCTGCTTCCGGGTGAAGACCCGTCTGTCTGAGCTTGTGCTGCGCCAAGCCAAGTAATGCAGGCAGACCCACCGCGAGTGCTTCTTGGTCCAAGAAGCTCTGGTGAGTCGCGTAAGGCATTGAAAATGCCCTGACCTGTCGGGGCATTTGCTTGGTGTCGGTCAGTTGCAGCGCAACCTTTTCACCCGATACATCTCCCCATCCGCATGACTCAACAGCGTATCCGCATCCTCTCCATCCCCCGGATAAAACGCCACGCCGACGCTGCAGGACGGCATCTTCACCCCGCCAAACTCAGCGCCCAACGGCTCAGCCATGACCGCCAGGATCTGCGCCACTTTCCCGGCTACTGCGTCCTGCGACTGGATGTCCGTGATCAGCACCGTGAATTCATCCCCGCCCATCCGCGCCACCAGGTCGCTTTCGCGTACGCAGCGCTCCAGTCGTCGGGCAATCACGCACAGTACGCGATCGCCCATGGCATGGCCGTGGACATCATTGATGCCCTTGAAGTCATTGATGTCCAGAAACAGCAACGCAAGCGTGTGGTTGTGACGCCGCGCAGCGTGCAGGGCCTGGTCCAGCCGATCATTGAACAGCGAGCGATTGGTAAGGGCCGTCAGTGGATCATGATGAGCAAGGAAGCGTAGTTCTTCCTCGGCCTGGGTGAGCGCCGTGACGTCCCGTGCGACACCGATCCGCGCACCGACGTCCTTGGACCAGAAGGCCGCCCACAGGATGTGCACGACGCTGCCGTCCTTGCGCAGGTAACGATTGCGGAAGTCGACATGGGGTTGGCCATTCATGACCCGAACAATGGAGGCACGCGTGCGCGCCAGGTCTTCAGGGTGCATGTAGTCGGTGATCAGGGTGCCGGTGAGCTCTTGGGCGCGGTAACCGAGCAGTGCCTCGCAGGCATCACTTACGAAGACAATCTGGTTATCGCTGTCGACGACGAAGACCGTATCCAGCATCAAGTGGATCAGTTTGGGATAAAGGGCTTGCAGGTCAACGGGCATGGGGCATAGGGCGTCCGGTTCAGATGGCCGATCATAGCCCGATCATCACGTAAGGCGGCTAGGGGGATTGCAAATTTTTAATGCCGCTCATGCCAATTGTGCCCCGAGTGTTCAAAACCGCCGGCCAACCGTATGATCGGAGCCAGCGTCTTATCGAGGCGCCGAGACTCACCCCCTATATAAGGACATGAGCATGCAAAAGCACTTCGGCAATTCAGGCCTGTTCAAGGCTGCTTCGTATCTCTGCGACGAAACCCTCGGCTGCGGCATTGCCCGCTGGGCGTTGAAAAACAGTGCGTTGAATACGAAGGAGTTTTTGATATGTCCAAAGAATTACTCGGAGTTTCTGCTCTAGGCTTGATGATCGTTGGTGAGTTTTGTGCAATCTACAGCGAGGTCGTTACCGCCAGGCTGGCCCAGGCTGGCGACGGCTCATGGCAAGCCTTCATCATGCCGGTAGTGGTGATGTGTTTCGCGGGGCTTTGTCTGTTGGGGGCGTATTGGCTGGGTTATCGGGCGGTGGGTGATATCTGGGTGGTCACGGTGGTTTCCGTGACTTCGTTATTGCTGCTGGAGCCGGTCGTGATCTGGGGGCTGTTCCAGGAGTTCCCCGGACGAGGCGCATTGATCGGGTTTTGCCTGGGCGCCTTGGGCATGCTGGCCACTGTCTTGTTGTAGCTGCACGGTCTGGCCCGGCAATCACTTGTCGGGCCAGAGGCGGGGTTGTCGTTGGCAATACCTTCCACCGCCGCAACGGCGGCTGGGTTTTAACGCCGTGAAACGCAGCTCAGCAAAAAAGCTGGGCCACCGAAAGCAGGCAAATCACTTGAACAACCATTTGTGCACGAATTGGATGTTTCATTGCCGTCACCCTCATGTACAGCTGCTGGTGAGTATGCCGTGGGCGATGTAGACAAACGCGCCAGGCCGTTCAAAGGTTGAGATTCCACCCTGGATCGCCAACAACACACGCAACTGTTGCAATCAGTATAGAGCCTGGAAAAAATTCTTCACGTTTGGGCGGATTCATCGGCCCCAGCGGTCTCTGGTTACAACTATCTGCCTGGGGCCACTGCACTTTTCTGGATTTCTCCGCTCTATCCTTGTCCCAGCCCCGCCGATCCCCCGCGTGGGCAGATGAGCCAGATCGGGTGCCGATGGATCGCACGTTTCCTTGTTTCAACCGTCGACGGATTCGCCAGCCTTTGCTGCTGGCAGCCTTGCTGATGCTCTGTGCCGCCGGTTGCAGCCAGCAACAGGGCCGGGATATCGCCAAGCAGTTCAGCAATGGCAAGCCCGATGAGTTCTTCCAGACCAGTGTCGATCGCATGGCGACGCTGGGCATGCGCGACAACCTGCAGAGCTTGTATCTGCTGATGAACAAGCTCTATCTGCGTAATCCCAGCCAGTGGCGGCAGTCGGGGTACCCGGACGCGGTGACCGCAGCGCGGGAGATTCGCCAGGCCATCGAGCAACGTCGATCCCTGCCGGCACTGGGCGATCGTCGTGACCTGGCGGCGCTGAGTTATTCCTTGGGGCCGGACTTCAAGGGCGACCGGGTCGGCGCTTTCATCTATGCCATTGGCAGCATGATCGTGACCGCGCATGGTGGACGCACCGAGTTCTATATCACCGATTCGATCAACCCGCAGTTCGTCAGCAATGCCGCGCGTAATATCGAAAAGGCCACCTGGCTGCTGAGCAAGCGCCAGGATGCGAATGGCGTGCTGCTGCTGTTTTCCAACGAGATTTCGGAGGAGGGCAGCAACCTTAGTTTCGCGGTGGAGTTCGGCAAGATCGTCGCGCGCCTAGACCTGCTGACCCAGATGCTCGATGAACGCTACCGCCGTATCGGTTTGAACTATGCGCAGAGTTTGTTGCTGATGAACTTCCTGCCGGTGCAATAAACAGCGCAGCGTCAGCATAAAGGTGCGGTGTTTCCCTTTCCCACGTAGGAATTGGCCTATCTTGCCGCCCAATGCTTGAAACACCCCTCGGTCATCAATAGCCTCGGATTTTTCTGAAATGTGAGGCCTTTACCATGGGTAAGCGAAAAACGGTTTGGCCTACTGAAAGAGAAATTCGTTTGCGCTTTATCCTGTTTGCCGTGATCGATGTGGCGAGTGTTCAAGGCGTTTCGTCCGATTTGCTACTGCCCGCGCACAAGTTACTGCGTGATTCCCCGACTGAGGCGCAATTGCTGGAGGTACTGGGAGAAATCCTCAGCACTGATGAGATGTATGGATTCCGGTTTGTTCCGGGATCAGAGGCGGAAGAACTGATGCAGGCGCTGAAAATTTTCGATAGTTGAGGATTTTGCGAGGGCGCGACAGCGTCTACGAACCAGCTACAGTTGTACGTACTGTGCTGCAGTTTGGCTTTCACAGTATTTCGATCAATGAACGGAGACGTTTCCAATGAAGAAATTACTGATAGGCACACTTGCAGTATTGTTTTCAACCTTGGCCCATGCGCAGTTTTCTACAGCGGTTCGCCAGGACCAGTCCGGATTGGATGTATTCGCGACCAATACCGACGATAAGCCCCATACTTGTCATATCAGCTTCAGATTTACTACAGAAAACAGCCCTGGAGGTCAAAGTGTTAGCACCCAGGCAACCGCGCACCCAGGAATCCAAAATCAAGTGATTCACTCTACGCGAGGTGGGTGGTCACAGTTCAGCGCGAGTAATGTCAGCGTGCAGTGTAACTAAACGCTGGATTTAGATGACGTTGTCGGGAGGCTAGGTTTTAGCTTCCCAGGTCATGAGGTGTCGATTTTTTACTTCTTCCCAATCCGTTAGAACGTTTATTTCCTTAAGATTGGTCGCTATTCCTTTATCGAATATCCATAGCGTCAAATGAAGAAATACAGCAGTCATTGACGTTGCAATAGTGTCGAAATCGTCGCCTTTACAACCGTTGCAGCTGTTTCCTTAAACTAAGCTTCCCTTCAAACACCCATTCCTGCTGCTCTGCCGCCGTCTTGCGTCGCCGTTCTCCGGCTTTAGAATCGGCGCCAGAACTTGCTCATTTCCTGTCGATTACGGAGTTTCGAAGATGATGAATGCCATGCAGATGCCAATGAACACCGCCATGCCAATGATGCCGATGATGGGCATGCCGATGATGATGGCCACCATGAAATGCGAAATGGCCGCGGATGCCATGATGTGCACCATGAAGCCGGCCGCCGGCATGGACATGGCTCAG
The DNA here is from genome assembly GCF_001579805.1 of Pseudomonas azotoformans. Lineage (NCBI taxonomy): Bacteria > Pseudomonadati > Pseudomonadota > Gammaproteobacteria > Pseudomonadales > Pseudomonadaceae > Pseudomonas > Pseudomonas azotoformans. The sequence goes on along the minus strand of NZ_CP014546.1, from coordinate 5,533,910 downwards.
TTCAAGACCAACGCCGAAATGATGGCGATGATGATGAACTGTGGCATGCCGATGATGATGCAGTGCGCCAACATGTCGATGATGTGCATGTCGGGCCGATGCCATGGCCATGATGACAGGCATGAACATGATGCCGATGATGGGCATGCCAATGCCGATGATGAAGTGCGTGATGGAATGCACCCTGATGGGTGACAGCATGATGTGCAAAATGATGCCAATGCCGGGCATGAGCATGGACATGATGAAAAACTGCTGCATGCTGATGAACAAAATGATGAACGACTGCGCCATGCCGATGATGATGAGCTGCAACGGCATGCCGATGATGTGCTGCACCTGCTGATAGGTCCGGCGCACTAAAAAACGCCCCGATGATTCGGGGCGTTTTGCATTTCAGTCCAGGCGCTCTGGGTAAGTGATCACCAGGAAGGCCACCGCCTCGCTGTCTGCCGGGTTGCGGTAGCGGTGGGGCTGATCGGCGTAGAACAGGATCGAGTCGCCGGTAGAAAGGAGGTAGCGCTCATCGTTGACGCTGACCTCCAACACCCCTTGGGCCACCACCAGGTTTTCCTGGATGCCGGGCCCGTGGCCTTCGGAAATCTCCTCGCCCAGCGCCCGCAGGCGGATCTCGTAGAACTCTGACTGGCGCGCCGTATCGTAGGGGAACAACGCTCGGCTGATAAACGCACCATCGGCACTGACCAGGCGCTTGCTCTGTTGCGCCGGCAGCACCTCCACCCCCTCAAATGCTCGGTCCTCCAGAAACGCCGCCACCGACACCTTCAGACCCTTGGCAATTTTGCACAGCACCTTGATCGACGGCACGCTACGCCCGGATTCGATCTGCGCCAGCATCGCCCTGCTCACGCCACAGGCGCGCGCCAATCCATCCAGGGACAAATGGCGTTTACTGCGCAGGCGTTGCAGGTTGTGGGCGACGCACTGGCTGATCACATCATCGTCAGTGCTGGGCTTGGGCAGCGGTTCAGGTGGTTCGGGAATCACGTGCAGGAAGTTCATCGGCCTTACGCCCGGCGGGTATCGCTGGACGAGGCGGCTTGAGCGGCAAACACCGCCAGGCCGGCACGCGCTGCGTACATCGCCCACATCAACTCGGCCGCTGCACGCGCTTGGCGGCGTTTACGGTGGAGAGTGAAGTCGATGACGGTGGCGGATACTTGCATGGGGGCGATCTCGGGGTGCGTGGGTGACTCAGTGACTCCACAGTAATGCGTGGCGGTTATTTCTTTAAATACTGAGTTTGCATGTGGTAATTCGATTTCGGACTTAGCAAATAATCCCGATCCGACACTGTTGTCGGAAGGGTCTGGTCCGTTAATAAGGAGTGACCTGGCGGGCGTCCCAGCCTTCCCACCACGTGCCCCCCGAATTCCAAGGACCTGCCCGATGCTGTTGCGCCACCCTCCGTTGCTGTTTGCCGCCCTGACGTTAAGCTCACTGGTGCATGCCGAAGACCTGCAATTGGCCCCGGTCGAAGTCACCAGCAGCGAAGCCAGTGCGGGGGAAGTGGCCGAGGCGCAGCTCAAGAGCGTGCCCGGCGGCACCAATTACATCGACATGGACAGCGTGCAGCAGGGGCGGGTGAGCACCAACGAAGACGTATTCAAGTACCAGGCCGGGGTATACGCCAAGGCGGCGAACAACGAAGGGGTGAAACTCTCGATTCGTGGTTCGGGCCTGAACCGCAGCCCCGGTTCCCATGCCTCCGGCCTGTACGAAATGTTCGACGGCCTGCCGCTGACCGGCCCCGGCGGCACACCTTATGAGCTGAAAGACCCGTTGTGGCAAAGCCGCGTCGAGGTGCTGCGTGGCGCCAACGGCTTTGACCAGGGCGCCTTGGCCCTCGGCGGCGCCGTCAACTACGTGACGCGTACCGGCTACGACGCGCCCAAGCTGCAACTGCGCTATGAAGCCGGCAGCAAAGGTTATGCCCAGCGCGAAATCAGCTCGGGCCAGGTGCTCGGGGATGCCGACTACTACATTGGCCTCACCGACTCCGAGTCCGACGGCTACCAACGGCAGAGCGCCGCCACCGGCAAGGGCGTGGCGGCGAACTTCGGCTACCGGTTCAACCCGGACCTGGAAACCCGCTTCTACTTCCGCTACCGCGAAACCACCAACGACACCCCTGGCAAACTCACGCGCAGCCAGATCAGCCACGACCCACGCGCGGCCAACAGCCTCAACGCCGCCCGCGATTCCAAGCGCCTGCAACCGGGGTCGACCTGGATCGCCAACAAAACCACCTTGCAACTGGATGACAGCTCCCGGGTCGAAGTTGGCCTGGCGTACCACGACTACCCGATGGACCTGCGCGAAGGCACCAACCGGCTGAAAGTCGCCTACACCGACATCAGCAGCACCCTCAATTACATCCGCCAGGACACGCTGTTCGGCCACGACAGCAAAACCACCGTCGGCCTGCGCACCACCCAGGCGATGCCCAACAACGGTGCCTCGGAATACGTGCGCACGCCGGCCGGCAACACCGCTGGCTACGCGCCAGGCACCAAGACCCGTGACTACAGCTACCTGGGCTCCGATACTGTGCTGCATATCGGCAACGACCTCGAACTGGTTCCGGACCTGTGGCTGACCACCGGCCTGGCGGCGATCTACACCCGTCGCGAAACCCAAGTTACCTATCCTGAGGGGCAGGCGCCGCTCAGCCAGCACGACTGGGACTACGCCCCTCGCATTGGGCTGCGGTATGACTTCACCCCGCAACTACAGGTGTACGGCAACCTGAGCCGTTCGGTCGAGCCGCCGCATGCGTGGTCGATGATCTGGGGTTCGAACAAATACTTTCCTAAAAACAGTGGAGCGGCCACCGGCCTGCAGCGTGAAGGCGTGAGCCTGAAAAACCAGACCGCCACCACCCTGGAAATCGGCGGACGTGGTGAAGCATGGCTCGGCCAGTGGGACCTGGCGCTGTACCGCTCCGAAGTGCGCCACGAATTGCTCACCGTGGAAACCCAGGCCCAGACGTCGACCAGCAACGCCATCGTCGCCGAAAACAATGCCAGCCCGACGATTCACCAGGGCGTGGAGTTGAGCCTGCTGAGCCCGTTGTGGGAGGGCGGCCGCAACGGCCAGCTCACCCTGCGCCAGGCCCTACACCTTCAGTGACTTCCATTACCGTGATGACGACCGTTTCGGCGACAACACCTTGCCGGGCATCCCCAAGCACTACTATCAGGCGCAAGTGCGCTACAGCCATCCGACCGGTTTCTACACCAGCCTCAACACCGAGCATTCATCAAAAGTGGCGGTGGACTACGCCAACTCCTACTACGCCGCGTCCTACACCCTACTCGGCGCCACCTTCGGCTACGACGCCCCCCAGCAGGATTGGCAAGCCTGGGTCGATCTGCGCAACCTCACCAACCGCCGTTACGCCAATACCGTCACGCCGGGGTATGACGATAAAGGCCTGGATGTCGCGCGTTCGACGCCGGCGGATGGCCGTGGCATCTACACCGGCGTCTCCTGGAGCTGGCGCTGAGCCCTTGCCCAAACCCCGATTTACTGGCATTGTCTGCGCAATTGGTAACTCTTCCCATTTGAGATATTTTTGCGCATGCATGACATTCCGGCCGCGCTGGGCGACTCCGTCCGGCAGCAGACCCTTACGGCGATGTACAGCGAGCACCACGGCTGGTTGCACGGCTGGCTGCGCAAGAAACTCGGGTGTTCCCAACATGCTGCCGACCTTGCCCATGACGCCTTCATTCGCGTATTGATGCTGGCCGAACCCCAACAGATCAAAGAGCCGCGCGCGTTCCTGGCCACCACGGCAGGGCGGTTGCTGATCGACAGCGCCCGTCGTCGTCGCATCGAAAAAGCCTACATGGAAGCCCTGGTGATCCAGTGCGAAGACGCCGGCATGCCCGACCCGGCGGCCATTCATGTGGCACTGCAAGCCCTGGAGCGCATCGCAGAAATGCTCGCCGGGTTGCCGGCCAAGGCGCGCGAAGCGTTTCTGTTGAGTCGCCTCGATGGGTTGACCTACAGCGAAATCGCCACGCGCCTGGACGTGTCCTCCAGCACCGTCAAAAACTATATCTCCAGCGCCTTGGTGCACTGTTATCACAGCCTGCACCCGGCAGACCCGCTGGCATGAGTTCCGAACAGATCATCCAGCAAGCGGCACAGTGGCTGACCCGCCTGCACGACGAAAACGTCACCGAAGCCGACCGCCAGGCGTTCAACACCTGGCGGTCGGCCGACCCGCGCCACGCCGTGGCTATCGAACGCATGGGCGCGTTATGGGGCAGCCTCGATACGCTGCCGGCCAAACCCGCACGCATGGCCCTGAACCGCGCATTCGCCCCGCGACGTCCACGCGGTGCGCAAGTGGTGGGCTTGCTCGGCGTAGTCCTGTGCGGCTGGCTGGGCCTGCAACACCTGCCGGTCTGGATGGCCGACCAACGCACCGGCGTTGGCGAGCGCCGCCAGATTGCCCTCGAAGACGGCAGCCAGTTGCAGCTCAACAGCAATTCGGCGGTGGACGTGAAGTTCGACGGCCATCAACGGGTCATCGAACTGCTGCAAGGCGAGCTCTGGGTGGACGTGGCCAAGGATGCGCAACGGCCCTTCGTGGTGCGTACCGACCAGGGCACGGCGACGGCTTTGGGCACGCGATATCTGGTCAAGCGTGCGGCAGACGGCACCACGGTGGTCACGGTGATCGAGTCCACCGTCGCGGTCCAAGGTGATGCCAGTGACGGTGTGAAGGTCACCGCCGGCCAGCGTTCGGTCCTCGACCACGGTCGCGCCCAGCCGCCGCAATCCATCGGCAACAGCGACCCGGACGCCTGGACCCGTGGCCTGCTCAAGGTCAACGACCAACCCCTGAGCGAGGTGCTGCAAACCCTCGCCAGCTACCGCCACGGCATGCTGCGCTTCGATCCCCAGGCCCTGCAAAACTTGCGGGTGTCCGGCGTGTTCAAGCTGGATGACACGGCGGCGGCGCTGTCGTCACTGGCGGACAACTTGCCGATCCAGGTGGAGTACTTCACCGACCTGTTGGTGGTGGTCAAGCCGCGTTAGCTTTCGTGCTGGCGCAGGCGCTTGTACAAGGTGTTGCGGCTCACCCCCAGCTCCCGCGCCAGGTGGGAGATGTTGCCGCCCGCCGCCTTCAAGCGCTGGTTCAGGTCGATGCTGTCATCCAGATATTCACTGGTGGGCAGCGGCGGCTCCACCTTCAAGTCCACAAAAAAATCATCCGGCAGGTGCTCTGCACGGATCGGCTGTTCTTCAGCCATGGCCAGTGCCACCTGCAACACGCTGCTCACCTGACGCAGGTTCCCCGGCCACGGATGCTGCTCGAACAGCGCCAGCACTTCGGCGCTCAGGCCCGCCCATTGAGTCGGCTCGCGGTGTTGCTGCCACAGTTGCTGGAACAGTGCCTGCTTATCGGTGCGTTCGCGCAACGGCGGCAGTTCCAGGGTCAGGCCGCCGATGCGGTAGTACAAGTCCTCACGGAAACGCCCGGCCTGCACCAAGTCCCGCAGTGCGCGGTTGGTGGCCGAGATGATGCGCAAATCCACCGGGAACAACTCGCTGCTGCCGACCGGTTGCACGCAACGTTCCTGTAGCACCCGCAGTAGACGCGCCTGGGTTGGCAGGGGCATATCGCCGATCTCATCTAGAAACAGCGTGCCCTTGTCGGCCTTGCGGATCAGGCCGATGCTGCCTTTCTGATTGGCGCCGGTAAAGGCGCCTTTTTCGTAGCCGAACAGTTCCGATTCCACAAGCTCAGCGGGAATCGCCGCACAGTTCACCGCGATAAATGCCTTCTGGCTGCGCGAACTGGCCTGGTGCAGGGCTTTGACGAACACTTCCTTGCCCACGCCGGTCTCGCCGTGGATCAGCAGCGGAATGTCCTTCTCCAGTAAACGTTCGGCCTGGCGCACGGCTTTTTCCACGCGCACATCGCCAAAATGCAAGGTCTTGAGGCCAATCGACGCCGGCTTCGGTGGCGTCGGCTCGGTGAACACACGCGCCTGCACCGGCATCTGCTTGGGGCGTCTGAGCAAGCACTGGAAACGGTTGCGTCCCGCGGCTTGCAGAGAGAAGGGCAGCCCTTCTGGCTGGTTCAACAGCTCCAGCAATGACACCTTGAACAAACTGTCGATCATCACCCGCGACAAGCTGATGCCCAGCAGGTTGTCGGCACGCCGGTTGGCCGACAGCACCTGGCCGCTCTCATCAAAAATCAATAGGCCGGCCCACTGGCTGTCGAGGTTGCTCAGGCCAGTGTTGAAGGTCAGTTGGAAGTGCTCTCCGCGAAACAGGTTGAGGATCAGCCGGTTTTCCACGGTCTGGCTCATCATCTTGACCATGCCCAGGGTGTGGGAGGGCGGCAGGTAGCTGTCGCTGGACACATCCAGCACCGCGATGATTTCGCGCTGGGCATCGAAGATCGGCGCCGCCGAGCCGGTCATGAAACGGTTGGCCTTGAGGAAGTGTTCATCGTGCTCGATATGCACGGCCTGGGCACACGCCAGGGCGGTGCCGATGGCATTGGTGCCGCTGGAGCGCTCCATCCAACTGGCGCCAGGGTTGAAACCGCGCGCCAGCTTGGGCTCGATAAATCGCTGGGTGCCCCAACTGGTCAGTACCTGGCCCTGGTTGTCGGCCAACATGATCAGGCAATTGGAATTGCTGAGGATGTTCTCGTAGTAGGGCAGCACTTCCTGATGGGTGGTCTGCACCAGCGAGTGCTGGCTTTCCAGCAATTGGCTGATGCCCTCGGCGGGGAGTTGGTCGAAGCTGGGCGTGCTCTGATGGTCCAGGCCGAAGGCGCGGCAACGGCGCCAGGATTCCTGGATAAGGGTGTCGTGAGCCAAGGGTTCGGCCATGGGCGACCTTCTGCTTTTTATTGTTTTTATGGGGCCCCGCAGGCGCGGGGGCCTAATTAGTGTTGTTCAGTACTGTTCATTGTCAACCCCCTGAGTGTTCAGTTGTTCAGCCAGAGTTGTTCATTTCTGTTCACTCCTGAACATAGAATTCTTGCCATTTCCTTGCGGATCAAGCACCTGCCGGTTCTGGCACGAAACTCGCTCTAGCTGATTGCCAGATTCATTCCAATAATAAAAAAGGTCGTGTCATGTCATTGACCCTGGAAAATGTCTCCCGCGTTGTCGAAGGCCAGACCTGGATCGACGACGCCACCCTGCGTTTCGAAGCGGGTTCCTTCAACGTCTTGCTCGGTCGCACCCTGTCCGGCAAAACCAGCCTGATGCGCCTGATGGCCGGCCTGGACAAGCCCAACAGCGGCCGCATCCTGATGAACGGCGTGGATGTCACGCAAAAACCGGTGCGCCTGCGCAACGTGTCGATGGTGTACCAGCAGTTCATCAACTACCCGACCATGACCGTGTTCGAAAACATCGCCTCGCCGTTGCGCCAGGCCGGTGTGTCCCACGAGGTGATCCAGAGCAAGGTGCTGGAAACCGCGAAAATGCTGCGCATCGAAAAATTCCTCCAGCGCCACCCGCTGGAACTCTCCGGCGGCCAGCAGCAACGCACGGCCATGGCCCGCGCGCTGGTCAAGGATGCCGAGTTGATCCTGTTCGATGAGCCGCTGGTGAACCTGGACTACAAACTGCGCGAAGAGCTGCGTCAGGAAATGCGCGAGCTGTTCGCCGCGCGCCACACCATTGCCATCTACGCCACCACCGAGCCCAATGAGGCCCTTGCCCTGGGCGGCACCACCACGATCCTGCACGAAGGCCGGGTGATCCAGAGCGGCAAGGCCGCCGAGGTGTATCACCAGCCGCAGACGGTGCTGGCCGCCGAGCTGTTTTCCGAGCCGCCGATCAACCTGATGCCAGGTCGCATCAGCGGCAACGAAGTGAGCTTCGCCAATTTCGTGCACTTCCCGCTGAACGTCGACCTGCGTCCCATTGGTGAAGGCGAGTTCCGTTTCGGCGTACGCCCCAGCCATATCAGCCTGGTGCCGAGCAACGATGACGACCTGGAGTTGGCGGTCACCGTGGAAGTCGCGGAGATCAGCGGTTCGGAAACCTTTCTGCACGTGCGCAGCGAGCATTTCCTGCTGGTGCTGCACCTGCCGGGGGTGCACGAATACGACGTCGACGCGCCGATCCGCGTGTACATCCCCACCCATAAACTGTTTGTGTTCGATGGTCAGGGCCGTTTGGTCCAAGCCCCCGGACGCCGTGTCGCGAGGGTTGCCTGATGGCCGAGATCCATTTGCAGAACCTGGCGCATAGCTACAGCCCTACGCCGAGCGGCCCTGAGGACTACGCCATCCGGGAAATGAACCACGTGTGGGAGCAGGGCGGGGCCTACGCCTTGCTCGGGCCGTCGGGCTGCGGCAAGTCGACCTTGCTCAATATCATCTCCGGCCTGCTCAGCCCGTCCGAAGGCCAGGTGTTGTTCGACACCAAAGTGGTCAACGACCTCACCCCGGAAAAACGCAACATCGCCCAGGTGTTCCAGTTCCCGGTGGTGTACGACACCATGACGGTGTTCGACAACCTGGCGTTTCCGCTACGCAACCAGGGCATGGCCGAGGCGAAGATTCACAGCAAGGTGCAGGAAATTGCCGAAGTCCTCGACCTGCAAAACCTGCTGAGCAAAAAGGCGCGCAACCTCACCGCCGACGAAAAACAGAAAGTCTCCATGGGCCGTGGCCTGGTGCGTGACGACGTGTCGGCAATCCTGTTCGATGAACCGCTGACGGTGATCGACCCGCACCTCAAGTGGAAGCTGCGGCGCAAGCTCAAGCAGATCCACGAGCAGTTCAACATCACCATGGTCTATGTCACCCACGACCAGTTGGAGGCCTCGACCTTCGCCGACAAGATTGCGGTGATGTACGGCGGGCAAATCGTGCAATTTGGCACGCCCCGTGACCTGTTCGAACGGCCGAGCCACACCTTTGTCGGCTATTTCATCGGCAGCCCTGGGATGAACCTGATTGAGGTGCAGGCCGAGGCGGGCGGGGTGCGCTTTGCCGGCACCCATCTGCCGTTGTCCGAAGCCTTGCAGCAACGCATTGCCAACACCGATTACAAGAAATTGCAGGTGGGCATCCGCCCGGAATTCATCCACGTGTGGGACGAGCACAATCCCGACGCGATGCAGGCCGATGTCACACACCTGGAAGACCTTGGCACCTACAAGATCATTACCCTCAACCTGGATGGCGCCATGCTCAAGGTGCGCCTGGCCGAAGACAAACCGGTGCCCGAAGGCAAGGCCTCCATCAGCTTTCCCGCGCAGTGGCTGATGGTGTACGCGGACGATTATCTGCTGGAGGTGCAGCCATGAACAAGGTGCAGAACAACAAGGCCTGGTGGCTGGTGTTGCCGGTGTTCCTGCTGGTGGCGTTCAGTGCGGTGATCCCGATGATGACCGTGGTCAACTACTCGGTGCAGGACATCTTCGACCAATCCAGCCGCTACTTTGTCGGTGCCGATTGGTACAAGCAGGTGCTGCTCGACCCACGTTTGCATGACTCGCTACTGCGCCAGTTCATCTACTCGGCCTGCGTGCTGCTGATCGAAATCCCGCTGGGCATCGCCATCGCCCTGACCATGCCGACCAAGGGGCGCTGGTCGTCGCTGGTGCTGATCATCCTCGCCATTCCGCTGCTGATCCCGTGGAACGTGGTGGGTACGATCTGGCAGATTTTTGGCCGCGCCGATATCGGTTTGCTGGGGTACAGCCTCAACGCCCTCGGCATCAGCTACAACTACGCGGCCAACACCATGGACGCCTGGGTCACGGTGCTGGTGATGGATGTATGGCACTGGACGTCGCTGGTGGCGCTGCTCTGCTACTCAGGCCTACGGGCGATTCCGGATGTGTACTACCAGGCCGCGCGGATTGATCGTGCATCGCCCTGGGCGGTATTCCGACATATCCAGTTGCCGAAGATGAAAAGCGTGCTGCTGATCGCGGTGATGCTGCGCTTTATGGACAGTTTCATGATCTACACCGAGCCGTTCGTCCTCACCGGCGGCGGGCCGGGTAACGCCACCACGTTCCTGAGTCAGACGCTGACCCAGATGGCCGTGGGCCAATTCGACCTGGGCCCGGCGGCAGCCTTCTCGCTGGTGTATTTCCTGATCATCCTGTTGGTGTCCTGGCTGTTCTACACCGCCATGACCCACTCCGACGCCAACCGCTGAGGCCGCCAACATGAGCAAGCGCAAGGTTATTCCGCTGCTGATCTACATCCTGTTTCTGCTGGTGCCGATCTACTGGCTGCTGAACATGTCCTTCAAGAGCAACACCGAAATCCTTGGCGGACTGACGCTGTTTCCACAGGACTTCACGCTGGCTAACTACAAGGTGATCTTCACTGACCCGAGCTGGTACACCGGTTACCTCAACTCGCTGTACTACGTAAGCCTGAACACGGTGATCTCCCTGAGCGTGGCGCTGCCGGCGGCCTATGCGTTTTCGCGCTACCGCTTCCTGGGCGACAAGCACCTGTTCTTCTGGCTGCTGACCAACCGCATGGCGCCGCCGGCGGTGTTCTTGCTGCCGTTCTTCCAGCTGTATTCGTCGATTGGTCTGTTTGACACGCATATCGCGGTGGCGCTGGCGCACTGCCTGTTCAACGTGCCGTTGGCGGTGTGGATCCTGGAGGGCTTCATGTCTGGGGTGCCCAAGGAAATCGACGAAACCGCCTACATCGATGGCTACTCGTTTCCCAAGTTCTTCGTGAAGATCTTTATCCCGTTGATCGGCTCCGGCATCGGTGTGACCGCGTTTTTCTGCTTCATGTTTTCCTGGGTAGAACTGCTGCTGGCGCGCACGCTGACCTCGGTCAACGCCAAGCCCATCGCGGCAGTAATGACGCGCACGGTCTCGGCGTCGGGTATCGATTGGGGCGTGCTGGCGGCGGCGGGGGTGTTGACTATCCTTCCCGGCATGCTGGTGATCTGGTTTGTTCGCAACCACGTGGCCAAGGGCTTTGCCCTGGGCCGGGTCTGAGGAGTCGATGATGGAATGGATGGCCTGGACCACCCCCACCGCGCTGTTCTTTGGTGCCATAGCCCTGATCCTGGCGGGCATGACCACCTGGGAATTGCGTTCGCCGAGCATCCCTCGGCGTGGTTTGTTACCGATCAGTACCACCCGTGGTGATCGTTTGTTTATCGGTCTTCTCGGCAGCGCCTACCTGCATTTGCTGGTGATCGGCGCTACCGACTGGAGCATCTGGGTGGCGTCCGCGCTCTCCCTGGTATGGCTGTTGAGTGTGATGCGTTGGGGCTGATGCCCTTGTGAATAAACAACCTGGAGGTCTCTATGTTGAATAAGAACAATAAGCTGCGACATAGCATTTCATTGGCCGCCGTACTGGCCCTCAGTGGTTTGAGCGCTTCGGCCTGGGCCGATGCGTACGAAGATGCCGCGAAAAAATGGATCGGCAGCGAATTCAAACCGTCCACCCTCACGGCTGAACAGCAGCTTGAGGAACTCAAGTGGTTTATCAAAGCGTCGGAACCGTTCCGTGGGATGAAGATCAACGTGGTGTCGGAAACCCTCACCACCCACGAGTACGAGTCCAAGGTACTGGCCAAGGCCTTCAGCGAAATCACCGGGATCAAGCTGACCCACGACCTGCTGCAGGAAGGCGACGTGGTGGAGAAGCTGCAAACCCAGATGCAGTCCGACAAGAACATCTATGACGGCTGGGTCAATGACTCGGACCTGATCGGTACGCACTTTCGCTACGGCAAGACCGAATCCATCACCGACCTGATGGCCAACGAAGGCAAGGACTTCACCTCGCCGACCCTGGATCTGAAGGACTTCATTGGCCTCTCATTCACCACTGCGCCGGACGGCAAGATCTACCAACTGCCCGACCAGCAGTTCGCCAACCTGTACTGGTTCCGCGCCGACTGGTTCGAACGCGCGGACCTGAAAGCCAAGTTCAAGGAAAAGTACGGCTATGACCTCGGTGTGCCGGTGAACTGGTCGGCCTATGAAGACATCGCCAAATTCTTCAGTGAAGACGTCAAGGAAATCGACGGCAAGCGCGTGTATGGGCACATGGACTACGGCAAGAAAGACCCGTCCCTGGGCTGGCGCTTCACCGATGCCTGGTTCTCCATGGCCGGTGGCGGCGACAAGGGCTTGCCCAACGGCTTGCCGGTGGACGAGTGGGGCATTCGCGTGGAGGACTGCCACCCGGTCGGCTCCAGCGTCACCCGTGGCGGCGACACCAACGGCCCGGCCGCCGTGTATGCCACCCAGAAATACGTGGACTGGATGAAAGCCTACGCGCCACCGGAAGCGGCGGGCATGACCTTCTCCGAATCCGGCCCGGTGCCTTCGCAAGGCAACATCGCCCAGCAGATCTTCTGGTACACCGCGTTTACCGCCGACATGGTCAAACCGGGCTTGCCGGTGGTGAATGCCGACGGCACGCCAAAATGGCGCATGGCGCCGTCGCCCGTCGGACCTTACTGGGAAAAGGGCATGAAGAAGGGCTATCAGGATGTAGGATCCTGGACCTTACTCAAGTCGACGCCTGAGAAGCAGAAACTCGCGGCCTGGCTCTACGCGCAGTTCGTGACCTCGAAAACCGTCTCGCTGAAGAAAACCATTGTCGGCCTGACGCCGATTCGTGAGTCCGACATCAACTCCCAGGCCATGACCGACATGGCGCCGAAACTGGGCGGCCTGGTGGAGTTCTATCGCAGCCCGGCCCGTACCGAATGGTCGCCGACCGGCACCAACGTGCCGGACTACCCACGCCTGGCACAACTGTGGTGGAGCAACATCGCCGCCGCCGCCAGCGGCGAGAAAACCCCGCAGCAAGCACTGGACAACCTGGCCAAGGAACAGGACGCGATCATGACGCGCCTGGAGCGCTCCAAAGTGCAACCGGTGTGCGGCCCGAAAATGAACCCCGAGCGTGACGCGCAATACTGGTTCGACCAGCCGGGCGCGCCGAAACCGAAACTGGCCAACGAGAAGCCGAAGGGCGAGACCGTGGCTTACGGCGACTTGCTCAAACAGTGGGAGGCTGCGCGCAAATAACTCTACCAGGGTAAATTGTGGTGAGCGGGCAAGCCCGCTCACTACAATCCTCGGCTGTTGGCCAAGATTCGCGCCGTATCCCGTGCCGGCGGCAACCCGAACACCCGCGCATAGTCCCGGCTGAACTGGGTCGCGCTTTCATACCCCACCTCAAACGCCGCACTGGTCACGCTGCTGGCACTGGCCACCATCAACGTGCGCGCCTGCAACAGCCGCACGCGTTTCTGGTACTGCAACGGGCTCAGGTTGGTCACCGCCTTGAAGTGCCGGTGAAATGCCGAAACGCTCATTGCAGCCTTCTGCGCCAACGCCTCCACACGAATCGGCTCGGCATAGTCACGCCGGATCCACTGGATCGCCCGACTGACCCGCGCCATGGCCGTATCCGGCGCGGCAATCTCGCGCAACATCCAGCCGTGGGGGCCTTGCAGCACGTGGTAGAGGATTTCCCGTTCATACGCGGGCGCCAAGGCGGCAATCGCCACTGGGTCGCCCATCAGGCGCAGCATGCGCACCCAGGCATCCATCAAGGCGGGCGTGACGGCCGCCACGGAGAAACCGGCTTCCTGTTCGCAACGGCCGTTGGGGGCCGGCAGGTCATTGAGCAGGGTGGTCAGCACGGTCGGATCAAGCGTCAGGCTCACCGCCAGGTAGGGTTCGCCCGTGATCGCCGGGTTCACCACGCCGACTGCGGGCAACTCGATGGACATCACAAAATACGTCGCCGGGTCGTAATGCAGCGTGCGGTCGCCCACGGTCATGCACTTACTGCCCTGCAGGATCAGGTTGATCATCGGGTCATACACCGCCGCGAGCATATGCTCGGGAATCGCCCCCTGGACCATCGCCACGCGGGGGATACCGGTCTCGGTGCGGCGGTTTTCGGCCTTGGCAGTCAAGGCGCGCAGTTCAATCAATTGAGTATTCATGGCGACCATGCTGTGCCTTCCGTTGAGCCCTGCGCAAGCAAAAAGCAGAAACAGGCAAGATTGGAGTAGGAACGGCTGCGTCTAAGAGTTGGGCGATGACTACTGTGGTCACTCAACTTTTCAGCAGTGGAGCAGGCCATGGGCGTTATCGTGATTACCGGAGGCAGCCGTGGGATCGGTGCCAGTACCGCCGAGCTGTGTGCACGTCAGGGACATGGCGTGATCCTGACGTACAACCGCAACCCGGATGCGGCACAGGCGGTGGTCCAGCGTATCGAGGCCAGCGGCGGGAAAGCCGTGGCGCTGGAATTGGATGTTGCGGCTGTCAGCACATTCCCTGTCTTCCGTGAGGCGGTGACGCACGCCCTGCAGGCCACCTGGGGCGCAAGCACCTTGAGTGGGCTGGTGAACAACGCCGGCTATGGTTTGTTCAACCCCCTTGAGTCGGTGACCGAAGCGCAGTTCGACGGCCTGTTCAACGTGCACCTCAAGGGGCCGTTTTTCCTGACCCAAACCCTGCTGCCGCTGCTGGAAGAACACGCCAGCATCGTCAACCTTACCAGCGCCACCACTCGTGTCGCGACGGCGGGCGTTGCGCCTTACGCCGCATTCAAGGGCGGCCTGGATGTGCTCACGCGCTACATGGCCAAGGAGTTCGGTGAGCGACGTATACGTGCCAACGCCGTGTCCCCCGGTGCCATACGCACCGAACTGGGCGGCGGCTTGAACGATGAATTCGAAGCCCTGCTGGCCGGGCAAACCGCCCTCGGCCGTGTAGGCGAACCGGAAGACGTGGCGCGGGTTATTGCCCTGTTGCTGTCGGAAGAAGGCCGCTGGATCAATGCCCAGACCGTCGAGGTCGCGGGCGGCTACATCATCTGAATCAGGAGGCTCCACCATGCTCGATCATCTGTTTATCTCGGTGAGCGATATCCAACGCTCGATCCGCTTCTACGAAGCCACCCTGACGCCGCTCGGCATCACCGCGCGGCATGACTACGACGGCAAGGACGGCCCGCCCGGCCATCCGGACCTGAAGGGCTTTGGCGCCCACGGCCGGATGTTCTTCTGGCTGCGCGAAGGCGTGGTGGAGGGGCGAGCGGTGCATGTGGGCTTCGTCGCCAATAACCGCGCCGAGGTGGAAAACGCCTACGCCGCCGCCCTGGCCAACGGCGCCACCGACAACGGCGCACCGGGCGCACGCCTGCACTACGACCCTAATTACTACGCGGCCAACGTGCTGGACCCGGACGGCTACAGCCTCGAATTCGTCTACAAGAACTGGCAGCACACCCCATGAAAACCCTGATGATCTACGGCGCCACCGGCTACACCGGACGCATGGCGGCGCAACACGCGAAAACACTCGGCCTCAATCTGGTGCTGGCCGGTCGCAACGCCGAGCGCCTGGCGTCCCTGGCCGCTGAGTTGGACGCGCCTTACCGCGTGTTCACGGCGGATGCCGCCCAGTTGGAAGGCATCGACGTGCTGCTCAATTTCGCCGGGCCGTTTGCCCTGACCGCCGCAGCGCTGATGCGCGCTTGTATCGCCAATGGCACTGACTACCTGGACATCACCGCCGAAATCAACGTGTACCGCCTTGCCGAACAACTCGGCGCCGAAGCGGATGTGATGTTGCTGCCCGGCGTGGGCTGGGACGTGGTGCCCACCGACTGCCTGGCCATGCACGTCGCCAGTCGTGTGCAGCAGCCGCAGTCGATAAAAATCGCCTTGCAGGTGCCCGGCGCGATGTCCCGTGGTTCGGCCATGAGTGTCAGCGAGATCCTCGGTGCCGGCGTGATGGCGCGCATCGAGGGTGAACTGGTCGCCACACCGGATGCCCAGCCTCAGCACCTGGACTTTGGCGACGGACCGGCACTGTGCGCGCCGTTGTCGTTTGGCGACCTGGTGACCGCCTGGCACTCCAGCGCCATCCCGACGATCGCCATGTACGTGCACATCACCGGCGAAGCCTTCCCTGAGGGCGACTTGTCGCTGCTGCCCGACGGCCCTACCCAAGCCCAGCGTGACGCCCACCGCGCGCGCCGTGGCCGAAGTCACCGGCCTCGACGGCTCGGTGGCGCGCTCGGTCATCGAGACTGTCAACGGCTACAGCTACACCCCACTGGCCGCCGTGGAAGCGGCACGCCGTGTACTCGGCGGCGAACGCCGGGCCGGTTTCGAAACCCCGGCCAAACTGTTCGGCGTGGGCTTTGCCCAGACGATTGCCGGCACCCGGATCATCGATTATTAATCGCCACAGGAATTGCCCCATGACGTCTACTGAGTTTCAAACCACCGTCGACACGTTCGCGGTGATCGACACCCTGCATCGCTTTGCGGCGGGCATCGACCAGAACGACCCGACCCTGCTGGCTTCGGCCTTCACTCAAAACGCCGTGTCGGACTTTCGTCCGGCTGCCGCCAAGGCCGGCTTTGAATACCCTGTGCTGGAAGGCCGCGACACCATCGTCGCGGCGCTGTCGGGCGCGCTCAGCCAGCTCGACACCACACACTCCGTGAGCAACGCGCGGGTGACGCTGGACGGCGACAGCGCCCGCCTGGACGCGCTGGTGGAGGCGCAACATGTGCCGCAAAGCGACCCGTCGCGGCACTACTTGATGAAGAACCGTTATGACGTTGAGTTGGTCAGGGAGGCCAGCGTCTGGCTGATCCAACGGGTGACGGTGGATAACGTCTGGCGTTCCGGTGATCCGGCGGTACTGGCGGGCGTGTAACGTTCCTGTGGTGAGCGGGGCAAGCCCGCTCACCACACAAGCTCACTCAGCACAAAAACAGTTCGCTCACCACAACAGCCTCAGGCCGGGCTTTTGAACCGGGCCGCGTCCTTCACCGGTGGCAAACCAAACAGTCGCGCATATTCGCGGCTGAACTGCGAGGCGCTTTCGTAACCCACGGTGAAGGCGATGGACGCGGCATCCAGGGTGTCGAACAGCACCAACCAACGCGCCCGCAGTAGACGCAAGCGTTTCTGGTATTGAATCGGCGTCATCGCGGTGATGGCTTTGAAATGCCGGTAGAACGCCGCCACGCTCATGTCGGTCATGGCCGCCAGCGGCTCTACGCGAAAAGGTTCGGTGTAGTGCTGGCGGATCCACTCGGTGGCGCGGCGGATCTGCGCCAGGCGACCATCGGGGCGTGCCATGTCCACCAGGGTTTCGCGCAGCGGACCCTGCAGGACCCGAAACAGGATTTCCCGCTCGATCAGGGGCGCCAGTACGGCCGCCTCGTTGGGTCGATCCATCAACCGCAGCATACGCAGCCATGCATCCAGCATTTCCTCCGACGCCTGCACCGCCGCGAACCGTTGGGTGCGCGGGCGTTCGGCGGGTTGACGCTCGTCTGCCAGCACGGCAGCAATCATCGAGGGTTCCAGGGTCAGGCTGAGCGCCAGGTAGGGCAGTGTGGGGGCCGAAGGATGGACCTGGCCGGTAGCCGGCACCTCCACCGGCACCACGAAGTAACTGGCCGGCCCGTAGGTCGCGACCTGATCGCCGATGGAGAGTGTCTTCGAACCTTGCAGCACCAGGTGCAGCATCGGCTGATACACCTGATCCGCGCACGCTTCGGCGCGCACCATCGCCACGCGAGGCAGGCCGGTGTCGGTCCATTTGTTGTCGGCGCGCATCACAAGGCGGCGCAGTTCATCCAGGTCGTCGTTCATGCAGCGACCTTGAGCCAGGTCGACGGGCAAAGCAAGCCGGCTGAGAAGAATAGGCAAGCATGGGAGAAAAACCGGCAACCGGCATTCCTATGGCGGGCCGAATACTGGTGGCAAGCGACATCACTCAACCTTGGGAAGACCAGAATCATGAAGCTCGACGGAAAAATTGCAGTGGTCACCGGTGCCTCGAAAGGCATCGGCGCAGGGATCGCAAAAGGCTTGGCGGCAGCCGGCGCGACCGTGGTAGTCAATTACGCCACAAGTCAAACCGACGCCGACGCAGTGGTTGCGCATATCCAGCAGCACGGCGGCAAAGCGATCAGTGTGCAGGCGGACATGAGTGTGGGCGCCGACGTTACGCGGCTGTTCGCAACGGTCGGTGAGCAATTCGGCAGGCTGGATATCCTGGTCAACAACGCAGGCGTCGCGGTGTTCCAGATGATTGAAGACCTGACCGAAGAGGCCTTTCACAAACAGTTCAACCTCAACGTGCTGGGCTATCTGCTGGCGGCGCGCGAAGCGGTGAAGTTGCTGGGGCAGGGCGGCAGCATCATCAACATCAGCTCGATCCTCAGCACCGACCCCTACCTGGCTTCCAGCGTGTACTCGGCCACCAAGGGCGCGGTGGACACGCTGACCTTCGCCCTGGCGCGGGAATTGGGGCCGAAGGGGATCCGGGTCAACTCGATCCTGCCGGGCCATACCAACACGCCGGCCACCGATGGCAATTTTGCCGGCGAATTTGGCCAGTCGCTGATCGCCGGTACGCCCCTTGGGCGCTTTGGTGAGCCGGAAGATATCGCGCCGCTGGCTGTGTTCCTCGCCTCCGATGAGGCTCATTGGGTGACCGGCGAATCGATCCGGGCTTCCGGTGGTGTGCGGGGTGTGGGTTACTGACGGTCTGATCCTTGCCGCACATGAGGGTGTGCGGCAAACAACTCTACCAGCCACTCCACAAACACCCGCACCCGTGCACTCAGATGCCGGTTGGGCATGTACACCACCGACAATGGATTGGGCGCCGCTGACCATTCGTGTAGCACCGGCACCAGTGCGCCCGAATCGATGTGCGGTTGCACCATGAAGCGCAACGTGTGGAGTATTCCCAGTCCGGCCAGGCCTGCCGCCAGGTAGGCGTTGCTGTCGTTGACCGCCACGAAATGCCGACCCTCCACCGCAACTTTTTCCTCTCCGTGTGACAATTCCAGTCTGTTTTGCTTGCCGCTGCCGGGGAAAAAATAGCGCACCAGCGTGTGGCCCTCTTCCAGTTCTGCAGGGTGGCTGGGTATCCCGTGGGCTGCCAGGTAAGTCGGTGTGGCACAGGTGACAAAGTCCAGGCTGCCCAAACGTCGTGCGATCAATGCCGAATCTGCCAAGTGCCCACCCCGGATCACGCAGTCGATGCTTTCACTGGCCAGGTCGGCGGTACGGTCGCTGGCGCCGATATCGATCTGGATCTGCGGATAACGCGCATGAAAATCGCGCAGGGCCGGGATCACCAGCAACGTGGCGATGGAAGTGCCCATGTCGATTCGAAGCCTGCCACTGGGCTGGTTGCGGGATACGGCCATGTCTGACTCGGCTTCCAGCCATTGGTCCAGCACTCGGCTCATGCGGGCATGATAGGCGCTGCCTTCCGGGGTCAGCGTCACCGTGCGGGTGGTGCGGTTGAGCAACCTCACCTGCAAGTGAGACTCCAGCGCCTGCATCATCTTGGTCACGGCATTGGGGTGCACCTGCAACTGTGCGGCGGCTTTGACAAAACTGCCGGTCTCCACGATGCGTAGAAACGCCTGTACGGCCTGGAAGTAGTCCATGGAGTCTCGCAGATTGTCACTGGTTGAGTGATACGGAATACAGAAATGCAGCGTTTATCACTTAAGTTGAAGAGATTACCTTGATTTACGGTTCGCAACCCGTGAATCGACCGTTTTTCAAGGAATCACCATGACCCAGTCTCTCAAAGGTAAAGTCGCATTGGTCACCGGTGCGTCTCGCGGTATCGGCGCCGCCATCGCCCTGCGCCTGGCCGCTGAAGGTGCAGACGTTGCGTTCAGTTACTCCCGCTCCGCCGAGCGTGCGCAGGCCGTGTTGCGTGGGATCAAGGCCTATGGGGTGAAGGGGCTTGCCGTCGCGGCGGATCAAGCTGATGGTGGGGCGGTTGCCGCATTGGTCAGGACCGTGCATGAACACTTCGGGCGCCTGGATATCCTGGTCAACAGCGCCGGCGTCTTTAGCATGGGTGTGGTGGGCGATCCCACGGCCGATACAGTCGCTTTGGACCGCCAGCAAGCGATTAACCTGAATGGCGTGGTGGCCGCAGTACGCGCTGCCGTGCCGCTGATGGCCGATGGCGGTCGCATCGTATCGATCGGCACCATGTTTGCCAGTCGAGTACCTTTTGCCGGTGTCGGGGACTATGCCGCCAGCAAGGCAGCCGTGGCGGCGTACGGCCGCGCCTGGGCACGGGACCTGGGGCCGCGCGGGATCACGGTCAACACCGTGCAGCCGGGGCCCATCAATACCGAAATGAACCCCGAAACCAGCGACATGGCGCCGCTGGTCAAGCAGATGACCGCATTGGGTCGTTATGGCCAGCCGGAAGAAATCGCCGGTGTGGTGGCGTTTTTGTCCGGTGCGGACGCCGCCTATATCACCGGTGCCACGCTGAATGTCGACGGCGGGCAGAACAGCTGATCATGCCGCCTGCGGCTGAACCTGCAACACCCCCTCTACCTCCTTGACCAACCCACTGGCCAAAAACAGCGGTGCCAGGCGTTTGTGCAGTTGCGGTTCGACAAACTCCTTCACTGTGTCCAGTGCCAGCACACCGCTCAATGGCAGCTCGGCCTTGGTGTACGACAACCAGGCTTTCTTCAACGCTTGCAACACATCGCTGCCCGCCGTGGTGGCAAAACGGCGATGGGTGGGTTTGCCGTCGAAGGTAAAGGCGTGCTGGAACTCATAGCCAGTTTCATTCCCTTGGCTGGCCGTGCAGCGGATGCAACTGCATGGGCCGTCGCCGAAGGCGCTGCGCAGGTAGGCGTTGAAGTCCACCACGGGTTTGAGTGACAGGCGCTTATCCACCTCGAACAGGTCCCCGGTCATTTTTTCGTCAGTGTTCAACGTCCATTTCCTCGCAGGTTCGGCAGTTTTTCAAAGCGCGGCACAATACCAGCCGCGCACGCCCCATGGGGATTTTTTGCGCGAACGGTGCTCGCCGGAGTGGGGACGTCCATTCGCCAATGGCCTTGTTAGAGTTTCCTCATCAACTTCTGGAGCGAACTTATATGAGCACGCAAACTTCCATCTATAAACACGGTGTTGCCTGGGAAGAGGGCCATGGGGTCGCCCAAGGTTATAGCGTCAACGGCACGATCTTTATCTCCGGGCAGTTTTCCCACACGCTGGAAGGTGAATTCGTCGATGGTGATGCGGCCGCACAAACCCGCAAGACCCTGGAGAATCTCGACCATGTGTTGGCAGGTTTTGGCATCGGTCGGAACAACCTTGCCGCGGTGGATATTTTCCTGGTGCACGCCAAGCGGGATTTCGACGCGGTGGTCGCGGTCTGGAAAGACTACATCGGCACGCACCGCCCGGCAGCGACATTGGTGGGCGTGAATTACCTGGCCTCGGATGCGCAGATCGTCGAAATCAAGGCCGTGGCTCACGCAGATTGATCAGCCGGGCAGATGTTCGGCCAGCAGGTCGATAAAGCGGCGTACACGGGGTTCCAGGTAGCGCTTGCTCGGGTACATCGCCATGATCTCCACGTCGCCGGCGTCCAACTCGGGCAGTATCGCTACCAGGCGCCCGCTGGCCAGGTCGTCGGCGATCACGAAGTCCGGCAACTGGGCAATGCCCATGCCCGCTACGGCGGCGTCGCGCAGGGCTTCGCCGCTGTCCAGGCGTACCCGGCTGCGTCCCGGCGCCTTGAACCACTCACCTTGCTTGTCGCGAAAACGCCAGCTCAGCTTGCGCGTGCGGCTGCTGAAATACAGGCAGTCGTGCTGTACGAGGGCATCGGTGTCACGGGGCAATCCGCGTTCGGCGACGTAGGCAGGGGATGCGCACAGTACCGCCTGATAGCGCGCGATCACACGCGAAACCAGCTGTCGGTCGGCGTGTTCGCCGCCGATGCGGATGGCCAGGTCGAAGCCGTCCTCGATGATGTCGGCCATGCGGTCGCTGAAACTCACTTCTACCTGCACGTCAGGCCAGGTTTTCAAGTACGTGTCCAGCAGCGGCAGCACGACACGGCGCCCGAAGGCATCGGGTAGGGTCAGGCGCAGCAAGCCGCGGGGCGTCCCGCTAGGCTGGCCGATGCTGTTTTGCGCTGTGTCGACGGCAGCCAGTATCTGCAAGCCCTGGTCGTACAGCGCACGACCTTCATCGGTCAGGCTCAGGGTGCGCGTGGTGCGGTTGAGTAAGCGTACGCCCAGGTTGTCCTCTAGGCGTGTGACGGCTTTGCCGGCCGCCGAGCGGGTCAGCCCCATGGTCTGGCCGCCCGCGACAAAACTGGCAGCGTCGACTACGGCCATGAAAATCAGCATTTCATTGAGGTTGGTACGCAGCATCGGGTCACTCGTGGCGGCGGGGCAGATGCGCAATATAGCAGCTCGGTTATGTAGAAAAACGGCATAAGAATAGATTTATATATTCTTTTCCTGTCTTAAAAATCGTGACTACCCTCGCTCACCTTCTCAACAGTGCGGCAGACTTTCCATGACCCTCAAGCGCTCCTCCCTGACTCTCCTGGCGGCCTCGCTGGCTGCCGCAAGTGCTTTGCTCAGCCCCGGCGCCCAAGCCGAAGGCAAGATCAGCATCGCCCAGCAATTCGGGATCGGCTACCTGATCCTCGACGTGGTGCGCGACCAGCACCTGATCGAAAAGCACGGCAAGGAACAGGGCCTGGACATCCAGGTGGAGTGGAACAGCATTTCCGGCGCCACGGCGATGAATGAGTCGCTGCTGGCGGGTGCGTTGGACGTGGTCTCGGCCGGGGTGCCGCCGATGCTCACCCTGTGGGACCGCACCCAGGGCAAGCAGAACGTCAAGGCCATCGCTTCCCTTGGCTCGATGCCCAACTACCTGCTGACTAACAACCCCAACGTGAAGACTCTCAAGGACTTCACCGAAAAAGACCGCATCGCCGTGCCCGCCGCCGGCGTGGGTTTCCAGTCGCGCACGCTGCAGATCGAGACCGCCAAGCAGTTCGGCGATGCCAACTACAAGAAGTTTGACGACATCTCCATCAGCCTGGCTCACCCCGACGCGACCGCCGCGCTGATTGCCGGCGGCTCGGAGATCAATTCGCACTTCTCCAGCCCGCCGTTCCAGTACCAGGAACTGTTGAATCCCAACGTGCACAAGGTGCTCAGTTCCTACGACATCCTGGGCGGGCAGGCGACGTTCAACGTGCTCTACACCACGCAGAAATTCCACGACGAAAACCCCAAGACCTACAAAGCGTTCTATGACGCGCTGGCCGAGGCCGAGACCATTATCAAGGCCGACAAACCGGCTGCGGCCAAGGCCTATATTCGCGTAGAACAGTCGAAGTTGCCGTTGGACCTGGTTGAAAAAATTGTCCAGGACCCGGAAATCGACTTCACCATCGTGCCGCAGCGCACTTACATCTACGCCGAAAAATTGCAGGAACTCGGTGTGCTGAAAAACAAGGCCGCCAGCTGGAAGGACTACTTCTTCGAAGAAGCCCATGGCGGCAATGGCAGCTAACCGGCAATCAAGCTGCGCTTGATCCAGTCATACAAGTCATTCCCCTCGCTCGACAATTCACTGTTGGCCCGCCGGCACAGGTAGTACTGGCGGCCATCATTGACCTCCCGTTCAAACAACTTCACCAACTCGCCACTGGCTACCAGGGGCGCCACCAACGGCTCGCGCAGCAAGGCGCAGCCGAGGCCGGTGAGCGTGGCGGTGAGCGCCAGTTGGCCGTCTTCCAACAACAGCCCATTCAGCGCCGTGGTGTCCACGTCGGCCGCTTCGAACCACTGGCCCCAGGTGCCGCGTTCTTCGTCGTGCAGCAGTGGCAGCTGGCTCAACGCCTCGGGCGAGTCGATGGGGCCATGTTGCGCCAGGAAATCGCGGCTGCAATAGGGCGTCACCGCGCCGGAGATCAGCGGCTCACTGTGATAACCCGGCCAATGCCCGGTGCCGAAGCGGATCGACAGGTCGGCCGCATCGCTGGGGTAACTGCGGTGGTTGGCGTAGGTCACGTTGATGTCCAGCGCCGGGTGGTCCTTCAGAAAGTCCGCCAGGCGCGGGATGAACAGGTTGATACCAAACAGCGGGATCAGGCTGATGGTCACCTGGCGCGTGGCGCTTTTTTCGCGCACGTGCTCGGTGGCGCTGCGCAGTACGGCGAAGGCCGAACGAATCGCGCGGTAGTACTCGCGGCCTTCATCGGTGAGTACCAGGTTGCGGCCCTGACGCAAGGTCAGTGGCTGTTGCAGGAAATCTTCCAGCAAGTGCAGTTGATGGCTGATGGCCGAGGCGGACACGTCCAGCTCGCGCGCGGCGGCATTCACGCCGCCATGGCGCGCGAACGCTTCGAAGGTGCGCACGGCACGCAGGGGAGGGTCGTTGGCTAACTGTTCTGATTTATTCATGTGTTGAATTAAATACTAACTTTTAATCTGGATAAAGAGTCGTAAGTGCCGTATTTATGGCATAAAAGGCCTGTTATTCGTTTGGTATATGCATATGACTTTCTGATATTTGATAAAAACAGAATAGATGCTTAGTGTGCCGCCCTTGCACGCACTGAGGTTTCTGGTCCTGATGGATGGGTTTATCCAACAACTGCTCAATGGCTTGATGACGGGCAGTCTCTACGCGCTGGTGGCTCTGGGTTACACCATGGTCTATGGCATTTTGCGCATCATCAACTTTGCCCACGGCGACGTGTTGATGATCGGCGCGTTGGTGGGGTTGTCGATGATTCGCCTGTTGCAGGCGACCTTTCCAGAACTGCCGCCGGTGCTGGTGTTGCTGTGTGCCACCGTCGTTGCCATGGCGTTTTGCGCAGTACTCGCGGTGGTGATCGAGCGCGTCGCCTATCGCCGCCTGCGCCATGCGCCGCGCCTGGCGCCCCTGATCAGCGGGATTGGCGTGTCGCTGTTGCTGCAAACCATCGCCATGCTGGTCTGGACCCGTAACCCGCAGATGTTTCCGCAACTGCTGCCGCTGGCGCCGATTGAAGTGTCGGCCGGAGCCTCGGCGCACCCGGCGATTACCAACGTCACGGCGCTGACCACCATCGCCATCGCCTTGTCAGTGATGGTCGCGCTGCTGGTGCTGGTGGAGCGCACGCGCTTCGGCCGGGCCATGCGTGCCGTGGCGGAAAACCCCCAGGTCGCCAGCCTGATGGGCATCAGCCCCAATCGGATTATCGTGATCACCTTCGCCATCGGCGGCGCCCTGGCAGCACTCGCCGGGATCATGATGGCCAGCAACTATGGCAGCGCGCATTTCTACATGGGCTTTTTGCCTGGCATCAAAGCCTTCACTGCCGCGGTGCTGGGCGGTATCGGCAACCTCAAGGGCGCCATGCTCGGCGGCCTGCTGCTGGGGCTGATCGAAGCCCTGGGCACCGGTTACCTGGGTGCGGCCACCAACGGCGTGTTCGGCAGTAATTACCAGGATGTGTTCGCCTTTATCGTGTTGATCGCGGTGCTGGTGTTCCGTCCTTCCGGGCTGTTGGGCGAACGTTTGGCGACCCGCGCATGATCCAGTCTCTGTCTCCCAACAAGCGTGCGAGTCTCGGCTTGCTGCTGTTCGCCTTGGCCCTGGTATTGGCGCCTTGGATCGTCGGGCATGCCGGCGGCAACACCTGGGTGCGTACCCTGGACTTTGCCCTGCTGTACATCATGCTCGCCCTCGGCCTGAACATCGTGGTTGGCTACGCCGGGCTGCTGGACATGGGCTTCATCGCGTTTTACGCGGTGGGTGCCTATCTGGCAGCGTTGCTCTCGTCACCCCATTTGCTGCAACAGTTCCCGGCATTGGCCGCGCTGTTGCCGGCAGGGATGCACACCTCGATCTGGCTGATCTTGCCGTTGGGCGCACTGCTCGCTGCCGGTTGCGGCGTGGTGCTGGGCGCACCGACCCTACGCCTGCGCGGCGATTACCTGGCCATCGTGACCCTGGGCTTTGGCGAAATCATCCGCATCCTGCTGCGCAACCTCGATCGCCCGGTGAATATCACCAACGGGCCCAAAGGCATTGCCCAGGTCGATCCGGTCAACCTGCTGGGCGTGAACCTCGGTCGCACCCAGGAGCTGTTCGGCCTGCGCCTGCCGTCGGTCTACCTCTATTACTACCTGTTTGCTGCGCTGGTGGTGCTGATTCTGTTTGCCTGCATCCGCCTGGAGCGCTCGCGCATCGGCCGCGCCTGGGTGGCGATCCGTGAAGACGAAGAGGCGGCCCAGGCCATGGGCGTGAATACCGTGCGCCTCAAGCTGTTGGCGTTTGCCATCGGCGCCGCGTTCGGCGGGGTAAGCGGGGCGCTGTTCGCTTCGTTCCAGGGTTTTGTTTCGCCGGAGTCCTTCACCCTCAACGAGTCCATCGCCGTGTTGGCCATGGTGGTGCTGGGTGGCATGGGCCATATCCCCGGCGTGATCCTCGGCTGCGTGTTGCTGGCGGCCTTGCCCGAAGCCTTGCGCGCGAGCATGGGGCCACTGCAACAGGCGCTGTTCGGCCAGGTGCTGGTGGACCCGGAAATCATCCGCCAGTTGTTCTACGGCCTGGCGCTGATCCTGGCGATGCTCTACCGACCGGCCGGGCTGTGGCCCAAAGGAGTGGCACGATGAACGCACCCCTGTTGCAGATAGACCAGGTCAACAAGCACTTCGGCGGCGTTGCGGCGCTGACCGATGTGAGCCTGAGCATCCAGCCCGGTGAGATCTACGGGTTGATCGGCCCGAACGGCGCGGGCAAGACCACGTTCTTCAATGTGATGACCGGCTTGTACACCCCGGATTCCGGGCGCTTCCAGCTCGATGGCCGTGACTACCAGCCCACCAGTGTGCATCAGGTGGCCGAGGCCGGTATTGCCCGTACGTTCCAGAATATCCGCCTGTTCAATGCCATGAGCGCCCTGGAAAACGTGATGGTCGGGCGCCATGTGCGCACCCGCAACGGCCTGTGGGCGGCCTTGAGCCGTCACCGCCGCGCGCAGGAAGAAGAGGCGCAAACCCGTGCCCATGCCCATCGTTTGTTGGCGTATGTAGGCTTGGCCGGCTTTGCCCATTACCGCGCCGACAGCCTCAGCTACGGCCATCAACGCCGCCTGGAAATCGCCCGCGCCCTGGCCACCGAGCCACGCTTGCTGGCCCTGGATGAACCGGCGGCGGGCATGAACGCCAGCGAGAAAGTGCAACTGCGCGGCCTGCTGGAAAAGATCCGCGACGACGGCCACACGCTGTTGCTGATCGAACATGACGTCAAGCTGGTGATGGGCGTATGCGACCGCATCAGCGTGCTCGACTATGGCCAGGTTATCGCCGTCGGCCCACCCGCCGAAGTGCGTCAGCATCCGGCGGTGATCCAGGCCTATCTGGGAGCCAGTGCGCATGTCTGAAGCCTTGTTGAGCGTCGAGGGCTTGCAGGTGCGCTATGGCGCCATCGAAGCCGTCAAGTCCCTGGACCTGCATATCGCTGAAGGCGAGCGCGTCACGCTGATCGGCGCCAATGGCGCGGGCAAGTCCTCCAGCCTCAAGGCCTTGACCGGCTTGCTGCCGGCGGCCAAGGGGTCGATCCATTTTGCCGGGCAATCGATTCTCGGCCAGGCCCCGGAACAGCTGCTGCGCCAGGGCATCGCCATGGTCCCCGAGGGGCGCGGGATTTTCGCGCGCATGAGCGTGTTGGAAAACCTGCAGGCTGGCGCCTTTTTGCGCCGCGATAACGCGCACGTGCAGCGCGAAATGCGCCAGTTGTTCGAACACTTCCCGCGCCTGGAAGAGCGTCTGCACCAGTCCGCCGGGCTGCTGTCCGGTGGTGAGCAACAGATGCTCGCCCTGGCCCGTGCACTGTTGTCACGCCCGCGCTTGTTGATCCTGGACGAACCGTCCATGGGCTTGGCACCGATCATGGTCGAGAAGATTTTCCAGGTGATCGACGACGTCTGTCGCCAGGGCATGACCCTGTTGCTGGTGGAGCAGAACGCACGGCTGGCGCTGCAAGTCACCGACCGTGCCTACGTGATGGACACCGGGCGCATCACCTTGACCGGCCCTTCCCAGGATTTACTTGAACACCCCGAGGTGCGCAGTGCTTACCTCGGTGAATAAAACCATGACGCTACCGGACGCCCGGCGTGTTCCGACCCGCCCGACACTTAGCAGGAATAACCCATGAACACCTTGAAGAAAACCGCATTGATCGGCCTGACCCTGAGCAGCCTGGCCAGCGCCGTGGCCCAGGCCGACCAGACTGTGTTGATCGGCCTCGCCGGCCCGCTCACTGGCCCGTCGGCCCGCATCGGCAAGGACCTGGAAAACGGCGCGCAACTGGCCATCGACCAGGCCAACGCCAAGCACCCGAAGATCAACGGTGAAGCCGTGACCTTCAAGCTGGTGTCCGAAGACGACCAGTCCGACCCACGCACTGCCGTCACCGTGGCCCAGCGCCTGGTCGACGAAGGCGTGGTGGGCGTGGTCGGCCACTGGAACACCGGCACCAGCATCCCGGCGGCACGGGTTTACCACGACGCGGGCATCGCCCAGGTGGCGCCGGTGGCTACCGGTCACGCTTACACCCAGCAAGGGTTCGACACCAGTTTCCGCATCATGGGCCATGACGACGATGGTGGTCAGGTCGCCGGCGACTACGCCCTGAAAACCCTCAAGGCCCAGCGTATCGCCGTGATCGACGACCGCACCGCGTTTGGCCAGGGCCTGGCGGACCAGTTCGTCAAATCCATTGAAGCCGGTGGCGCCAAGGTGGTGTCCCGCGAATACGTGGACGACAAGACCATCGACTTCAGCGCCGTGCTGACCAATATCCGTAGCCAGAACCCGGACCTGATCTTCTTCGGCGGCGTCGACGCCCAGGCCGCGCCGTTGGCCCGTCGCATCAAGCAACTGGGGATCAAGGCGCCGCTGATGGGCGCCGGTGGTTTCGTCAGCCAGACCTTCCTGCAATTGGCGCAGAACGAAGGCGAGGGCGTGATCGCCCTGGAGCCGGGCCTGGCGATTGCGCAGATGCCAGGCGGCAAGGCGTTCGAGCAGGCTTACAAGGAACGCTACAAAACCAACATCGAACTGCACGCGCCGTTCGCCTACGACGGTGTGGGGGTGTTGGTGGCGGCTATCGAGAAAGCAGATTCGGTGGACCCGCAGAAATACCTGCCGGTGCTGCGCGCCATCAGCTATGAGGGCGTGACCGGCACCATCGCCTTTGACGGCGAAGGCAACTTGAAGAAACCGACGTTCACCGTTTACCAGGTCAAGGCCAATCAATGGCAGCCGGTGAGCGTGGCAGGCGGTCAATAATCGTATTGTCGGGTGCCTGCCGGGCACCCGATTCTGTGGAGCTGATGGAGGCACACAATGAGCAAACTGGAAGGTGAACTGGGCATCCTCGCCCGGCGGCGCATCGAGGCCGAAATCATCAAGCCGATCTACGAGATCCTCAAGCGCGAACAGGGCAAGGACTTTGCCGCTGCCGTGATTGGTGAAGCCGTGGGCAATGCCGCGATCCAGGCCGGCAAGCATTTTGCGTCGCTGGAAGAGCAGGGCGCCGACCTCAAGAGTTTCGTGGAGCTGCAAGTGCTGTGGGAGAAGGACGACGCGCTGAAGGTCGAGATCATCGCCAGTGACGCCGAGCACTATGACTACGACGTCAAGCGCTGCCGCTACGCCGAGATGTACCACGATATGGGCCTGGGCGAGATCGGCCATCTGCTGTCGTGCAACCGTGACGAGCTGTTTATCGTCGGCTACAACCCGGACATCCAGTTGACCCGCACCCAGACCATCATGGGCGGCGATCACCGTTGTGACTTCCGCTATCGGGCCAAACCCCATGAGTAAGCTGGCGCGTGTGAACGGCGAACGCCTGTGGGCTTCGCTGATGGAAATGGCGCAGATCGGCGCCACCGAAAAAGGCGGCGTATCACGCCTGGCGCTGACCGACGAAGACCGCCGTGGCCGCGACCTGTTCGTGCAGTGGTGCGAGGCGGCCGGTTGCAGCATTCGCGTGGATGCCATGGGCAATATCTTCGCCCGTCGCGCGGGGCGCTTCGACGATTTGGCCCCGGTGATGACCGGTTCCCACGGCGATTCCCAGCCCTTTGGCGGCAAGTACGACGGCATCTACGGTGTGCTTGCGGGCCTGGAAGTGCTGCGCACCCTGAATGACCTGGGTATCGAGACCGACCGGCCCATCGAAGTGGTCAACTGGACCAACGAAGAAGGCTCACGCTTTGCGCCGGCGATGATTTCCTCGGGCGTCTACGCGGGCGTGTTTGACCTGGAATACGGGCTGTCCCGTGAAGACAAAGCCGGCGTGACCATTGGCCAGGCGCTGCAGCAAATCGGCTACGCTGGCACCGAGCCGGTGGGCGGCCAAGCCATCCACGCCGCGTTCGAACTGCATATCGAACAAGGCCCGATCCTCGAAGCGCAGGGCATTACCATCGGCGTGGTCACCGGCGCCCAGGGCCAACGCTGGTATGAAGTGGAACTGAGCGGCCGCAGCGCCCACGCCGGCACCACGCCCATGGATCATCGCCTGGATGCCTTGCTCGGTTTTGCCCGGGTGGTCGAGGCCGTCAACGGGTTGGGCCTGGAGCAGGGCGCCGAAGGGCGGGCCACGGTGGGCATGGCGAATATCTTCCCCAACTCACGCAACGTGGTGCCGGGGCGGGTGTTTTTCAGTGTGGAATTCCGTCACCCCGATGAAGCGGTCTTGGCACGCCAGGACCAGCAGTTGCGTGATGCCGTGGCGCAGATTGCCGACGGCATTGGCTTGCAGCACAGCGTGAAGCAGATCTTCCAGTACGCGCCGATTGCCTTTGATGCGGGCTGTGTCGAAGTCGTGCGGGCGTCGGCGCAGGCGTTGGGCTATAGCCATCGGCCGATGATTTCCGGCGCCGGGCACGATGCCTGCTACCTGAACCAGGTGGCGCCGACGGCGATGATCTTTGTGCCCTGTGTGGATGGGTTGAGCCATAACGAGGCGGAAGAAATTTCCCAGGAATGGTCGACGGCGGGCGCGGATGTGTTGCTCCAGGCGATGCTGGCGAAGGCTTCTGCCTAGCGAAAGAACTCACCCGGCGTCGCCTCGAACTGCTGGCGAAATGCATTGATAAACGCCGAGGTGGATTCATACCCACACCCCAGCGCCACATCCGTCACCCGCTCGCCCTGCTCCAGGGCGGGCAGGGCGGTGAGCAATCGCAAACGCTGGCGCCACGCCCGAAAGGTCAGCCCGGTGTCGCTCAGGAACAAGCGGCTGAGGGTCTTCTCGCTCACCCCCAGCTTCTGGCTCCACTGGCCCAAGGTCGTCTGCTGCTCCGGGTGTGAATTCATGCTGCGGTAGATCTGGCGTAAACGCGGGTCCAGCGGCAGCGGCAGCATCAGGTCGACTTGCGGCGCCGCCGCCAGTTGGTCCAGTACCACTTGGGCCAGGCGCCCATCCGGTCCATCCTCGGCATATTCCACCGGCAGTTCGCTGAAACTGCGGATCAACTCCCGCAGCAAACTGCTTACCTCCAGCACATGGCAGCGCTCATCCGCCCAGGCGGTGACGCTGCAATCCAGGTACAGGCTGCGCATCTCCGTGTGGGGCGAGCTGAACACGCGGTGCGGCATACCGGCCGGAATCCACACCGCGCGCTGAGGCGGCGCGACGAAGCGGCCGACGCTGGTCTGGATCTCCAGCACCCCGGAAATCGCGTAGGACAATTGCACCCACGGGTGGCTGTGGCGACGGGTCAACGCACGATTGGGCAAGGATTCGGTGCGTCCGTACACCGGCCGTGGCAGGCTGGAAAGCCCAGGCACACTGCGGCGGACGGTCTTATCGTGTCCTTTAGGCGGCATTTACTGGCTCATTGGCGTTAGTCGGTAACAAGCCGTTACGTTAGAGTCGCGACGACGCTCTTGGCAACCCCCGGAAGATCCTGCTTATGACTCGCCCCCGTTTTCTGCCCGACAACTTCACCCTGACGCTGATCGCCACGGTGATCCTCGCTTCCCTGCTGCCCGCCAGCGGCCAGACCGCCGTGGCCTTCGGCTGGGTCACCAACCTTGCGATAGCGCTGCTGTTCTTCCTGCACGGCGCCAAGCTGTCGCGCCAGGCAATTGTTGCCGGTGCCGGGCACTGGCGCCTGCATCTATTGGTGTTCAGCCTGACCTTTGTGCTGTTTCCGTTGCTGGGCCTTGCGCTCAAACCGGTGCTGTCGCCGCTGATCGGTAAAGACCTGTACATGGGCATGCTCTACCTCTGCGCCCTGCCGGCCACGGTGCAATCGGCAATTGCGTTTACGTCGCTGGCGCGGGGCAATATCCCGGCGGCGATTTGCAGTGCGGCGGCGTCCAGCCTGTTCGGGATCTTCCTCACGCCGTTGCTGGTGACCCTGTTGCTCAACGTGCACGGCGAGGGTGGTTCGACCGTCGACGCGATCTTGAAAATCAGCGTGCAATTGCTGCTGCCATTCATCGCCGGGCAAATCGCCCGTCGTTGGATCGGTGAGTGGGTCGGCCGCAATAAATCCTGGCTGAAGTTCGTTGATCAGGGCTCGATTCTGCTGGTGGTCTATGGCGCGTTCAGCGAAGCGGTCAACGAAGGCATCTGGCACCAGATCCCGTTGTGGGAGCTGGGTGGGTTGGTGGTGGCGTGCTGCGTGTTGCTCGCCTTGGTGCTGGTGGCCTCGACCGTGTTGGGCAAGGCCTTTGGCTTCAATCAGGAAGACCGCATCACCATCCTGTTCTGTGGTTCGAAGAAGAGCCTGGCAACCGGTGTGCCGATGGCTCAGGTGTTGTTCGCCGGGGCAACCATGGGCGTGCTGATTTTGCCGCTGATGCTGTTCCACCAGATTCAGCTGATGGTCTGCGCGGCGTTGGCCCAGCGTTATGCCAAGCGGCCGGAAAGCATTCCAGAAATGATGGGGCAGGTGGATCCTTGATCTACGTCACAGCCTTTGCCGAATAAGCTCAAGTAAACGCCGGGCCAGACGACTACCTTCTTAACTACCCAAGAAGGAGCGTCGACATGAACGTTAAACGTTTGTCACTGGTTACCGGCGTTCTTGCGGTATGGGCGGGGGCTTGCCTGGCGGCGCCCTCAGGCGTCATTCAATTTCACGGCAGTATTGTCGAGCCCAGTTGTCATGCGGCTGCGCCAGGCGGGTCGACGCTGGAATTCAAGGGCTGCCCCCAGGCCCTGCGTGGCAGCCAGTTGGCGGTGCAACCGGTGCGCACGGTGAAGGCGCTGGGCACTGCGCAGGCTAACGTCAAGTTAGTCGCCGACAGCCGTGATGGGCGCTATTACGACCAACGGTATGTGCTGGTGGACGCCCTCGGCAAGCCCATTCAATCGGGGGCCTACGTGGTCACCCTGAGCGCGCCGTGATGGGGTTGAGGTTGTTTTGAGCCGGATCGGCGTCAACAGCCGCGCCAGAAACCTATAGAATGCTCGGCGGCGGCGCTTGTCCTGGGTGGCCGTCTGATCATCGTCCGAGTACCGCGCCCTTCAATGAGCATTTCAGCCGCAACGCCCCAAGCCAACTGGCAACCGGTCATCGCCCTCGCGTTGGCCGCCTTTGTGTTCAATACCACCGAATTCGTGCCTGTCGGGCTGCTCAGCGCCATCGGTGCCAGCTTCGACATGCCCGTGTCCAGCGTCGGCCTGATGCTCACCATCTACGCCTGGATCGTGTCCCTGACCTCGCTGCCGGTGATGCTGCTGACCCGCAACGTCGAACGGCGCAAGCTGCTGATCGTGCTGTTTTGCATGTTTATCGTCAGCCACATTCTCTCCAGTGTCGCCAACAGCTTCGGCCTTTTGATGATCAGCCGCATTGGCATTGCCTTGTCTCACGCCTTGTTCTGGTCGATCACCGCGTCCCTTGCAGTGCGCCTGGCGCCGGAAGGCAAGCAGGTGCAAGCCCTCGGTCTACTGGCTACCGGTACTTCTTTGGCGATGGTATTGGGGATTCCACTGGGCCGCCTGCTGGGTGAAGCCATGGGCTGGCGCACCACGTTCCTGGTGATCGGCGCATTCGCCGCCGCCCTGGTGTTCTGGCTGGCGCGCACCTTGCCGCTGCTGCCGAGCCAGAACTCCGGCTCCTTGCGCAGCCTGCCGCTGCTGTTCAAGCGCCCGGCGCTGGTGGCGTTGTACGTGCTCACCGCCATGACCGTGACCGCGCAGTTCACTGCCTACAGCTACATCGAACCCTTCGTCGAAGGCGTCGCCGGCATGAGCGGCAGCGCGGTCACCCTGATCCTGCTGGTGTTCGGCGGCGCCGGCATCATCGGCTCGCTGCTGTTCAGCCTGGTGCACCGATTCAACCCGCACCTGTTCGTGGTCGGCGCGGTATTCATCCTCGCCGCCTGCCTGGCGCTGCTGCTGCCGTTGAGCGGTGCAGAATCCTACCTGGTGGTGTTGAGCGTGTTCTGGGGCATGGCGATCATGGGCTTTGGTCTGGCGATGCAATCCAAGGTGCTGGTACTAGCACCGGATGCAACCGACGTGGCCATGGCGATGTTTTCCGGCATCTACAACATCGGCATCGGCGGTGGTGCCCTGATGGGCAGTTGGGTCGGCAGCCAGTTTGGCTTTGCCTGGATCGGCGCGGCGGGCGGGTTGCTCGCGGCGCTGGCGTTGATTGGCTATTGCCTGGCGATCCGCCGGTTTGGGCAAGGTGTCGTAACCCGATAAAACAGGACAAGGCTTACACAGCAATTTGATACCCATTGCTACCGTCCCCCACGACCGCCCACGGTCTGTGGTGACGGCACTTGAACAGCAATGGAGTCGATTGTGCAAAAGCGTTTGACCGCCGAGTTTATCGGTACTTTCTGGCTGACGTTTGGCGGCTGCGGCAGCGCCATCCTGGCGGCGGCTTTCCCGGAACTGGGTATTGGGTTTGTCGGCGTTTCACTGGCGTTCGGGCTCACGGTGCTGACCATGGCCTATGCGGTAGGCGGTATTTCCGGTGGGCATTTCAACCCGGCGGTGACCCTAGGTTTATGGGCGGGGCGGCGTGTGGCCGGCGGTGATGTGCTGCCGTATATCGCGGCGCAAGTTGCCGGTGCGATGGGCGCGGCAGCGGCTTTGTACCTGATTGCCAATGGGCAGCCGGATTTTACAGTGGGTGGTTTTGCCGCCAACGGTTATGGTCCATTGAGCCCTGGCCACTTCGACATGAAGGCCGCGCTGCTCGCAGAGTTCATCGCCACGTTTTTCTTCTTGTTCATCATCATGCGTGTGACCGCACCGGGCGCGGTGCCTGGTTTTGCGCCGATTGCGATTGGCTTGGCGCTGGCGCTCATTCACCTGGTGTTGATCCCGGTGACCAATACCTCGGTGAACCCCGCACGCAGCACCGGGCCGGCGTTGTTTGCCGGGGGCGAGTACCTGGCGCAGCTTTGGCTGTTCTGGCTGGCGCCGATGGTGGGCGGGGTGATGGGGGCCTTGGCGGCGCGTTCGTTGGGTGAGGACGATAAAAAAACGCCCGCCTAAACATCATCGGCGGGCGCTCGGGAGTGACCGGGGCAGCAAGGAGTGAGCTGGCCGGTGTAGGGCGTTCGGGGATCAGGCCACCGGGATCAACGGGTCAGCCGCCGCCAGCGCCACCGCACGATCAGCGGCCGGTGGGTAGATCCACACGGTGTTGATCTGGTGCTTGAGGTCCTTGGCTTCCTGGCCGACCAGTTTCAGCTGGCGGTCCCAGCCTTCGGTGAACACCGCGCCCCAGGCACCAAGGTCGAGGCAGGTCACGTACTTGGGCTGGCTGTAGGTCATCGGCGCGACGCCGATCAGGTCGGCGGCCACGTTGTTGCCGGCATAACGGCCCAGGGCGATGGCGTGCTGGCAGGACATGCCGGCGAAGTTGCCCAAATCATCGGTGGCGGCGTAAGCCACGTCGCCAGCGGCGAACACGTCGGCCTGGCCCTTGACCTTGAGGTTGCCGTCCACATGCAGGCGGCCCTGGGGATCGCGGGTGCCGCTGACCTGTTCGGTGAGCGGGTTGGCGCGAAAGCCAATGGTCCAGATCACGGTGCTGGATTCGATCCGCTGCCCATTCGCCAGGGTCACGCCGCCGGCATCCACCGAGGCGACCGAGGTATTGAGCACCCAATCCAGGCCCAGTTCCGTGCTCGCTTCGATGATCGATGGGCGAATGCCATCGCCCATGGACGCGGCGATCTGCGGGCCACGGTCGACCACCACGACGCGAATGTCAGCCTTGTCACCCAGTGCTTCACGCAGGCGCGCCGGCATTTCGGTGGCGGTCTCGATACCGGTAAAACCACCCCCGGCGACCACCACGGTATTGCGCGCCGCGCTGTCAGGCAGGTTCTTCAGGGCCTTGATATGCGCTTCGAGGCGCGTGGCGTCTTCGATCTGGTCCACATCGAAGACATGCTCGATACCTGGCATCTGCGGGCGATTCAGACGGCTGCCAGCGGCCAGCACCAGGCGGTCGTACTGGATGGTGGTGGAGGTGCCGGCCGCGTTGCGGTAGGTCACTTGCTTGCCATTCTCGTCGATGCTGTCCGCCGCGCCTTCAATGAACGTCACGTTCACCGCGTCGAACAACGGGCCCAGCGGCGCCATCATGGTGTGCACGTCGGGTTCGTAGAAACGTGGGCGGATGCGCAGTTCCGGTTGCGGGGCGAGCAGGCTGATCTGCACGTCGTTGCGGTCATGTTTGTCCAGCAGGCGGGCCGCGCTCAACGCGCTCCAGACACCACCGAACCCTGCGCCAATAATAAGAATGTGCTGTTTCATGGTTTGCTCCTGGAGAGGCGTTGTTGCGTGAGTGGGACTGTGTGGAGCCAGACTATCCAGGTGACTTGCCTTGAACACTTCTACCTAGGGTCAGTGCAGGCATGCATAGGTGTGAGGCGGCTATACCAAGGTATTAGCGGCCCAACACATCGGCGAGACAGGCCATCAGTTGGGCGCAGGAAAACGGCTTGGGAAAGAACGCAATCGGCGGTGGCAATGCCGGGTCGATGCTGGGCGGCGGGCCGGGGTAGCCGGTGATGAAAATCACCGGCAGTGAGACGCCATCGGCATGCAGGGTTTCGTAGAGCTGGATGCCGGTGAGGCCAGGCATCTGGATGTCGCTGATCAGGCAGGCGGTGGTGCGGGGGGCATCCGAGTCGAGGAAGGCTTCGGCATTCGCATAGAGCCGGACGCTGTAGCCGTTGGAGCGCAGCAACCCATCCAGTGCCAGGCGAACGGACTCATCATCATCGACGATGGCAATTATCTTCGTGTCGGACATTTCGTTACCTGGAGGCTATCGGGCTGCACATGGAAGCAACCCGCCATCACCCCACGATACGCCGTCCACACCGGCAACATACTATACGTGCGTATACCCAGACTGTTGCTTGACCGGGATGCCGAGGGCCTGGGCCATACGTACCAGATCAGCGAAAGAGCGGGCGAGCATCTTGCGCATCGCCTGGCCGCGATGGATCTTCACGGTGATTTCACTCAGGCCGATCTCGCCGGCAATCTGCTTGTTCATCAGGCCGGAAACCGCCAGCGCCATCACCGTTTGCTCGCGGGGGGTGAGGGTGGCGTAGCGGCTGCGCAACGCATCATCACCACGCTCGGCCTCACGCCGCGCCTTGTCCTTGGCGTGGGCGGCGCACACCGCGTCGATCAGGTCCTGCTCGCGGAACGGCTTGGCCAGGAAGTCCACGGCACCGGCTTTCATCGCGCGCACGGTCATGGCGATGTCGCCGTGGCCGGTCATGAACACGATGGGCAGATTGATCCGCGTCGCCACCAATTCATTCTGAAAATCCAGGCCGCTGGTGCCTTGCAGGCGTACGTCGAGCACCAGGCAACTGGGCAGGTCGGGGCGTGGAAAGTGCATGAACTCGGCCGCCGAACCAAACAGCTGGACCTGCAGGCCCACCGAGCGCAACAGGCTGCCGAGGGATTCGCGCAGCGGGCGATCATCATCGACGATATACACCCAGGGTTCCTGGCTGATCACGCGGTTCATCGGGTGAAGGTCGTTCATGGGGTCTTCTTGGCCAACAGTGGCAGTGAGCAGGTGAATGCGGTGCCCTCGCCGGGCGTGCTGGCGGCCCAGAGGCGGCCGCCGTGGAAGTCGATGATCGAACGGCAGATCGACAGGCCCATGCCCAGGCCGTCGGGCTTGGTGGTGAAGAAGGGTTGGAACAAAGTGGGCAGGTCCTTGGGGTCAATGCCGATGCCCTGGTCGGCCACTTCAAGCAGGACTTTGTCGCCGTCTACCCAGGTGCGCACCCGCAGCAGGCGCTGGCGCGGGGCGACGGTTTCCATGGCGTGGCAGGCATTGATGATCAAGTTGATCAACACCTGTTGCAGCTGCACGCGGTCGGCGTTGATCTGTGCGTCGAGCACGCCCAGTTCCACGCGGCTGCGCACTTTATGGCGCGACAGTTCGTGCTGCACCAGGCCCAGGGTTTCGTTGACGATGGCGTCCAGCGACTCGGGTTTGCGTAGCGGGTCGCACTTGCGTGACAGCGCGCGAATGCGGCTGATCACCTCACTGGCGCGGCAGGCGCTGGAGACGATGCGGTCCAGAGACTGGCGGGCTTCATTGAGGTCGGGTTCGACGCGGTCGAGCCAGCGCCGACAGGCTTCGCCACTGCTGGTGATGGCGGTCAGCGGCTGGTTCACTTCATGGGCAATCGAGGCGGCCAATTCACCCAGGGAGGTGATGCGGGTGACGTGGGCCAGTTGGCTCTGCGCATGGAACAACGCCTCTTCGGCGAGCTTGTCGGCGGTGACGTCCTTCACCGCGCCCAGGTATTCGAAATGCCCACGGCTCTCGACGGGGCTGGCGATCATATGCAGGTGCTTGACGCGCCCATCGGGCATCAGCAGGCGGTGCTTGACCTCGATCAGCGGCTCGCGGTTCAGGGCCTTGGCGAAGACCTCGCGGGCCAGGTGATGGTCGTCGGGATGGGTGCGCTCCAGCACCATGGCTGCCGTGGGCGTCTGGTGGTGTGGGTATTCGAAAATCCGCGCCAATTCCTCGGACCACGACATGGCATCGCTGTCGCCACGAAAACTCACGCTGCCGGTCTGGCTCAAGCGCTGGGCGCCCACCAGGTAGGCCTCGTTGTGCCGCAGGCTGTCCGCCGCGTACTTGCTGCGCAGGGCAAGAAAAGTGATGGCGGAGAGTGCCGTGAGGCAACGGAAGAACCCGGTGATCGATTCCCAGCGCTCATAGTTGCCGTTGTAGAGAAACAGCGCAGTGAGCAGCGCGATGGAAAACAGCGCGACGCCAATCACCACATTGATCGAAAACAGGTTGGCCGCCATCAGCAGCAGCGTGATGTACAGCAGCGTCGGCGCCCAGTCGGTATGGGTTTCGGAATTGATCACGAAGATGCCGCAGGCCACGACCAGCCCGACCACCCAGCCCAGGGCGTTGATCGCCGGGGTCGGGCTGATGCCAAACGCGGCGCGTGCGTGGGTCTGTCGGGGGGTGAATACCAGCCGGTCCCAGAGGCCGGTCAACCACGACTGTTCGCGGCGCGCGCTCGCGGGAACGGTAATTTTCATGGCGTTCGGGCACTCCGTTGGTGTTATCGGGGGTGGAGCAGGGGTCACTTACTTTAAAAGCATCCGTTCTCACCGAGTAGGACACAAAACCCTGAAATCCTGCCAAACCCTATACCCAGGTATGAGCGCGCTGACCCCAGGTAGGAGTGACGCTCGGCCCGCGCCGCCATAACCTGAGGCCTCTCACTCCTCTCCAAGGCCCTGCGGCCGGGTGGCTAACATGATGAACAGAAATGACCTGCGTCGTGCTGACATCAATCTGCTGGTGGTGTTCGAGTCGATGATGCATGAGCGCAATGTCAGCCGGGTCGGCGAGAAATTGTTCCTTGGCCAGCCGACCATCAGCAGTGCCCTCGGCCGCTTGCGGTTGATGTTCGATGACCCGCTGTTCATTCGCGCTGGGCGGCTGATGCAACCCACGTCCCGTGCCGAGGAAATCTTCAGCAATCTCGGCCCGGCGCTGGACAGCATTGCGGCGGCGCTGAGTCGCTGCCAGGCGTTCAACCCGGCGACCAGCGAGGCCACTTTTCATATCGGCCTGTCCGACGACGTGGAATACGCCTTGCTGCCCAGCCTGTTGCGGCGCCTGCGTATCGAGGCACCCAACATGACCCTGGTGGTGCGCCGCGCCGATCACTGGCAGATGTCGCAACTGCTCACCAGTGGTGAGATCTCCCTGGGCATCAGCCACACCCAGGAACTGCCGGCCAATGCACGCCGCAAAAGCCTGCGGCCGATGCGCCCGATGCTGCTGCGCGCCGATCACCGGCCAGGGGAAGTGGGACTGGACGAGTTCTGCCAGCGGCCCCACGCGGTCGTGTCGTCCATGGGCAATGTGATCGATGACTCCGACCGCGCGCTGGGCCTGATCGGGCGCCAGCGCAAAGTGGTGCTTACTGTGCCGCAGTTCAGCGCGTTACCGGTGCTGCTCGCCGACAGCGACATGCTCGCCATCGTGCCCGACTATGTGGCGCACGCCATGGCCGGAGTCGGTGGGCTTCGCGCGCAGTGTGCGCCGCTGGAGCTGCCCGAACAGGAACTGGCGCTGGTGTGGCGCGGCACCACCCATAACGATCCGGGAGAGCGCTGGTTGCGGTCGCGCTGCAGCGTGTTCCTGGGCGAGCCGGTGGTGCTCGCGGTGGCCAGTTGATGAACCTCTCTACTCATCCCTTGCTGCTCGGCGGCGTGCTGATCCTGCTGGACCTGGTGTTGTGGCAAGGCCTTGGCCCGGCGCGACGTACCTTGCGCAGCGGGTTGCGCGTGCTGGTGTTCGCGCTGTTTTGCTGGGTCATGGTGGCGGCCGGCATCAGCCCCTTGCAGCCACCGCCTTGGCCGGAAGACGCGGTGCTCAACCTGATGGCGACCGTGCTGGGCATCGGCTGGTGGTTGTTCGCCGCACGCACCCTGACCGTGATCCTCGGCCACGGCCTCACCACTCGTGTGGGGCAGAGCGCGCGCTTGCTGCATGACGTGCTGGGGGCGGTGATCTTCCTGGTCGCCATCGTCGGCGCAGCGGCCTATGTGCTGCAACTGCCGGTCAAGGGCCTGTTGGCGACCTCGGGCGCCATGGCGATCATCCTCGGCCTGGCGCTGCAAAGCACGTTGAGCGACGTGTTCAGCGGCATCGTGATCAACACCACCAAGCCCTATCAGATCGATGATTGGGTCAGCATCGATGGGGTTGAGGGCAAGGTGCTGGACATCGATTGGCGTTCTACTCATTTGCAGACGGAAGCGGGCAGCACCGCTGTGGTGCCCAATTCCCTGGCGGCCAAGGCCAAGATCCTCAACCACAGCCGGCCGGGCGGGGCGCATGGCGTCAGCGTCAGCCTGGCGGTGCCCAGCGGCATCGCGCCTCGCCTGGCACTGGAGGCCTTGGAAAAAGCCTTGCAGGGTACTCACGCCTTGCTGCCGGGGCCCAAAGTCTCGATCAAGAGCTCGCAACTGGAATTCAACGAATACGAACTCAAGGGCTTCGTCGCCTCACGCTCGGCCCGCAGCGGCGTGCGCAACCTGATGTTTGACCTGGCCCATCGACACCTTGAAGCGGCTGGGCTGACCTGGGGTGAAGGCTCCAACACCAAGGCTTGGAGCCGCCAGCGGCAATTGCTGGAGGAAGTCCGGGTCATGCGTGCCCTCAGCCTTGAGGAACGCGACCGCCTGGCCGAGGCCATGGCCCCCGTGGACTTCCAGGCCAATCAGGTGCTGTTGGCCTTCGATGAAGTCGCCGATAGCCTGATGATCATCGCCACGGGCGTGGTGTCGGTAGCCATCCATGATGGTGACCGTGTGGTCGAAGCCGGTCGCATGGGCCCCGGCGAAGTGATGGGTGAGGAGGGCATCTTGGCGGACGGGCGTTCCCGTGGGCAATTTCGCAGCCTCACCAGCGGGCGGTTGTTCCGCATCGAAAAATCACTGCTGGGCGCGCAGTTGCAGCACAGCAGTGATTTGTTGATGGCATTGGATCGGTTGCAGCATCAGCGCGAAGACATCCGGGAGGCGGTGGTGCTGAAGAAACCTGCGCCGGTCAAGAAAACTGGTTTGCTGCGGTGGCTCCAGAAACACTGAGCCCACTGTGGCGAGCACGGTTCTAGTGGCGAGCGGGCTTGCCCCGCGTTGGGGCGCGAAGCGGCCCTAAAAACCAGGCGCCTCGGTTTATCTGAACCAATGCGGTGATCTTATTGGGGCTGCTTCGCAGCCCAACGCGGGGCAAGCCCGCTCGCCACGACAGCGCGCCCATCACAACAAGCCCGTCCTGCCGAAAAAATCATGGGCGCATCAGCGGGAAAACCTCTCCCGATACTCCCGCGGAGAAATCGTCAGGTGACGGTGAAAGGTATACCGCATCCGCTCCTCATCGCCGAACCCACACAGCCGGGCGATCTGGTCGATATTGCGGTCCGAGTCTTCCAGCAAGCGGCGCGCCGCTTCCATGCGGAACAACTCGATGGCCTTGGCCGGTGTGCGCCCGGTGCGTTGTTTGTAGACCCGCGCAAAGTTGCGCGGGCTCATCTGCGCCTGGTGCGCCAGACGCTCCACGGACAGGTCCGAGTCCTGCAAGTTGTCGGCAATCCACAGGTGCAGTTCATCGAAACC
Organism: Pseudomonas azotoformans; assembly: GCF_001579805.1. NCBI lineage: Bacteria > Pseudomonadati > Pseudomonadota > Gammaproteobacteria > Pseudomonadales > Pseudomonadaceae > Pseudomonas > Pseudomonas azotoformans. Next base: position 5,491,361 of record NZ_CP014546.1, on the reverse strand, counting down.
CGCGCTGTCATCGGTCTGTGCCTGCAACAGTTGGCTGAACTGCGCCTGCCCGCCGGGGCGTTTGAGAAACACCACCAGCTCGCGGGCCACCTGCAACGCCACATCGCGGCCGCAGTCGATCTCGACCAAGGCCAATGCCAGGTCGATCCCGGCCGTCACGCCGGCCGAGGTCCACACATTGTCCTGTTGGATGAAGATCGCGTCCATGTCCACCACGATGGCCGGGAAGCCGTGCTTGAGCATGTCGCACATGGCCCAGTGGGTGGCGGCGCGGCGGCCGTCGAGCAAGCCGGCCATGGCCAGCAGGAAGGTGCCGCTGCACACCGAGGCGGTGCGCCCGGCGCTGGCCGAGGCGATGCGCAGCCATTCGACCAGTTCTGTATTGGTCGCCATCGCCTGTTGAATGGCCGGGGCGCCAGGCACGATCAGGGTGTCGATGGGCGTGTCAGCCAATTGCCCGAGTTCCACCGTGTCTACGCTCAAGCCTTCGGCGGTCTGCATCAAGCCTCCAGCCAGGCTGGCGGTGTGCATCAAGTAACCCGGCAAGCCGCGTTCGGCCATGGCCTTGGTGGCGGCCCAGAACACGGTCTGGGCACCGGTCAGGTCGAGCAGGCCCATTTGCTGATAGGCCAGGAACACCAGGGTACGCGGTTGAACGAGTGGGGCGATGGCGGTCATGGAAGACAATTTCCCGGGGCGAGGGCAGGGTCGCCCTTTGTACCACCTAACCGGATTCCCCCGCTCAGTCCGTTAAGGCTTCCAGGTCTGCACATCCTTGGCATCCACTGCCTTGGGCAGCAGTCCTGCCTTGAAGAACGCATCGGCGATTTTCTGCTGCTCGCCCAGTTGGTCGAGCGTTACCGGTTGCACTTGGTAGCTGCGGTGCGCATTGGCCGCTTCAACGGTAGCCACATCCAGGTTGCCCCACAGCGGGCCGAGTATCTTGGCCGCATCCTGCGGGTTGGTTTTCACCCACTGGCCGGCTTTTTCCAACTGCTCATACACCACCTTCAACACCTCAGGATGCGCCTTGGCGTAAGGCGTGCCGGTCAGGTAGTAACGCTTGTAACTGGCCAAGCCGGCGCCGTCGGCCAGGGTGCGCGTCGGCAGTTGGCGCTGCACGCTGGTGAGGAAAGGTTCCCAGGTGACCCAGGCGTCCACCTTGTTGTTCTCGAACGCCGCCCGACCATCGGCGGGTGTCAGGTAAGCCGGTGTGATATCCGAAAATTCCAGGCCCGCCTTGGCCAATGCCGCGATCAGCAAATAGTGGGTGCCCGCCGCCTTGGTCACGGCGATTTTCTTGCCTTTGAGGTCCGCCAGTTGCTGGATCGGCGAGTCCTTGCGCACCACGATGGCCTGGGCTGAAGGCGAGGGTGCTTCCTGGGCGAAGTAGGTGAGTTTGGCCTGGGCGGCCAGGGCGAAGATCGGCACGGTGTCGGCCACGTCGGCACTGATGTCGACGTTGCCCACGTTGAGCGCTTCGAGCAGTGGCAGGCCGCTGGGGAACTCATGCCAGCTCACATCGATATTGTCGGCCTTGAGGGCTTTTTCCAGGGTGCCCTGGGTTTTCAGCAAAGTAATCAGGGTCGAGGACTTCTGGTAGCCGATGCGCACGGTTTCCTGGGCCTCGGCGCTCACGGCGACAGAAAAGGCCAGCAAACCGAGTACTGCGGCGAGGGGACGACGTAAGGACATGGCGAGCTCGATCTTCAACGAAATAGCGTCGAGCTTAAAGTTCTAAAAACCATTCGTTAAATACTCTTTCGATCTTAGCTTAGGGCACTTTTCCCTGGAACCGACGAATTGGGCATAACCATAGAATTATAAGATTCTTTCATCATTTCTCGTCGTTAATATAATCGAATGAGTTTTTCTGCCAGGCCTTACGCGGTTTTTTGGCATATGCAGCTCCTTCTATTTCTCTCACGCCAAGGCCTTCCATGACGTTCAAGAAACTTATCGTTGCCGCCAGTCTGCTGCTTGCCGCGGCGGCGGCCCAAGCCGAGCAAACCCTGGACATCAGCTACCAGCGTTCTTCCACCTTGTGGATCCTGCTCAAGCAAAATGGCCAGTTGGAACAGCGCCTCAAACCGCTGGGTTTCACCGTGAACTGGCATGAATTCAGCACCGGTTTGCTCAGTTCCTTGAACGCCGGCAGCGTCGACCTGCATGCCGATGTGGCCGATGCCTTTGCACTGTTCACCCAGGCCGCCGACGCGCCGTTGACCTACTACGCCCAGGAAAACTCCTCGCCCGGTGCCCAGGCGATCATCGTGCAGGACACATCGTCGATCCACAGCATCGCCGACCTCAAGGGCAAGACCGTCGCCGTGTCCAAGGGCTCGGGCAGCAACTATCTGCTGATCTCGGCCCTGAAAAAAGCCGGCCTGACCCTGGCCGATATCACCCCCCGTTATCTGGAAGCCCCAGACGGCGGTGCCGCCTTCGCCAATGGCAGCGTGGACGCGTGGGTGATCTGGGACCCGTTCCTCGCCACCCAGCAACTGGACCATCACGTACGTGTGATTGCCGACGGCAGGGACGGCCTGGCCGACTACAACCGCTTCTACCTGGCTACGACGAAATTCGCCAAGGCTCATCCGGACGTGTTGCAGGTGACCTTCGACACCCTGCGCGAGACCGGCCAATGGGTGAAGGCCCACCCCAAGGAAGCTGCCGAAATCCTCGGCCCGCTGTGGGGCAACATCGCCCCGGCCACGGTGGAGCGCGCCAATAGCCGCCGCAGCTACGACATCATCCCGGTCAAGCTGGACAACCTCGCCGAGCAACAGCGCATCGCCGACACCTACTACGCCGCCAAGCTGATTCCCAAGCCGTTGAAGGTCAGCGCAATCACTGTGTGGACGCCAAAACCATGAGCCGCCAGATCCATTTATCCGCGTTCCTGTTGAGTGGGCCGGTGGTGCACAGTCACGCGGTGTGGCGCCATCCGGAAACCGTCGGCAATTACCTCGACCCCGAGTACTACGCACGGGTGGCCAAGGTGGTGGAGGAGGGGCTGTTCGACTTCCTGTTCTTCGCCGATCGCCTGGCCGTGGGCGACCAGATGGGCGGCTCCCGCGAGTTCGCCCTGCGCTACGGCGCCCAGGACGCTACGCGGCTGGACCCGTTGCCGATCCTCTCTTACCTGGTCGGCAAGACCTCCAAGCTGGGGCTCGGTGCGACCCGTTCCACCACCTATTACGAACCGGCGCACATCGCGCGTGAATTCGCCACCCTCGACCATCTGTCCAAGGGCCGTGCAGCCTGGAATATCGTCACCTCGATGAACGACAGCGAAGGGCGCCTGTTCGGCAAGGACAAGCACCTGGAACACGACCTGCGTTATGACCGCGCCGATGAGTTTGTCGAAGTCGCGCTCAAACTCTGGCACAGCTGGGGCAAGGACGCATTGAAGCTGGATCGCGAAAGTGGCGTGCTGGCGGACCCCGCGTTGATCCGTTCGGTGCAGCATCAGGGCGAGTGGTTCCGGGTTGAAGGCCCGCTGAATATTCCACGTACGCCCCAGGGCCGACCGGTGCTGATCCAGGCCGGTTCGTCCGGTCGGGGCCGGCGCTTCGGTGCGCGGTGGGCCGAGGCGATTTTCACCATTCACCCGCATTTGGCGGCGATGCGTGCGTTTCGCGATGACGTGCGTGCGCAGGTGGTGCAGCAAGGCCGTGAGGCTGACAGCTGCAAGGTGCTGACGGCGGTGATGCCGTTCATTGGGGGCAGCGCGGCCGAAGCCCGCGCCAAGCGCGACAAACACAACGCTTTGGCGCGGCCTGAGTTGGGGCTGGTGACATTGGCTTCACAGTTGAATGTCGACCTGTCGCCATTCCCGCTTTCGGCGACGCTGGCTGAAATCGCCCAGTCGCCGCTGATCCACCCGGCTGCCGCCGAGAAGCTGTTGATGCAGGGCCCGGACACCACCCTGGAACAACTCGGGCGCATCTTCGCCAGCAGCGTGCGCGTGCCGCAGCTGGTGGGCACGGGGGCACAGGTGGCCGATCAGTTGGCCGAACTGTTTGAGCAGGGTGGGTGCGATGGGTTTGTGATTTCACCGGGGTACCTGCCGGGCTCGTTCACCGAGTTTGTCGAGAGCGTGATTCCGCATTTGCAGCGCAAGGGATTGTTTCGCACGGCGTACGAAGGGGCGACGTTGCGCGAGCATTTGGGATTGGCTGATCTCAACAACAGAATTGATAAAAAGGATATTTCGCATGGCTGATTTCGATCATTTAACCCGCCGCCGCCTGCTCGGCCTGGCCGGTATCACCCTGGCCAGCCTGTCGCTGCCACGCCTGGGGTTCACCGCTGACGAACACGCTGGCCATAACACTTCACAGGAACCCGCCGGCACCGGTGAGTTCATCCGCCTCGACGCGCCACGCAAGTTGAAACTGGCAGTCAACCTCAACGCCGTGTGCCTGGCACCCGTAGTAATCGCCCACGGCCAGGGCTTTTTTACCAAGCACAATCTGGACGTGGAGTTGGTCAACTTCGGCAACTCCACCGAGGTGCTGCTGGAGGCCATCGCCACCGGTAAAGCCGACGCGGGCGTGGGCATGGCGCTGCGTTGGCTCAAGGCCCTGGAGCAGGGCTTCGATGTGAAACTCACGGCGGGCACCCACGGCGGCTGCCTGCGTTTACTCAGTGCGGCGAATGGCGGCGTGACCAAGCTGGAAGACCTTAAAGGCAAGGCCATCGGCGTGACCGACATGGCCAGCCCGGACCGCAATTTCTTCTCGATCCTGCTGAAAAAACACGGCGTGGACCCGGTGCGCGACGTGGAGTGGCGCCTGTACCCGGCCGACCTGCTCGGCACGGCCCTGGAGCGCGGCGAAGTGCAGGCGGTGAGTGGCAGTGACCCGTTCATGTATCGTCTGATCAAATCCGGCGTGGCCCGTGAACTGTCCACCAACCTGGTGGAGGAATACGCCAACCTCAGCTGCTGCGTGGTCGGCGTCACCGGCAAACTGGTGCGCGAAGACAAACGCGTGGTTGCGGCGCTGACCCAAGCGATTCTGGAAGCCCACGACTATTCCGTGCAGCACCCCGAAGAAGTCGCCAAAGGCTTCCAGGCCCATGCGTTGAATACGTCGGTAGAGGAAGTGCAGGCGATCCTCCACGACCATACCCACGGCCATCACGCGGTGGGCGCGGCGCTGACCCAGGAAATCCTCACCTACGTGACCGACCTGAAAACCGTCGAAGTGATCAGCAAGAGCACCGACCCGGTGGAGTTTGCCAAGGAGATCACCGCCGATGTCTTCAGCTGAAGCAACAACTCTGGCGCCAGCCCTGGTCTACAAAATCGGGTGGCAGGATGTGGCAGTGGTCGGGGCCTGGTTGGCTGTCGCGTTGCTGATCAGCTACTGGCCCAACGCGACGCGCAACTGGCCGATGACCCATGGCCTGGCCAATCTGTGTGTGGGCATCGCAGCGCTGTTCATCGTATTGAGCCTGCTGGGGCGCAAGCTATCGAAGCTGGGCCTGCGTCTGCGCAACGCGGGTCCCTGGCTGATTGCCCTGCCGGTGCTGCTGGGTATCTGGGAATTGCTCACCGCCAAATTGGCGTTGTTGCCGGTGCCGTTTTTTGCGCCGCCCCAGGCCTTGCTGGCGGTGTATATCGAAGACTACGCACGCCTGGCCGACAGCCTGTTGCACTCGGCGTTGCTGCTGGGTTCGGGCGTGGCGCTGGGGGCTATCACCGGGTTCATTGCGGGCGTGGCGATCGGGTGGTCCACGCGCATTGGCTACTGGCTGCACCCGGTACTGCGCATCCTCGGCCCGGTGCCGTCGACGGCGTTGTTGCCGCTGTGCTTTTTCCTGTTTCCGAGCAGTTGGAGCGCCAGCGTATTCCTGATCGCCCTGGCCACCTGGTTTCCGGTCACGGTGCTCACCTGGTCGGGCGTGGCGAGCGTGGATAAAGCCTATTACGACGTGGCCCGCACCCTCGGCGCCAAGCAAGGTTTCCTGATTTTCAAGGTGGCGATTCCCGCTGCCTTGCCGCATGTATTTGTCGGCCTGTTCATGGGCCTGGGCGCCTCGTTTTCGACCTTGGTGGTGGCGGAGATGATGGGCGTCAAATCCGGCATCGGCTGGTACCTGCAATGGGCACAGGGCTGGGCCGCCTACGCGAATATGTACGCCGCCTTGCTCATCATGGCACTCGCCTGTTCGGGGTTGATCACCGGTTTGTTCCTGGTGCGTGACCGGTTATTGGCCTGGCAGAAAGGATCGATGAAATGGTAGCCCGGGCACACGCAGTATCGGCGTCGGAAGGTTTGGCGCTACGTATAGAAAACCTCAGCCATGGCTTTGCCCTGGACGGCCAGCATCTGCCGGTGCTGGAGCGGGTTTCGCTGGACGTGGCACCCGGCGAGTTCGTGGCCTTGCTCGGGCCTTCGGGGTGCGGCAAGTCGACCTTGCTGCGCCTGGTGGCCGGCCTGGAACCGGCGGACTCCGGCCGCTTGCTGGCAGACGGTGACGCCATCACCGGCCCGGACCCGAGCCGTGTGGTGGTGTTCCAGGACCCGACGCTCTACCCATGGCGCCGGGTGTGGGACAACGTCGCCGTCGGCCTGGAAGCCCAGGGCCTGCTCAAGAGCCATTCGGCCAAGGTCGATGAAGCTTTGGAGAAAGTCGGCCTTAGCCAGTTCGCGCGCGCGTATCCACGGCAGTTGTCCGGTGGCATGGCGCAACGGGTCGCCTTGGCTCGCGCACTGGTCAATCAACCGCGCCTGCTGATCCTGGATGAGCCTTTAGGCAAGCTCGACTCACTGACCCGCATCACCATGCAAAAAGAGCTGATCGACCTGTGGCAACGCCAGGGCTACACGGCGCTGCTGGTGACCCATGATGTGGAAGAAGCCTTGCTGCTGGCCAACCGGGTGATCGTGTTCAGCGACCGTCCGGCGAAAATCCAGGCGCAGTTGACCATCGAACGGCCGTATCCTCGGCACCGAGATGATCCATATCTGGTGGACTTGCGGCGGCAGATCCTGGGCTTGTTGGGGCTGGGCGAAAACTGGTAACGCGCCGGCTCAGTTGAGCGCAATCGTCGCCGGCGCAAGGGCGTTCAAGGCCCCGGCACGGTCTGCCAGGTAACGCGCCGGCGGCTGGCCCATCGTCTTGCGGAACATGGTGATAAAGCCGCTGGCGTTCTCATAGCCCAAGTCCAGGGCCACGCGCTGCACACTCTCACCTTTGGCCAGCCGTTGCAGTGACAAGATCACATGCAACTGCCGGCGCCAGCGGCCAAAACTCAGCCCCAGTTCCTCCAGCAACAGGCGCGTCATGCTGCGCTCGCTCATGCCGATGCGCACGGCCCATTGACCGAGCGTGGCCTTGTCCGCCGGTTCGGCCAGCAGGCTATCGGCCAGTCGGCGCAACCGTGGGTCTTGTGGCATCGGCAAGTGCAAGGCTTCGACAGGTGCAGCGGCCAACTCATCCAGCAAGGTGTTGATCAAGCGGCCCTGGGCGCCGCTTTCGTCGTAGAGCAGCGGGAAACTCACCGCCTTGCTGATCAGCTCATGCAACAGCCCTGACACGGCCAGGGTGCAGCATTGCGGGGCCAGGGCGCAGGCGGCGTCGGGATCGATCAACAGGCAATAGACTTCCGCTTCGCCAGACCCGCGTGCCGCATGGGACGTACCGCCGGGAATCCACAGTGCGCATTGCGGTGGCACGATCCAGATACCCGCCTCGATCTCGCAATGGATGACCCCGCGCAGGGTGTACAGCAACTGGCCCTTGCGGTGCGCGTGTTGCGCATGCTCCCAGGTGTCAGACGTGCTGGTGGCGCCCACGGCCACCACCGCGCGGGGGAATAGATCTGCATCCTTGACCATCGAGCGGTCATGCATTTCAAGGCGATGGTGTTTCATACGGGATCGCAGGTTGGCTGAATTGCGAAACAGTCTGGCTATTCTGTGCAATGCCGTCCAGTGGGTGGATCGTTAAAGTGAGAGCCATTCTCAACAAGGAGCTCTGCCATGCGACTCGACAGCACAACATTCCCGGTGGTGAAAATCGTTTTCGACGCGCCCAACGAGGGCGGGCAGGAGGATGCCTTCCTGGTCTTCGAAAACCTGCTGGCCCGCCAGCAACCCTTCCTGCTGCTGCATGAAAAATCCGTGGACGAAAACAACCACGAACACTCCCACGAAGAGCGCAAGCAAGCCTCGATCTGGATGAAGAAAAACAAGCAGGCGCTGCGCACCTACGTCCGAGGCATGATCCAAGTGGAACCCAGCGCTGCACAGCGCCTGGCGCTCAAACCGTTTGCCGTGATGTTCGGCAAGGCCTGGGGCTATCCGCTGCTGGTGGTGGAATCCAAGGACCAGGCCTGGGCGCTGGCGCGGGATGTGCTGGATGAGCGGGTGTCGGATGTGGCGCACTTTTGAACGCCCGCAAGGTCGTGCTGTGACGAGGAGGTTCCCGCTCGCCACAGAGGGGACGGGGGGCTGCACGTTCTGTAGTACGTCACCTGACCTGGGTGTTTCAGGTATCCTCCGCGCCTCGTTTTCCACCGATTCAAAGACAAATGACCGGACAAGACATGCAGGCGATGCTCTCCTCGATCCTCGACGAAGTGCGCCCCCTGATCGGCCTCGGCAAGGTTGCCGACTACATCCCCGCGCTGGCCGACGTGCCGGCCAACCAACTGGGCATCGCCGTTTACGGCAACGATGGCACAGCCTACTGCGCCGGCGACGCCGACACCTTGTTCTCGGTGCAGAGCATTTCCAAGGTGTTCAGCCTGGTGCAAGCCATCGACCACGGCGGTGAAACCATCTGGGAGCGCCTGGGGCATGAGCCTTCCGGACAGCCATTTAACTCCATGGTGCAGCTGGAATTCGAGCGCGGCCGCCCGCGTAACCCGTTCATCAATGCCGGTGCGCTGGTGATCTGCGACATCAACCAGTCGCGCTTTGCCGTGCCGATCTTATCGATGCGCGACTTTGTGCGGCGCCTGTCGGGTAACCCGCAAATCCTGGTCAATAGCATCGTCGCCGAGTCCGAAGCGCAACACGGTGCGCGTAACGCGGCCATGGCCTATCTGATGAAATCGTTCGGCAACTTCCACAATGACGTGGACGCGGTGCTGCACAGCTACTTCAACTACTGCGCGTTGCAGATGAGCTGCCTGGACTTGGCCCGCGCATTCAGCTTCCTCGCCAACGAGGGCATAAGCGCCCACAGCGGCGAGCAGATTTTGACGGCGCGCCAGACCAAGCAGGTCAACTCGATCATGGCCACCAGCGGGCTGTATGACGAGGCGGGCAATTTTGCCTATCGCGTCGGGTTGCCCGGCAAGAGCGGGGTAGGCGGCGGGATTGTCGCAGTGGTGCCGGGGCAGTTCACAGTGTGCGTGTGGTCGCCGGAGTTGAACGCGGCGGGGAATTCGCTGGCGGGGATGAAGGCGTTGGAGTTGTTGAGTGAGCGGATTGGGTGGTCGGTGTTTTGAGAGATCGAATGGGAAGAGCGTAAACACCGGGTCGCACGGTGGGAGTGAGGACACGGGACACACATTGAGGTGAAGTCGGGTCTGCGTTCGACGCTAGAGGTGATCTATGCTAACCGCCATTGATCCGCCCCCGTCCTGAGTCGGAGACCAGCATGTCACGTAAAAAAGTTAAGCCACAGATCACCGAAGCGCAGATTCTTGCTCAAGAATCGAGTATTCCCTCTATTGCAGCCAAGGCATTCAGAGATGCCTACGAGGTTGCCCTTTCCAAGGGCGAATCTGTGCTTGTGGTCCGTGCCGGCCAACTGGTGAAAGTCTCAAATACAGAAACGCTGGTTATCCGCCCCGTGGAAACCTACGGCACTCTCAAGGCGGGTACCCGCTTGAAAACCAAGAAGTCTCTCTTGGATCGACGGTCCACCCAGGCGCAGATTCAAGCTTGAGCACCACCCCCAGGGACCGGATGTTCGCCGGACCGAACGGGAGTGGAAAGAGCACGTTCAACTCGAAAGTTCCGGCTCATTTGTTGGTGAACTACATCAACCCTGATGCAATTGAGTTGAGCATCCGCGAAACGGGAGTGTTTGAACTTGCTGCGTTTGGCCTTGATCAACATGCCAGGCGGGCACTTCTGTTCTTACGCGATCATACGCTACTTTTGAATTTTCCCGACTCTCTCGCCAAGCTGGAAGGGTTAGTCGTGGGCGGCGATCAAATCGCTTTTCCCTCAAGGCAGGTGGACTCCTATATAGCCTCTGCGTTGTCTGACTTTATTCGAGTTTCTTTGATTGAAGAACGGGTGAGTTTTACCTTTGAAACCGTCATGTCAGATAGCAGCAAGATAGAGTTGCTCCGGCAGGCGAAAGCAGCGGGGTATCGGGTATACGTCTACTACGTTGCTACTGCAGATGCCGATATCAACGTTGCGCGGGTTGCGTACAGGGCATCCATCGGGGGGCATGATGTTCCCGCCGACAAAATTCGCTCTCGTTACAAGCGCTCGCTGGAGAATCTCTCCGAGGCTGTTTTGCTTTCAAACAGAGCTTATATCTTTGATAACTCGCAAGACGGTGAGCCTAGTTTCGCTCAGCTGGCGGAAATTACCGAAGGTGAGGATATCGATATCGTTTCGGACACGCAGCCCGCCTGGTTTAAGCAATACGTGATCGATAAGTTGACGTAGAAGGTGAGACTCCTTTTTTACATAACATGCTCATACAACTATGCCTTTCGCGGTTGTACCAACAAGTCGATCATTAAATAGATTGCACCAGCTGTAATTGCGATATCAGCAATATTGAACACGCCAGTGTGCGTCGGCCCAACATTCAGCACCATGTAGTCAACCACATGCCCGTCGCGAAACACGCGGTCAATCAGGTTGGCGATACCGCCCAACGCAATCGCGTACAGCGGCAAGACTTTACGCAGCGGTTGGCTCCAGTTGGAAAGTGACCACCCCATCGCCCATGCCACCACGACCGCCACACCCACGATAAAGATCAGCTGTTTGACCTGCGACGGTAGCGCCGCGCCCAGGCTCAGGAAGGCGCCTGGGTTCAGGCTCAGTTCCAGCGCGAGGTTGAGGGGGCTGGCACCGAATTTGAAGCTGTTGGCTTGCAGTGAAACCAGGGCCAGTAGTTTGACGAGCTGGTCTATGGCAACAAAGGCGATGCCTGCGAAGAGGGCAAAGGTGCGGCTTCGCAGTAGGGACGACGTGCTCAAGCGGTGACTTCCTGTTCCGGGTCGATCGATAAGGCGTCCGAAGATAGCTCAGGCGCCTTATATCGTCTACGTTGATTCGGCAAGCTCTCTCGCCACCGGGGGGGGGGCTCAGGGGCGATCAAGTGTCTGTGTTCCGCCCCTTGGGCCGTCTCTTCGGCACCGGCAAAATCATGCTGGTCTCTCCCTGATACTGCCGATATCTATCACTAAACAACACCACTAGGTCCTTCTCTTCAAAGTAGGCACCGATAAAGAGATAGACCGTCAGGCCCATCGAAAACAGTAAATGCCCGACCGTCATGTCAGGCGTAGCCCAGAAGGCAATCAAGAACCCCAGGTACAGCGGGTGGCGAACGATCTTGTACAGCAGCGGCGTTCTGAATGTCGGCGTGTGCGGTGCCGTGTCGCGCCAACGATCAAAGGCTTGCTTGAGGCCGAACAGTTCGAAGTGGCTGATCAACAATGTTGCCAGCAAGACGATGCCCCAGCCCAGCCAGAACAACCCCGCCAACAAGGCCCTTGCCCAGGCGGCGTCAACGCTCCACACCGTGTGCGGCATAGGTTGCCAAAGCCAAAACATCAACATGAGTACCCAACTGCTGATCAACACATAGGTGGAGCGTTCAACCGCCGGAGGAATGAAAGCGGCCAGCCTGTTCTTGAAGTTTTTACGCGCCATGATGCTGTGTTGCATGCCGAACAGGATGACCAGCAAACCGTTGATCAATGTTGCCAATGACCAATGGATGAAGGGTCCATCGTTGATGGTTTTTGGCACCTTGAAGCCACCCAGAAAACCTATCAGGTATAAAAAGGTGGCCAGGAAAACCAAGTAGCAGACCAGGCTGTATGCCAGCCCGGCCAGCCGCGCCGGGAGGCTGTTCGGGTTCTTTTGCGGGTTCATGGACGATTCCTTTCGCGCATGGTGAATAGGTAAGCCAGTCGAAGTGTAAACTCGACTGGCTAAAGCTAGCAGCCATTGCGTGATCGGCAACCTGTGAAAAATGACAGTGGTATAGATTGTTTGGCGATGGATCTCAGCTGATATTGAGCCGATCCAACAAGCTGTACCACGCCACCCCCGCCCCAATGTAAAACCGCTGCAACCCATGCATCGGCAAACGCTGCAACGGCGTCACCGGGTAGGCAAACTCTGCCTTGCGGTCACACAACCGCTCCGCCAGTTGCTGCCCCAGGCTGGTACACAGCGCAATCCCCCGACCATTACAACCCAGCGCCAACGTGAGGCCTGGCGCAGGTTCGTGGACATGGGGCATGAAGTCCCGCGTGATCGCGATTCGCCCAGCCCAACGGTATTCGAATTCCAATGGCCCCAACTGCGGAAACAGCAGCGCCAACGAACGCTCCAGGTGAGCAAAGTCCGTGGGCGAGGTGGGGTCGTTGAACAGCCCGCGTCCGCCCATCAACAAGCGGCCATGGCTGTCTTTGCGAAAGTACAGCAGCAGCCTTTGTGCGGTAGAGACGGTTTCCTGCCCCGGCAAAATGCTCTCGGCCGCACGCCCCGTCAGAGGCTTGGTCGCGACGATAAAACTGTTGGCCGCCAGGATGCTTTGCGCCATGCCCGGCCATAGGTTGCCGCTGTAGCCGTTGGTGGCGAGCACCACTTGGTCAGCGGTCACCTGCGCACCGGAGGCGGTCTGCAATTGCCAGCCGAACCCCTGACGCTGCAAGCCTGTCACTGCACTTTGCCCATGAATCCTTACACCCGCCGCCAACGCTGCGCCCACCAACCCACGGGCATACGCCAACGGCTGAATCGCACCGGCACGGCCGTCCAGCCAACCGCCGGCAAACGCGTCACTGCCCATGCGTGAAGCCACCGCTGCGGCATCCAGTCGATGTACCGGCACACCACGCCGGGCCCACTGATCTGCCCGCGCATGCAATCCGGCGACGCCTTTTCCGGTGTACGACACCTGCATCCAACCCTTGCGTACCGGGGCGCAATCGATGCCGTGTTTTTCGATCAGCTTGAACACTAGGTCCGCCGAGCTCGATACGGTTGAGATCAACGGCTCGGCGCGTTCCGGTCCATACATCTGCACCAGTTGTTCCGGGTCATATTTGAGGGTGGGGTTGACCTGCCCACCGTTGCGCCCGGACGCACCCCAACCCGGCTCATTGGCTTCCAACACGCAGACGCTCACGCCTCGCTCGGCCAAATGCAGTGCCGTGGACAAGCCGGTATAGCCCGCACCGACAATCGCCACATCGACCTTCACCGATTCACTCAACGCAGGCGTCGGCACCTCCGACGGTGCGGTCGCGGACCACAATGACTTCATGACAGGCTCCGCGTATCGCCAGTGGGATGCAGCACACGGCGCAGAAAGTCCTGGGTGCGTGGATGCTGCGGATTGCCCAGCACCTGCTCCGCCGCGCCGCTTTCGACGATGTAGCCGCCATGCAGGAAGCACACGCGGTCGGCCACTTCGCGGGCAAAGCCCATTTCATGGGTCACCACGATCATGGTCATGCCTTCATCCGCCAGGGTGCGCATCACTGCCAGCACATCGCCCACCAGTTCCGGGTCGAGGGCCGAGGTAGGTTCGTCGAACAACATCGCTTCGGGTTTCATCGCCAGGGCGCGGGCGATGGCTACGCGTTGTTGCTGGCCACCGGAGAGTTGCTCCGGGTAGGCGTCGGCCTTGGCACTCAAGCCGACCTTTTCCAGCAACACCAGGGCTTCCTCGCGGGCTTGTTGCGCAGGTTCGCCTTTGACATACACCGGGCCTTCCATGACGTTTTCCAGCACGGTGCGATGGGGGAACAGGTTGAAGCGCTGGAACACCATGCCCATGCGGCTGCGCAGGGCGTGCACGGTCTTGCTGCCGCGTTGTACGGTTTGGCCGAACACGGTGATGACGCCGCCGTCATAGGCTTCCAGCGCATTGATGCAGCGCAGCAAGGTGGACTTGCCTGAACCCGAAGGGCCGATCAGGCACACCACTTCGCCCTTGGCCACGTCCAGGTCGACGCCGTGCAGCACGCGGTGGCTGCCGTAATGTTTTTGCAGTTGGCGAATTTCGATCATGCTTTTTTCCTCCGGCCCAGGTGCTGTTCCATGCGGCGCAGGCCATACACCAGCGGCAGGCTCATCAGCAGGTAGAGCAGGGCGACCAGGGTGTAGACGGTCATGTTCTGGAAGGTGGACGAGGCGATGAGTTGGCCCTGGCGGGTCATCTCGGCCACGGTGATGGTCGATACCAGGGACGAGTCCTTGAGCATCATCACCAGGGTGTTGCCGTAGGGCGGCAGGGCGATGCGGAACGCCTGCGGCAGGATCACCCGGCGCATCATCAGTGCCGAGCGCATGCCCAAGGCTTCGGCGGCCTCACGCTGGCCCTGTTCGACGGCAATGATCCCGGTGCGGAAGTTCTCGGCCTGGTACGCCGAGTAGGCGATGCCCATGCCGATCACGCCCGCGTAGAACGCGGTGAGGTGCACACCCATGTCCGGCAGCACAAAGTAGATGTAGAACAGCTGCACAATGATCGGCAGGCCACGGATCACGTTGATGATGGTGCTGGCCGTCCACGACAGCGCGCGGATTGGCGACAGCTTGAGCAGCGCCAGCACCAGGCCGATCGCGCTGCTGAGCAGGAACGACAGCACCGTGATCTGGATCGTCACCCAGGCGCCTTGCAGCAGGATCGGCAAGAAGTCCTGGGCGTTTTGCAGGAACTCAGCCGGGTTCATGGGCGCACCAGGGTATCAAGTCCCCACTTCTTGAGGATGCTGTCCAGGGTGCCGTCGGCCTTGATGCTGGCGATAGCGGTGTTCAGGCGCTCCAGGGTTTGTGCGTCACCCTTGCGCACCACCAGGCACACTTCGCCGACATTGGTGGGCTTGTAGTCCGGGGCGAGTTTCACGCCTTTGAACAGCTTCTGGCGGATCTGGTAGGCCACCACCGGCTGGTCGCCCACGGCAGCCTTGATGCGGCCCAGGGACAGGTCGCGGACCATCTCACCGATGGAGTCGTAGGTGCGGATTTCCTTGAAAATACCGAGCTTGTTCAGTTGGTCATAGAAGACGGTGCCGGCTTGCACGCCGACCACTTGGTCCTTGAGTGGCATAAGGTCCGGGTAGGCGGTGTTGTCGTCGGCATTGACGATCAGGCCTTCACCGTAGGCATACACCGGGGCGCTGAAGTCGACCACCTTGGTGCGCTCTTCGGTCTTGAGCATGCCGGCGGAAATGAAGTCCAGCTTGCCCGAGGTGAGTGATGGAATCAGCGCCGCGAAGTTGGTCTGCTCGATCTGGCTGGTGAACCCGCCGGCCTTGCCCACGGCCTCGGCCACATCCACCATCACGCCCTGGATGCTGTTGCTCTTGATGTCGAGAAAGGTAAACGGCGAGCCACTGGCGGTTGCACCGACTTTGTACGAGGACGCACTGTCTGCGTGCGCGGCGCTGACACAAACGGCGGCGCACAGACCGAAGGCAAGGCGGCGAAACAAGGGCGAAAGACTGTTCATCGGGTTACTCCAGAAGGAAAACGGATCGTCAGTACCGCGAGCGGTTATTGATGAAATCGCAAGCTCTGTGCCATTTCGATTGATAAGAATCGATATACGCCATTAAAAGTCTACAAAATGAACTGTTCGTATCGATATGCGATATTTAATGGTCTATTTTTGTGATTTGAGGTAGAAATAACGCCACGCCTGATCGACCTGACCGCGAGTCCGCCATGTCCGAAGAACGCAACAGTCTGCACAACCAATCCCTGGAAAAAGGCCTGTCGGTGCTCAAGGCATTCAGCGCACAGCGCCGCAGCATGAGCCTTGCAGAGGTGGCCGAGGCTGCTGGCATGACCAAAAGCTCGGCCCAGCGCATGGTGTTTACCCTGGAAAGCCTGGGTTACCTTCGGAAACACTCCCGCACACGGCATTACCAACTCACACCTCGGGTGCTGGAGTTGGGTTTTAGTTATCTGGATGCGCATTCGTTGATCGAGGTGGCCAATCCGTTTCTGTCGGAGCTGACGCGATTGACCGGCGAAACGTCATGCCTCACCGAGCCTGCGGGCTACGACATGACCTATATCGCGCGTTTCGTCAGCTCAGGGTTTGTGCCGGTGCACATGCCGATCGGTTCGCGGGTGCCGATGTATTGCACGGCGTCGGGGCGCGCGTATTTGAGCGCGTTGCCGCAGGAGGAGGCGTTGGTGTTGATCGAGAACAGCCAGCGCATTGCCCACACCAGCCAGACGCTGACTGACGTCGAGCAGATTCTGCAATCGTTACAGCAAGTGCGTGAGCAGGGCTATGCAGTGAATGGCCAGGAGCTGTTCCTGGGCGACATGACCATCGGCGCGCCGGTGTTGGGTGCCAATGGCCGGCCGGTGGCGGCGGTGCATGTGGTGGCGCCGACCAGTCGGTGGAGCAGGGCGGATGCGGAGAAGCAGTTGGCGCCGGCGTTGTTGCAGTGTTCGCGAGCATTGAGTAACTCAGCGCGGAATCTGGGGTGATGGCCGGTGTTTGACGCTAGAAAAAACCTCACCTAGGCTCACCCTTCAATCGGTGGCTTTCTTGAGTCATTGCCTCACGCATTTTGTTGGCATGCCGTTCGACCCAGTTAAAGCTGATCCTGTCGGGAACCCGTTCAGGGAAGAGCGCGTCATGGCTATGCTGCTTCAAACAACACAACCACATTCAACTCTGCTGCTGCAAATGCTTGAGAGCGATTTCTCATCCTCCTCAACATTTGCACAGGAGTATCACTTGGCTGCAGGTTTCTGGAACGAAGCACTCCTGGACCCGGCACGCACATTTTTCCGTACGCCTGGTAAAGGATTTCGTGCGTCTCTGGTGAATCTCGGCTGGCACCTGGCAGGGCGCGAGGAGTGCGCACCTCCAGAACTGGCAATTATCCTTGAGGCACTCCACGGCGGTTCGCTGATCGTGGATGACATTGAAGACAACTCATCCTGGCGACGTGGCAAACCAGCGTTGCACGTTACCCATGGGCTGCCGCTGGCGTTGAATACCGGCAATTGGCTGTATTTCTGGGCGCTCAGCCTGATACAGCGTTTGGGCCTGCCCGGCGCCGTAGAGCTGAAGGTATCCCGCGCAGTGTCGTCGACGTTGCTTCACTGCCACTCGGGGCAGGCATTGGATCTATCTGTACGCTTGACCGACTTGGAACAAGCAGAAGTGCTTTCGGTTGTATCCGTGATCTCAGGTTTGAAAACAGGACGACTGATGGCCTTGGCTGCGTCGTTGGGTGCCATTGCGGCAGGAGGGTCGAAATCCCTTATCGAGAGCCTGACAGTGTATGGACAGCAGGTGGGTGTGGCGCTGCAGATGTTGGATGATCTGGGTAACTTCGGTGAGCAGCTCGACCCCATCAAGCGATATGAAGATTTACGCAATGATCGGCCCTCTTGGGTGTGGGCGTGGCTGGCGGAGGACTTGAGTTGCTGTTATTTCAACTCATTGAAGAAAAAGGCCCAAGCTGTTGTCGAGCCGTATGAAGTGCAGTCGCTGGCAGATGACATTTGCCAAGCACTGGGCGCTCGAGGGACTCAACGAAGTAATAATATTCTGGATCAGTCGTTTCGAGAGCTTTGTATCAAGGCGGGACCGCATCAGGGACTTGATGAAGCTCGACAGCAATTGACGCAACTCAGGGCGAGTTTCATCGGGTCTACAAGAGTGTGGTCTGATCATGAGTGACTCGTTCATCCTTGAGAAAGCACAGCAGTGGCTGCGTGATCCTTGCGAAGTACGTCGTTTACGTACGCACTTTATACGTGCGGGCTCAAGAGCGGATATATGGAGTGCCGCCGCGATGGGGTTGACGGATGCCAGCGTCCAGTCAATCTTCGCCTCCATGAACAGCGGGAAGGTGATTGTGGGGAGCGACAGTGCACTGACCTACTTGGTTGGCCTTCCTGTATACGTGCCATATGCGTCGCACCGTATAGAACACAGTGCGCAGGGGGGCGCGTATTTTGATCAGTTGTTGGCATTGACTGACGAGAAATCACTTTGCAAGACGGTATCGACGGGCGCAATTGCGGCGATGACATTGATCGCGGGAGCCAGTTTATGGCACGCATCTAAGGGAGTGAGTGAACAGAGCCGTCGCATTGCCAGTGGCCTGGCTGCTATTGCGCGCCCTGCACCAAAAAAGGGTTTGGAGGTTCCACGGTTATTCAGCGCCTACCGCACTGTTGCTCCCGGTTTGAAAGCGCAGGATATGCCCGCAATGATCATTCGCGACTTCTGCGCCAGTACATTTGCATGGCAGTGCATTCGCAGCCCGGACGCACGTATTCATGATCTATGTGGCTCATTGCTGGTGCTCACGACGGCCGTCGATTATGTGGGGGCCGCCGATGATCCCGGGGCGAAGCGGGCGGCCTACAGATTGGCTGCCAGCGATGGCTTTACGCACTTGGGTGGGGATTCTGTCAGGCAGGCTTTGCAGGACATGGTTACGGCTTGTGCCTTTATGAAAACCAAGGATGTGCTGGTCGCAGCTTCAAGGCATTGGGGGGAATTGGGCGGCTTTGTCGAAGCGGCAGGCGGAGGGATAACACCTGATGAATTTATCTTGGCGCGTTGGTGGGATGCGGCGATGAGCCCTTATCACCGTATGGTAATGAACTCTGACGGCTATGATTATTTGATGAACGAAGCGGGCGCTTTCGATTCATTTGCGCGATGCGCCACCGTCCAACGAGCTATCGATAATCTGATTCGCTACAGCGAAGTGGTGGATTTCGTTGCAGATTATTCGAACGAAGAGTTCTTCAATGAGGCATTTGTTGCGTTGTCGATGGGGGGCGTCAAGGCGTTGCGTGGTTATGGCACAAGCCTTTCCTGCGTAACTGATGAGCTATTGCGTTGCGATTGTGGCGAACCAGGACATGATGAGGCAGCGGAGATGTCCATGGGTGGATGTCTTTGGTATCTGCTATTGCCACGCTATCAAGCGTGGAGGCAGTTACGCGCGTTCAGTGCTGGTGAAGAAGGCCTTGCCAGTGCATTTACACTGCCGCCTGCGGGGCGCCGATTACAGTTTGCGACGCAGATACTGTTGCCGGGCAAGCTCCTTCATGGTGTCTCCTGGCAGCCACTCTGGCGAGTTATGCCATCGACAGAACGTCCCATCCTGATTGCAGAACTGACGCGTCGGATTGTCAGGCGTTGCCTACTAATCGATGTGTGGCGGCGTGAATGTCATGATTCGCTGACTGCTATTGCACAGCCATTGTTGCAGCAATGCGATACGCTCGAAGACAGCGCTGATCTACGCGCGCTGTTTTCACACTGGCATGCGCTGTTTGATGCTTGCCTGCAGCTGAGTGGTACGCGCGTTGATTCTCATCAGTCACTTATTGATCCCTTTAAATCCGTTCTGGCACGACTTTGGGGATGTATTGTCGCTTGTGATGAACTAGCTGGCGTTGATACTGAGCAGTTGTATGTTGATTGTGATGCGGCGGTTCGGCGTAGCTACACGTTACCTGTGGAGGTGGGGTTGATAGTCAGGCGTGCATTCTTCGGCATAGCAACCAGTGCCGTGGAATTGGCGGGTTTCAATCCTTATGCGCGTCTGACGGATGGCATTGCGAGCCAATGTGAAGCGTCTGGCGATGAGTGACGTGGCAGAACCGGGGGCTGTTCATGCAAAAAGCGCCCTGGAGGGCGCTTTTTTTGGTTAACGATTACGATCAGGCAATCGCATCCCAAGCCCGATCACCGTTCTCGTCTTTGATCCGAGTCGGCAACCCCATCACATCCAGCGCTTTCAGGAACGGCTCGGCCGGCAGTTCCTCGACGTTGGCCATGTGCTTCACATCCCATTCGCCACGGGCAACCAGCAGCGCAGCGGCCACTGGTGGCACGCCTGCGGTGTAGGAGATGCCCTGGCTGTCGGTTTCGGCAAAGGCTTCTTCATGGCAGGCCACGTTGTAGATGAACATCTCGTGGGGCTGGCCATTTTTGGTGCCTTTGACCAGGTCACCGATGCAGGTCTTGCCGGTGTAGCCGGGGGCGAGCGAAGACGGGTCGGGCAGCACGGCCTTGACCAGTTTCAACGGCACGACTTCCAGGCCTTCGGCGGTGGTGACCGGCTTTTCGGAGAGCAGGCCGAGGTTTTTCAGCACGGTGAACACGTTGATGTAGTGTTCGCCGAAGCTCATCCAGAAACGCACGTTGGGCACGTCGAGGTTTTTCGACAGCGAGTGCACTTCATCGTGGCCGGTGAGGTAGAGGTTCTGCGAACCGACGACCGGCAGGTCGTCGGTGCGTTTGACTTCGAACATGGTGTTGCTGGTCCACTGGCTGTTCTGCCAGCTCCACACCTGTCCGGTGAACTCGCGGAAGTTGATTTCCGGGTCGAAGTTGGTGGCGAAGTATTTGCCATGGGAGCCGGCATTGACGTCGAGGATGTCGATCGAATCAATACGGTCGAAATGCTGTTGCTGCGCCAGCGCGGCGTACGCGTTGACGACACCCGGGTCGAAGCCCACGCCAAGGATGGCGGTGATGTTCTTCTGTTTGCACTCTTCCAGGTGGTTCCATTCGTAGTTGCCGTACCACGGCGGGGTCTCGCAGACCTTGCCCGGCTCTTCGTGGATGGCGGTGTCGAGGTAGGCAACGCCCGTATCGATGCAGGCGCGCAGCACCGACATGTTGAGGAACGCGGAACCTACGTTGATAACGATCTGCGAGTCGGTCTCGCGGATCAGGGCCTTGGTCGCTTCCACGTCCAGGGCGTTCAGCGCGAAGGCTTGGATGTCGGCGGGAACCTTGAGGCTACCCTTGGCCTTGACGCTGTCGATGATGGCCTGGCATTTGGAGATGTTGCGCGACGCGATAGCAATACGACCGAGTTCGTCGTTGTGCTGCGCGCACTTGTGGGCCACCACCTTGGCGACACCTCCTGCACCAATGATAAGAACGTTCTTTTTCAATTGCTTTATCTCTCCTTTATCCGCCAGCTTACGAAAGGCTGGACAGGTAGTCGTCGTAACCAAATTCACGAACCACCTCGACTGTACCGTCGAGTTGTTTCACTACGATGGACGGCATTTTCAGGCCGTTGAACCAGTTTTTCTTGACCATGGTGTAGCCTGCGGTGTCGATGAACGACAGCCGATCGCCGATGGCCAGCGGACGATCAAATTGATACTCGCCGAAGATATCCCCGGCCAGGCAGGATTTGCCGCACACCATGAAGGTGTGTTCACCGTCGCTTGGCGCCAGCTTGGCGTTGAGGCGATAGATCAGCAGGTCCAGCAGGTGGGCTTCGATGGAGCTGTCTACCACGGCGAGGTGCTTGCCGTTGTAGAGGGTGTCGAGCACGGTGACTTCCAGGGAGGCGCTATTGGTGATCGCCGCTTCGCCGGGTTCCAGGTACACCTGCACGCCGTACTTTTCGGAGAACGCCTTCAGGCGTGCGCAGAACGCGTCCACCGCATAGTCTTCACCGGTGAAGTGGATGCCGCCGCCGAGGCTGACCCACTCGACCTTGTGCAGCAGCGCGCCGAAGCGTTCTTCGATGGTGCCGAGCATCTTGTCGAACAGGCTGAAATCGCCGTTCTCGCAGTTGTTGTGGAACATGAAGCCGGAGATCTGCTCGATCACGCCTTCGATCTTCACCGGGTCCCATTCGCCCAAGCGGCTGAACGGGCGCGCCGGGTCGGCCAGCAGGTAGTCGGAGCTGCTCACCTGCGGGTTGACGCGCAGGCCACGGGTCTTGCCTTCGGAACGTTCGGCAAAGCGTTGCAGCTGGCTGATCGAGTTGAAGATGATCTTGTCGCAGTTGTCCAGCATCTCTTCGATTTCATCGTCGGCCCAGGCCACGCTGTAGGCGTGTGCCTCGCCTTCGAACTTCTGGCGACCGAGCTTGAGCTCATACAACGACGACGAGGTGGTGCCGTCCATGTATTGCTGCATCAGGTCGAACACCGACCAGGTGGCAAAGCACTTGAGCGCCAGCAACGCCTTGGCGCCGGACTGCTCGCGCACGTAAGCAATCTTCTGCATGTTGACCAGAAGCTTCTGTTTATCGATGAGGTAGTACGGCGTTTTGATCATTTTTGAGAGCCTGCGGCGGTGCCTGCCAAAAAAGGACACGCATTGTGCCCGCACTTGGATCGAATCGAAAGGTTAGTGGGCGGATTTTGCTGCCCTGGGTTTCAATGATACCCGCTGAGTATGACCATCTATGGGCATACCCCGGATCAATGGGTAGCAAGCCAGGTGCCATCAAACTGTCATCTCCTTACCGCCGAACTGCCACATTCCCCCGCTACTGTCCTCGCCAATGAGATCGATCTCAAGCGAGTGACAATGACTGACCTGAAAGACGTAGCCCGGCTGGCGGGCGTATCCCGCGCCACCGCCGCCCGCACTTTTGCTTCCCCCGACCAGGTGCGCCCGACCACCCGTGAGCAAGTGTTCGCCGCCGCCCGT
The DNA here is from genome assembly GCF_001579805.1 of Pseudomonas azotoformans. NCBI lineage: Bacteria > Pseudomonadati > Pseudomonadota > Gammaproteobacteria > Pseudomonadales > Pseudomonadaceae > Pseudomonas > Pseudomonas azotoformans. The sequence continues at coordinate 5,468,705 of NZ_CP014546.1, read as the reverse complement.
GAGTTGGGTTTTCGCCCCAATCTGCTGGGCCGCCAGCTGCGCCTGCAAACCACCCAGTTGATCGGCGTAGTGGTGCCCAACCTGCTCAACCCGGTGTTTGCCGAACAGTTCCAGGCCATGGAGCGCGCCGCTCGGGCGCGCGGCTACAGCCTGTTGCTGGCGACCACCGATTACAGCAGCGAGCGCGAATGCATCGTGGTGGAAGAACTGTTGCGCCAGCGCGTCGATGGCCTGGTGCTGACGGTCACCGATGCCGAGAGCAACAGCGTGCTCAGCAGCTTGAACACCGAGCAAACCCCGTTCGTGCTGGCTTATCACCAACCGAGCAATCCCAACTACAGCGCCGTGTCGGTGGACAACCGCGCAGGCATGGCGCTGGCCACGCGTTACCTGCTGGAAGCCGGGCATCGGCGCATCGGCATGGTCGCCGGTCCTGCGTTGCAATCCGACCGTGCCCGTCTGCGCTACGCCGGTTATTGCGACGCCATGCGCGAATACAGCCTGGAACCCCGCGCGGTGATCGAAATGCCGGCCCACACCCAAGCCGAATTCGCCGCTATCGAACCCTTTTTGCGAGGCGACAAGGCCCCGACTGCATTGGTGTGCTCCAACGATTTCCTGGCGATCAGCCTGATCGCCGAACTGCGTCGCAACGCCTGGAACGTGCCCGAGCAATTGTCGGTGATGGGCTTCGACGGCATCAGCCTCGGCACCCAGATGCACCCGACCCTGTGCAGCGTGGTGCAGCCCATCGCCTTGCTGGCCAGCACCGTGATTGACCAACTGCTGGCGCAGATCGCCGGCAACGCCCCGACGTCCCATTGCCTGCCTTGCCATATCCGGCCGGGCGACAGTACTCAACCCCACGAGGAAACCCTTGATGCGCGCACTCAGTAAAACCCTGGCAGCCGTGCTGCTGTGCGGTGCGGCCAGCCTGGCCCAGGCCGCCGAAACCGCGATCTGCTACAACTGCCCGCCGGACTGGGCCGACTGGGGCACCCAGCTCAAGGCCATCGCCGCCAGCACCGGCGTGCAAGTACCGCTGGACAACAAGAACTCCGGCCAGTCCCTGGCGCAGTTGGTGGCGGAAAAAGCCGCGCCGGTGGCCGACGTCGTGTACTACGGCGTGACCTTCGGCCTGCAGGCACAAAAAGCCGAGGTGGTCGACACCTATAAACCCAAGGCCTGGGAGCAGATTCCCGCTGGCTTGAAAGATCCGGCCGGCCATTGGTTCGCGATCCACTCCGGTACCTTGGGCATCATGGTCAATGTTGATGCGCTGGGTGGTTTGCCGGTGCCGCAAAGCTGGGCCGACCTGCTCAAGCCGGAATACAAAGGCATGGTCGGTTACCTCGACCCGTCCAGCGCCTTCGTCGGCTACGTGTCGGCCGTGGCGATCAACCGCGCCCTGGGCGGCGACCTGGACAACTTCGCACCGGCCATCGACTACTTCCAGAAGTTGGCGAAGAACGCGCCCATCGTGCCCAAGCAAACCGCCTATGCGCGGGTGCTGTCCGGTGAGTTGCCGATCCTGGTGGACTACGACTTCAACGCCTACCGCGCGCGCTACAAAGATAAGGCCAACGTCGCCTTCGTGATCCCGAAGGAAGGCAGCATCAGCGTGCCCTACGTGATGAGCCTGGTGGCCAACGCACCGCACCGCGCCAATGCGCAAAAGGTCCTCGACTTCGTGCTGTCGGACGAAGGCCAGGCACTCTGGGCCAAGGCCTACCTGCGCCCGGTGCGCCCAATGAAAATGCCGGCTGACGTGGCCGCCCAGTTTCTGCCTGACAGCGACTACGCCCGCGCCGGGGTGGTGGACTACGAAAAAATGGCCGCTGTGCAGGAAGCCTTCGCCGCCCGTTACCTGAACGAGGTCAAGTAAGTGGCAGCATCGGCAAAACATGCCGCCTGGGCACTGGCCCCGGCCTTTGCGGTGCTGCTCGCCTTTTGGCTGCTGCCGCTGGCGCACTTGATGGTGCTCGGCGCCGAGAGTCGCGACAGCAACGGCAGCGGTTACTGGCAGGTGCTCAGCAGCGCGCAGTACCTGGGTAGCCTTGGGCAAACGCTGGTGCTGGCCGTGGTGGTGACGCTGGTGGCGCTGGTGATCGGCGGCATCAGCGGCGTGTTCCTCGCCCGGCACCAGTTTTTCGGGCGCTCGGCGCTGGTGGCGTTGCTCACCTTTCCGTTGGCCTTTCCCGGTGTGGTGGTGGGCTTTCTGGTGATTCTGCTGGCCGGTCGCCAAGGCCTGCTGGCCTCACTGGGCCTGCAACTGGCTGGCGAGCGCTGGATCTTTGCCTACTCGCTGGCGGGGCTGTTCGTGGGCTACCTGTACTTCTCGATTCCACGGGTGATCCTCACGGTGATGGCCGCGTGCGAGAGCCTTGATCGCAGCCTGGAAGAAGCCGCGCACTCCCTGGGTGCCGGGCATTGGCGCGTGGTGTGTGACGTGATCGTGCCGGGCCTGGCACCCGCGTTGGCGTCCTGCGGGGCGATCTGTTTTGCCACGTCCATGGGCGCCTTCGGCACGGCGTTTACCTTGGGCACGCGACTGAATGTCACCCCGGTGGCGATCTACAACGTATTCACCAACTACGCCAACTTTGCCGTCGCCGCTGCGCTGTCGGTGGTGCTGGGCGGGGTGACCTGGGCGGTGTTGCTGCTGACCCGGCGCCTGGTGAAAAACGCGGGGACTGTGCTGTGAAACGTTCATCGCTGTTTGTGCTGCAACTGCTGTTTACCCTGCTGGTGTGCGCCTTCATGTTGGTGCCGGTGGTGATGTCGTTGCTGGCGGGTTTGACCCGCAACTTCTTCGTCGGTCTGTCCAGTGGCTTGACCTTCGATTGGTTGATCCAGGTGTGGCAGGCCTATTCGCCGACTGTGTGGTTGTCGCTGCAATTGGCGCTGGCCTGCGCGGTGTGTGTCTGCGTGATTGGCGTGCCGGCCGCCTACGCCCTGGTGCGGATGAACAACCGCTTCAGCCGCGCCTTCGAAGAGTTGATGGTGCTGCCCGTGGCGATGCCGGGGTTGGCCAGTGCGTTGGCGTTGCTGCTCACCTACGGCCAGTTCGGCAGCTTTCGCAGCAGTTGGCTGTTCATCCTGGTCGGGCATGTGCTGTTCACCTTGCCATTCCTGGTACGCCCGGTGATGGCGGTGATGCAACGCCAGCAACTGCCGGTGCTGGAAGAGGCGGCGGCCAGCTTGGGCGCCGGTCCGATCAAGCGCTTTTTCAGTGTGGTGGTGCCTAACTGCCGCGCGGGAATCCTGGCCGGCGTGCTGATGGTGGTGACCTTGTCCCTGGGTGAATTCAACCTGACCTGGATGCTTCACACCCCCATGACCAAGACCCTGCCCGTGGGCCTGGCCGACAGCTACGCCTCGGCGCGCCTGGAGATCGCCAGCGCCTACACCCTTATCTTTTTGCTGATGATCGTGCCGCTGCTGATTGCGTTGCAGGCCATCAGTGCCCGTTTGTCCCGTGGAGAGCGTCGATGACCGCTATCACTATCCGCCTGCAAGGCTGTCGCAAGGCGTTCGCCGACGGCACCGTGGCCGTGCATGACTTGAACCTGACCGTCGAGGGCGGCGAAACCCTGGCGATTCTCGGGCCGTCCGGCTGTGGCAAGACCACCACCTTGCGCCTGATCGCCGGCCTGGAGCGCCCGGATGTGGGCCAGGTGTTGTTCGGTGACCAGGACGTGACGCGCCTGCCCATCGAGCGCCGCGACGTGGGCATGGTGTTCCAGAACTACGCGCTGTTTCCCAACCTGGATGTGGCGGGAAATATCGTCTACGGCTTGAAGATTCGCGGGATGTCGGTGCCTGAACGCAACAAGCGCTGCGACGAGTTGCTGGAGCTGGTGGGCTTGCAGCATCACGGCAAGCGCAGCATCCACGAACTCTCCGGCGGCCAGCGCCAGCGCGTGGCATTGGCCCGTGCCTTGGCGCCGCGTCCGAAAGTGCTGTTGCTGGACGAACCCCTGGCGGCCCTCGACGCGCAATTGCGCGAACGCCTGCGCAGCGAACTGAATGACCTGCTGCGCGGCCTCGGCATCACCTCGGTGTTCGTCACCCACGACCAGGGCGAAGCCATGGCCCTGGGCGACCGCATCCTGGTCATGGAGCACGGCCGTGTCGCGCAACTGGCCAGCCCGCGTGACATCTACCAGAAACCTGCCAACGCCTTCGTCGCGGGCTTCGTCGGCAACCTCAATGCCTTCGAGGTAATCGAGCTGTCGGCCCATGGCTTGAAAGTCCACGGCGGCGAGTTGCCGTGGCAGGCCGCCGAGCGGCCCAGCACGGTCTATTGCCGCCCGGAGCACCTGAAGGTGATGGAGGGAGAAGGGCACCTGCACGGCCGTCTGTTGGCGCAGTTTTTCCAGGGCGCACAAAGCCGCCTGCTGGTGGATGTGGGCGGCCAGCAACCGCTGCTGGTCGACAGCAGCGACAACCAGCTGTACGCCGTCGGCGCGCCAATCGCCCTGGCGATTGCGCCGCACATGTTGTTCACCCTGAATGCTTGAGAATCTACTGTGAATCGTCCGTTTCTTGTCGCGCAGATCAGCGACCTGCACCTTAAAGCCGGCCAGCGCCTCACTTATGGGGTGGTCGATACCTTGGGCGCACTGCGCCGCGCCGTCGACCACCTCAACGCCAGTTACCCACGCCCCGATATCGTGGTGATCAGCGGTGACCTGGTGGACTTCGGCCGCGCCGATGAATACGCCGTGCTGCACCCCGAACTCGCCCGTTTGCACATGCCGTGCTACCTGGTACCCGGCAACCACGACACGCGCGGGCCGCTGCTGGAGGCGTTCCGGGATCACGCGTATTTGCCTGTGTCCGCAGAGGGCCCATTGGACTGGGTGGTGGACGAGCATCCGCTGCGCCTGATCGGCCTCGACTCCACCATCCCCGGCGGCCACGGCGGCCAGTTGCTCGACAGCCAATTGCACTGGCTGGACGCGCAATTGTCGCTGCGTCCGCAGGCGCCGACCTTGCTGATTTTGCATCACCCGCCGTTTATCAGCGGCATCGGCCATATGGACCGCGAGCCCTTCATCAATGCGGCGGCGCTGGAGCAGGTCGTCGCCCGTCATCCGCAAGTCGAGCGCCTGCTGTGCGGGCATTTGCACCGGCCGATGCAGCGCCGTTTCGGCGGCAGCCTGAGTTGTGTATGCCCCGGCACCTCGCACCAGATCGTGTTGGACCTACAAGAAGCGGCGCCCGCGCATTTCAACCTGGAGCCGGCGGGCTATCTGTTGCATCGCTGGGAGGCGCAACAGGGTTTGATCAGCCACAACGGCGTATTCGGGGAGTACCCGGGGCCGTATCCGTTTTATGACGCTCATGGGTTAATTGACTGAGGTTGTGATGAAAGCCACTTTGAATGTGTTAAGCGTGTTGACCGGCGGCCTGGGCGTTGCCCTCAGCCCTTTGGCGTCGGCTGATTTCTTGAGCGACAGTAAAGCCAACTTGAGTATGCGCAACTTCTACTTCAACAACGACAACCGTGACGGCGCCGCCGCACCGTCGAAGACCGAGGAGTGGGGCCAGGCGTTTATCCTCAACTACCAGTCGGGCTTCACCGACGGCACCGTCGGTTTTGGTCTCGACGCCATCGGCATGCTCGGCATCACCCTGGACAGCGGCGCCGGCCGCCACGTGGGCAGCTCGATGATCCCCAACGACGACGGCAAGGCCACCGACAACTGGGCCCGTGGCGGCGCCACGGCCAAGGCGCGTTTTGCCAAGAGCGAACTGCGCTACGGCTACCTGCGGCCGAACCTGCCGATCCTGGTGAGTAACGACGGCCGCCTGTTGCCGCAGTCGTTCGAAGGTGGGCAAATCACCAGCAAGGACATCGACAACCTGACCCTGATCGGCGGCCAACTGCAACACACCACCGGCCGTGGCTCCAGCGACCGCAGCGGCCTGGCGGCGGCGGGCGGCACCCAGGAAAGCAACAAATTCAACTACGCCGGTGCCGATTACCAGGTGACCAAGGACCTGATGGTCCAGTACTACTACGCCAACCTCGAAGACTATTATCAACAGCACTTCGCCGGGCTGATCCACGTATTGCCGCTGGGCGACTACGGCTCCTTGAAAACCGACCTGCGCTACTTCAAGACCACCTCCGACGGCAAGAACAGCAGCGCTTCTGGCCGTGCCGAAGGTTACAAGCTCGGCGGCTACACCAAGAATGGCACCGGTGAAATCGACAACAACACCTGGAGCGCGGCGTTCATCTACTCCCTGGGCCCGCACGCGATCACCGCCGGCTACCAGCAAGTCTCGGACGACAGCAACTTCGCCCAACTCAACCAGGGCGGCCTGGTGAACAAAGGGGAGGGCGGTTCCAGCCTGTACCTCTACACCGACCGTACCGTGCAAACCTTTATCCAGGCCGGCGAGCGCACTGCCTTTGCGCAATACGCCTACGACTTCGCGTCACTCGGTGTGCCGGGGTTAAAGGCCTCGGTGATGTACTTGAAGGGCGACCACATCCTCACCGCCAGCGGCAACGACGCCAGCGAGTGGGAGCGCGATATCTCGCTGGATTACGTGGTGCAGAGCGGCACGTTCAAGAACGTCGGGTTCGGCTGGCGCAACGGCGTGTCGCGCAGTGAAGTGGCGCGGGACCAGGACCAGAATCGGGTGTTTGTGAACTACTCGATTCCGTTGATGTAGTCCGCAAACGCCGACTATATCTGTAGGGGCGACCAAGTCGCTCCTACAGCCAGGCGACCCTGGACTCGACACAGCTGTGTGCCTGAGCTTGTGCGGTAAAAGGAGTGTCGAGCGTGCCCAGCGCAATCGAAATCCACTCTGGATACTTTCCTTTAGCGTCGCTCCAGAACAGCGATGAACCGCATTCTGAGCAGAATTGACGGGTGATACCTGGCGAAGATTCATAGCCTTTCAGCGTGTCACGCACAGCCTGGATCGTCACGTCTGATCGGCGCGCGCTGGCATACGTCGCGAACGCAGCGCCATGGCCTTTCTGGCATTTTTTGCAGTGGCAGTGGGTGGCGGCCTTGAGCGGTGTCGCGACTTGATAAGTGACTGCACCGCAGAGGCAACTGCCTTGATTGATTGCATCCATGTCTGGTTTTATCCCGAAGAGTTCGACAAACACTATACCTGTGGCGAGGGAGCTTGCTCCCGCTGGGATGCGCAGCATCCCCATCCAGCCCCACCACAAACGTACAAGAATCCCCCCAACCCCCCTCAGTAGACTCGCCGCACTCCCTCTACTGCAGGTTTTCCATGGACATCTTCCTCTACGCCTTCAGCGTCATGTACAGCCCCGGCCCCGTGAACTTCATGGGCCTCAACGCCGGGCTCACCGGCCAGTTCAGGCGCTCCACCGGGTTTTTCATCGGCGTGGGCTGCGCGATGCTGGTGTTGTTCGTGCTGTTCGGCTACACCGGCGAGGCGATCATTTCCCAGGCAGCCTTGCCCTATATTTCGTTGATTGGCGGCGTGTACACCTTGTACCTGGCTTATCAGGTGTTCACCGCGCGCACGGTGGTCGATGAAAAAGTCTCTACCGCACCGGCCAAGACGCTCACGTTCTGGAACGGCCTGGTGATCCAGTTGCTCAACCCCAAGGGCATCATGGCGGTGCTGCCGATCACCAGCGTCATGCTGCCGGCGGCGCATATCACTGGGGTGTCGATTGCGCTGGTGTCGGCGTTGCTGGCCTTTGGCGCGTTGGGTGCGCCGTGGCTCTATGCGTTGCTCGGCGCATTGCTGGGGCGGCGGATCAACGGGACGTCGGCGTTTACCGTGTTCAACCGCTGCATGGGCCTGGCGCTGGCGGTGTGTGCGTATTTCATGTTTCACGCGTTCTATGTGCACCTGGTCGCCGCATGAGTGGAGCTTGTCACCTCGACTCACGCATAGATCGAGCTTCTACAGGTACTTGAGCCAGGCCAGGTCGCGGCGTCGCGTCTTGAGCCCGGCAAACCAACGTACCGGCGGATACAGCGCCAGCGGCAGCAGCAGCGCCACCAGCCAAATGGCGCCCACGCCGTCGACGCCGAAGTAGTTGCCGTGATTCAGGCCGAACAGCGCCACACACGCGACGTAGAGGATTTTCAGCACGTACAGGTGCAGCAGGTAGAAGAACATCGGCGCTGCACCGAAGGTGGCGAGCAGGCCCGATCCAACGCTTGCTTCCCGCTTTCTCGAACGCCAGCAACAGCAGCAAGCCGATCCCCAGCGTCAGTGCCAGAAACAACAACGAAGGCGGGTACTTGGTGATGTTGAAAAAGCTCATCAGGGTCTGCACGCCATTGTCATAGGCTTGCCAGGGTTTTTCGCCATACCCGTTGGCTGCTCGCAACACCACGAACCCTATCAATGCACTCATACCGCCGAGCAACAGGTAACGCTGACGCAGCGCCGGCGGCATGCCTTGGGCAAACCACGGGCCGAGGCTGTAGCCCAGGGCAATCACACCGATCCACGGCAGCACCGGATAGGTGATGCGCAGGCGCAGCGAGTCGCCCACTTCGATCCAGCTGCGCTCATGCAGGATTGCCCACGGAATGTGCAGTGCCGAACCCGCGTCGAAGTGCAGCCCGTCCAGCAGGTTGTGCCCGGCAATGATCACCACGGCCAACACGATCAGCAGCGAACGCGGCAACCACACCAGCGCCGCGAGGGTGATCATGCTCACGCCAATCGCCCAGATCACTTGCATATAGATCACGCTGGGCGGCAGCTGAAAGGTCCAGGCGAAGTTGACCAGGGTGAACTCCAGTACCACCAGGAACAGCCCACGCTTGAACAGGAACGCCGACACATCGCGCCGGCCCTGATATTTCTGGCCGTACAGCCACGCCGACAAGCCCGTGAGCAACACAAACACTGGCGCGCACAGGTGGGCGAGGGTGCGGCTGAAAAACAGCGCGGGCTCGGTGCTGTCGATAGTCATCGGATCGCTGACCTGACGGTGCAGCAGGAAGGTTTCGCGCACATGGTCCAGCAACATGAACAGGATCACCAGGCCGCGCAGGGCATCGATGGAGAGCAGGCGTTGGCGCAGGGGAACAGCATCGGTCATGGGCGAGGATCACAGGGCAGGGCGAAAATGGGTTGTTATCCTATAACATTAATTAACGCGTTGCCGCGATTCGTTGCCCAGATTAGAATGCGATCAATTCTTAATTACTACCGGGTTCGGGTGATCGGCATGTCGTCTTCGCTCCATCTGCCTGTCCAGGCGTTGTACTGCGAACATCATGGTTGGCTGTACCGCTGGCTCGACCGCAAGCTGGGCAATGCCAACGATGCGGCCGACCTGGCCCACGACACCTTCATGCGCCTGCTCACCCGCCAACACAGTGCCGGTTTCGGCAGCGAGCCGCGCGCGTTGCTCACCCATATTGCCAAGGGCCTGATGATCGACAGCTGGCGTCGCCAGGAAGTCGAACGCGCCTACCTGGAAACTATCGCGCACCTGCCCGAGCAGGCAGTGCCGTCGCCGGAAACCCGCTGGCTGATCCTCGAGGCGTTGTACCGCATCGAAGCCATGTTGCGGGATTTGCCGGAAAAGACCCGCCAGGCCTTCCTGATGTCACAGCTCGACGGCTTGACCTATCAGCAGATCGCCGACGAATTGAAGGTGTCGCTGGTTTCGGTCAAACGCTACATGCGCGATGCGTTCCTTGCGTGCCTGAGCGTGGCATGAACCCGTCCATCGACCCGCTGATCCTCGGGGAGGCCGCCGACTGGATGGTGCAGTTGCAGTCCGGCAGCGCCACCGACGAAGACCGTCGCGCCATCGCCCAATGGCAAGGCCGCAGCGCCCAGCACGCCCAGGCCTGGCAACGGGTGCAGGCGATTCTGGGGGATTTCAACAGCGTGCCGGCGGCGATTGCGGGCGACACCCTCAAGCGTATCGGCCGCAAAAAATCCCTCGGCCGCCGCCAGGCGCTTGGCCTGTTGCTGCTGGCGGGCCCTGCGACCTGGCTGGCCTACCGGCAAAAACCGTGGCAACCGTGGACCGCCGACCAGCACACCGCCGTTGGCGAGCAACGCAACCTCACTTTGCCGGATGGCACACGCCTGCTGATCAACACAGCCAGCTCATTGAATATCGCGTTCACCGACCAACTGCGGCGTCTCGAGTTGCTGCAGGGTGAAGTGATGATCACCACCGCCAAGGACCCCGCGCCGACCCATCGTCCGTTTGTGGTGCAGACCCGCCACGGCACCGCCCGCGCCCTGGGCACGCATTTCAGCGTGCGGGTGGACGAGCAGAGCAGCCGCGTGGCGGTGCTCGACGGTGCGGTGGAAATGCTGCCGCAGCACGCCCGTCGTGGGCTGATCCTCAAGGCTGGCGAGCAGAGCGCATTCGGTAGCGACAGCGTGGCCGCGGTGCAGCCGCTGGAGGCCGGCGCCACCACCTGGGAAAACGGCATGCTGCTGGCCCAGCAGATGCGCCTGGCGGACTTGCTCGATGAGCTGGGACGCTACCGCCACGGCGTGTTGCGCTGCCACGACAGCGTCGCCGGGCTGAGCGTGTCCGGGGCGTTCCCCTTGCGGGACACCGACGCCAGCCTGCGCTTGTTGCAGGAAACCCTGCCGGTCAAGGTCAGCAGCTTGACCGGCTACTGGGTGACGATCGAACCGCGCTGAATTTTTTTCCCGTTTCGCTGATACCTTTTCAGTTGTCGCCCGGTGTAGGGGAGAACCCTCAACTCTGCACCGCGTCGACAGGAACCCTCATGACCTTCACCCCGCACCCGATCCGCCCCTTGAAGGCCTTGAGCCTGGCTGTCGCCCTGGCTGCCATCGCGCCGCTGCACAGCGCCGTGGCAGCCGACGCCCCGTCGAGCAGCGCGACACGCAGCTACCACCTTGCGCCGGGGCCGTTGGGCAATGTGTTGGCGCAATTCGCGGCGTTGTCCGGGGTGCCGTTGTCATTTGATTCCACGCTGCTCAACGACCAGCAAAGCGCCGGTTTGCAGGGCAGCTTCACCGCGCAGGCGGGCTTCATGCAACTGCTGCAAGGCAGCGGCTACGCACTCCAAAGCACCGGCGCCAATGGCTACACCTTGGTGCCTGAAGCAACGGGCGACGCCGTGCAACTGGGCGCGACCACCATCAGCGGCGAGAGTGGGGCGCAGGCGGATACCTATGCCGGTGGCCAGGTCGCCCGATCGGCGCGCCTGGGCGTGTTGGGCAATCGCTCGATCAATGACGTGCCGTTCAGCGTGGTCAGCTACACCGCCAAGACCATCGCCGACCAACAGGCGCGCACTGTCGGGGATGTGCTGCTCAATGATGCGTCGGTGCGCCAGTCGGCGGGCTTCGGCAACTTTTCCCAGGTGTTCACCATTCGCGGCCTGCCGCTGAATACCGATGACATTGCCTTCAACGGCCTGTACGGCGTGCTGCCACGGCAGATCATCACCACCGAAGCCCTGGAGCGGGTCGAGTTGTTCAAAGGCCCCAACGCCTTCGTCAACGGTGTATCGCCAGCCGGCAGCGGCATTGGCGGCAGCGTCAACCTGGTGCCCAAGCGCGCCGAAGATGTGCCAACCCGTAGCGTCAGCCTCGACACCACTACCGATGGCCAGAGCGGCGGCCACCTCGACCTGGGCCAGCGGTTTGGCGAAGACAACCGCTTCGGCGTGCGGGTCAACCTGGCCAAGCATGGCGGCGACACGGCCATCGAGGACGAATTCAAAAGCTCGCAACTGGTGGCCGTCGCCCTGGATTACCGGGGCGATCGCCTGCGCGTGTCCACCGACTTCGGCTACCAGAAAGAGCGCATCAACAGCGGTCGCTCGGTGGTCTATCCCAATGGCACACAGGTGCCGAAGGCGCCATCGGCCAAGCACAACTATGCCCAGGACTGGAGCTGGTCGGAGCTGGAAGACACCTATGGCATGTTCAATGCCGAATACGATTTGAATGACAACTGGACCGCCTATGTCGGTGGCGGGGCCAAGCACACGCGGGAGAACGGGCAGTATTCGTCGCTGTACGTGGGCAACGATGGCAGTGGCCGTGTGGGCTTTTTGTACTCGCCCCACGACGAGGACAACAAGAGCGCCATGGCCGGCTTGAACGGGCGTTTCAATACCGGCCCCGTGAGCCATCAGGTGAACTTCGGTTTGTCCGGCATCTGGGGGGAGCAACGTTCGGCATTTGAAGCGATCCTGCAAGCCAACCGCCGGCCGGGCAACCTCTATAACCCGACCCAGATCCCACGTCCGTCCGTTACTTACTTCGGCAGCGACATCCACGACCCGCGCATCGTCGGCAAGAACCGCATCAAAAGTGCGGCAGTGTCCGACACCCTGGGCTTTATCGATGATCGTGTGCTGCTGACCCTGGGCGTGCGGCGCCAGACCATTGAGGTAGACGCGTGGAACACCACCACGGGCGTGCGCAACGCCAACTATGCCGAGAGCATCACCACGCCGGTGTATGGCCTGGTGGTTAAGCCGTGGGAGCACGTGTCGTTCTACGCCAACCGCATCGAAGGCCTGGCCCAAGGGCCGACCGCGCCGTTGACCAACGTCACCAACCCTGGCGAGGTCTTTGCGCCTAACCGCAGCAAGCAGACCGAAGCCGGGGTCAAGCTGGATTGGGACAGTTTTGGCGCGACCTTGGGTGTCTACCGAATCGAGCAGCCCAGCAGCGCCACCAACACCAACCCCAATGGCACTAATACCTTCAGCGTCGATGGCGAGCAGATCAACAAAGGCGTGGAATTGAACGTGTTCGGTGAGCCGGTTGACGGCCTGCGCCTGCTGGCCGGTGCGACCTGGATGAACACCGAACTGAAGAACACCTCCAACGGCCTCAACGACGGTAACCGCGCGGCTGGCGTGCCACGTTTCCAGTACAACGTCGGCGCCGACTGGAATATTCCCGGCCTCCAGGGCGCCGCCGTCAACGCGCGGATGCTGCGCACCGGTGGCGAGTACGTCAACGCGGCCAATAGCCTGAGCATCCCCGCCTGGACCCGTGTCGACCTCGGCGCTCGCTATGGTTTCAAGGCCGATGACAAGTACATCACGTTGCGCGCCAACGTCGAAAACGTGGCGAACAAGGCGTATTGGGCGTCGGCGTCGACGGCCAACAACTACCTGACCCAGGGTGAGCCGCGCACGGTCAAACTCTCCGCCACGGTGGACTTCTAACCGGTGAGCACGCTTGTATCTGGCTAACGGGCTTGTTGTGGTGAGCGGGCAAGCCCGCTCACCACAATTGATATCGGGTTTCTGCTACCGTCGAAGCGTTCGATTGAGAGTAGGTAGCGACTATGAGCAACTACACCGCGCAATCCGTCCTCGACTTCTGGAAACACGCTGGCCCCAAATACTGGTTCGCCAAGGATGACGCCTTCGACGCCACCTTCCGCGACACCTTCCACACCGCCCACCTGCAAGCCGCCCGGCGCGAACTGGAACATTGGCTGGACTCGGCGCAAGGAGCCCTGGCGCTGCTGATCCTGCTTGACCAATACCCGCGCAACGCCTTTCGCGGCACTGCCCACATGTTCGCCACCGACCCATTGGCGCGCCTGTATGCGAGGCGCATGGTCGATGCCGGATTGGATCAGCAGGTCGAGCCGGCATTGCGTGCGTTCTGCTACCTGCCGTTCGAACATTCTGAAGACTCGGCGGATCAACAGCGCTCACTGGTCCTGAACCAGCAGTTGGACGCCAACACTTACCGTTGGGCCAAGGAGCACGCGCGCATCATTGAGCAATTCGGGCGCTTTCCCCATCGAAACGAGGTGTTGGCCAGGGCTACCACCGACGCCGAGCGTAGGTTTCTGGACGCGGGCGGGTTCTCTGGCTAGCGGCTATTGAGCGTCCCGGTCGATTTCCAGGCGTTTGCGCGCGTTGGGGCAGCCGTTGGTTGCCAGCGCTTTCTCAAGGTATTCAATACGCAACGGCCGGGCGGTTCTGCGATTGGTTCGGCTGGCGAGCACTTTATAGAGTTCGGCGCGGTAATCGTTTTCGCTGCCTGATTGCAGCTCGACGCCCTTGGGCGGCGCGCCGCAGGTCAACCAGACGGCGGGCTGCGGGTAGTAAGGTGCAAAGTCGTCCATTTTAGCCAGGGCGTTTTGCAGCGCCGGCATGTACTTGGGGCCCATCACATAGTCCAGGCAAGTGTTGTCGACGTAAAGTGCGGCCGGGGCAAAGCCGTGCTCCAGGCTTGAGATTGCCAGTTGGCACATCTCTTGTTCTTTGCCGGGCACCAAATAGATCTGATACAGGAGCATCAGGCGGTATTCGGCAACGGGATGTCCTGCCTGCGCTGATTCGCTCAAGCGTTGTTGGATGAGCGCCAGGTTCGCTTTCTTCTCGTCCACATCGGCAGGTGTTTTCTTGGCCAGCACTGAGCGCATCAGGTCGGCGTACTCAGCGTCGCTTTTCTTCAACAGGGCGGCGGCTTGCTGATACTGCACTTCACCGGGCAGCGCGGGGAGATCACTGGCCGACGCCACGTAGGAAACACAGGAGAACGACAAAAACACGGCGAAGGGAAAGCGCAAGACGAACATCCTTTTTCAGTGCTACGCAGGTGCGCGCTGGGTGGAAAGTCTACCTTGGCAGGCGTTGCCGTTACAGCGGGTGCGGCTATTCCCACCAGGAATGCCCCCATAAAAACAGCGCATTGTCTTTCTCGCCGCACATCTCGTAGCGTGGTGTTCCACTCACGGAGAATCGTTATGAGCCAGCGTCCGTTGCGCCTGTATGTTGATCATTTGTATACCAGTCCCTACGCGATGTCGGTGTTCGTCACCCTGCGGGAAAAAGGCCTGGTGTTCGACACCTTGACCCTGGACCTGGATGCTGCACAGAACCAGACCGCCGACTTCGCCCAACTGTCCCTGACCCAGCGCGTGCCAACGCTGGTAGAAGCAGATTTTACGCTGTCGGAGTCTTCGGCGATCACGGAGTACCTGGAAGAGACTTACCCCGAGACGCCGGTCTATCCGACCGATCCCCGGCAGCGGGCGAGGGCGCGGCAGGTGCAGGCGTGGTTGCGCAGTGACTTGCTGCCGATCCGCCAGGAGCGTTCGACGATGGTGGTGTTCTACGGGCAGAAGATGCCGCCCTTGTCCCCCGTGGCCGAAGCGGCGGCGCGCAAGCTGATCGGCGCGGCCCAGGCGCTGTTGGCGGGTAACCGGGCCTATCTGTTCGGCGCGTGGTCGATTGCCGATGTGGACCTGGCGGTGATGCTCAATCGCTTGATCCTCAACGGCGACAGCGTGCCCGCCGAGTTGTTGGAATACGCGCAGCGCCAGTGGCAGCGCCCGTCCGTGCAGGCGTGGGTGCAACAGCAACGCCCAGTGCTGTAACCGACCATTCATCCTCCAGGCGTGGTGACGCGCTTGACAGCCGTCACCCAGCGGACAAATACTCTCGCCATATTCATATATATGACTAAATAACAAAGTGAATGTGGCCCCATGAATACCTTGTCCAGTGATGCCCGTCTGCCGCTTTACCAACGCCTGCGCGACCACCTGGTCGAGCAGATCGCCAACAATCGCTGGCGCCCCGGTGAAGCCATTCCCACCGAAGCGGTGCTGTCCGCCGAGTACGAACTGTCCACCGGCACGGTGCGCAAGGCCGTCGATGCGTTGGTGAGCGAAGGCATTCTTGAGCGCCAGCAGGGCCGGGGCACCTTTGTGCGCCGCCCTCAGTTCCAGTCCTCCCTGTTTCGCTTCTTCCGGTTTCAAGGTCCTGCGGGCGAGCGCCAGGTGCCGGAGAGCCGCATCCTCACGGTTGAATCCCTGGCCGCGCCGTCGGCGGTCAGTGAGGCGTTGGGCCTGGCGCCCGAAGCCCAGGTGATCCGCATCCTGCGTACCCGTTTGTTTGATGTGCAGCCGCTGCTGGCCGAAGAGATCTGGCTGCCGCGCACGCGCTTCCAGGCGTTGCTGGATATTGATCTGTCCCAGCAAGGCCCGTTGCTGTATCCGGTGTATGAAGACGTCTGCGGGCAAGTGGTGGCCTCGGCCGAGGAAACCCTGACCGCCGAATCGGTCAACGAGGTGTACGCGCGCTTGCTGCAGGTGCCGGTCAACAGCCCGGTGGTGGTGATCGAGCGCCTGGCCCGCGATTACGCCGGCCAACCCCTGGAGTGGCGACGCTCCCGCGGGCACGCCGAGCACTTCCGCTACCGCGTGGACATTCGCTGACCCGACACCCACACCGTTAATTGTTTGCCCAACACCGACCCGGCTGCGGCACGGTTCGCGCCCGGCTGCCTCGCGTTTGACCTATAAGGATAAAAATCATGTTCAGTTGGTATCGCCAAGTCACTCCCCGGGAGCGCAAAACATTCTGGGCCTGTTTCGGTGGATGGTCCCTCGACGCACTGGAAGTGCAGATGTTCGGCCTGGCGATCCCGGCACTCATCGCCGCCTTCGCCTTGACCAAGGGCGATGCAGGGTTGATCAGCGGCGTCACGCTGGTGACCTCGGCCATCGGCGGTTGGGTCGGCGGCACCTTGTCCGACCGCTACGGCCGGGTGCGTACCTTGCAGTGGATGATTCTGTGGTTCTCGTTCTTCACCTTTTTGTCGGCGTTTGTCACGGGCTTCCACCAGTTGTTGATCGTCAAGGCGCTGCAAGGCTTTGGCATTGGCGGTGAGTGGGCGGCGGGCGCGGTGTTGATGGCCGAGACCATCAACCCGAAGTATCGCGGCAAGGTGATGGGCACCGTGCAGAGCGCCTGGGCCGTGGGTTGGGGCGTCGCGGTCGGGGTGTTTGCGCTGATCTATTCGTTTGTGCCGCAGGACATGGCCTGGCGCGTGATGTTTGTAGTGGGCCTGCTGCCGTCGTTCCTGATTATCTGGGTGCGCCGCAATGTTGAAGAGCCCGACAGCTTCCAGCGCCTGCAAAAAGAACAGGCGATTCCACAGAGCTTCTTCAAGTCGCTGGCCGGTATCTTCCGTCCTGAGCTGATTCGCGTCACGCTGTTCGGCGGCCTGCTGGGCCTGGGGGCCCATGGCGGTTACCACGCGGTGATGACCTGGCTGCCGACCTTCCTCAAGACCGAGCGCAACCTGTCGGTACTCAACTCCGGCGGCTACCTGGCGGTGATCATCTTTGCCTTCTGGTGCGGCTGCATCGCCAGTGGTCTGCTGATTGATCGCATCGGCCGACGCAAGAATATCGTGCTGTTCGCGCTGTGCTGCGTGATCACCGTGCAGGCTTATGTGTTCCTGCCGTTGACCAATACGCAGATGCTGTTCCTTGGCTTCCCGCTGGGCTTTTTCGCGGCCGGCATTCCGGCCAGCCTCGGGGCGTTGTTCAACGAACTGTACCCGGCGGATGTGCGCGGTGCCGGCGTGGGCTTTTGCTACAACTTCGGGCGCGTCTTGTCCGCAGTGTTTCCGTTCCTGGTGGGGCATATGAGCGACTCCATGTCCCTCGGCTCGGCCATCGGCATCGATGCCGGGATTGCCTACGGCGTCGCGGTGATCGCCGCATTGTGCCTGCCGGAAACCCGTGGCCGCGTGCTGGAAGCAGCGCCCGCCGACAACGTGGTGACCGGCCAGCGCGCCCAGGCTTGACCCTTTTTACTCTTGAAAGACGAACCCCATGTTTGATAACTGCTCCATCAGCGGCATCGACGCCCACGCCCATGTGTTCAGCCGCACGCTGACCCTGGCCGGCGAACGTCGCTACACCCCTGGCTACGACGCCACGCTGGCGGATTACCTCGGGCACTTGCGCGCCAACGGCTTGAGCCATGGCGTGCTGGTGCAGCCCAGCTTCCTGGGCACTGACAATCGCTACCTGCTGGCCGCCTTGCAGCAGGCACCTGATCGTTTGCGCGGCGTGGCGGTGGTTGAACGCGATATCCCGCGCGACGCCCTGGATGCCATGGCCCGCTCAGGTGTCGTGGGCGTGCGGCTGAACCTGGTGGGCCGGGCGCTGCCGGACTTTGCCGAGTCGGGCTGGAAGGCGTTCTTCGAGCACATCGTCGAACTGGGCTGGCATGTGGAAGTACACCGCGAGCTGGACGACCTGCCGCAGTTGGTGCGGCAACTGCTGCCGTTCGGGGTGAAATTGGTGATCGATCATTTCGGGCGACCCGACGCGCGACTGGGCGTCGAGCAGCGCGGCTTTACCGAGTTGCTGGCGCTCGGGCTCGGCGGCCAGCTGTGGCTGAAAGTCTCGGGTATCTATCGCCTGGCTGGCAGCGCGGCGCAGAACCGTGAGTTTGCCCACCAAGCCATGCCGTTGCTGCAACAGAGCTTTGGCCTACATCGGTTGGTGTGGGGCAGTGACTGGCCGCACACCCAGCATGAAGCGTCTATCGGCTATGGCGCAGTGATTGAGCAACGCCAAGCCCTGGGCTGGTCGGCAGCAGTCGCGCAGGCTTTGTTGATCGACACGCCACGCCAGTTATTCGGCTTCCACCACGCGTAGCCAATCCTCCTCCACACGGCGGTCGAGGTCTTCCCAGTCCGCCATGCCCAGCACCCGTGTGGTGTTCAAACCCCGCAGGTAACCCCGCAGTTGCTGGGCGCTGGCGCTGATTTGATCGGCGTCGGCTGCCTCGTCCTGCAGCACGTGTTCATAGTCGACCAGGTAATCGGCGACCCGCTCGCGAAACTCCGGTAGTACGGCTTCGCGGATGCGGTCGAAGGTTTTCTGGTGGGGCTTCATGGCGTGGTCCTTATAAGTTTTATGTCAGCACTATCGGTTCAGATAATAGTCACCATCAAGGATCGCAAGTTCTGTTTTTGCGGGAAAAGCGGAAAATCACGCCATCGAGACGCTGTTCAAGGAAATGCGCGATGAGGACGTTTATTCAGCTGGCGTTGATGGCTTTGATGCTGGGCACGGTTGCCATCAACAACGCGGCAATTGCCGATGATCTGCCCATGAGCCATTTGCTACCGATCAACGGTAGCGTAGACTCCCTGCAGCACGCGCAGTCGGTGGGTGTATTGCTGAGTGACAACACCCGCGACAACCTCAGCTACCTTGAACGCTACCACGACATGGCCTTGAATGGCGCCAAGGATGCCCTCGACGAGCGTATCCGCCAGGCGTTCGTCAACAGTTCCGATCCGGAACTGGCCATCGATTGGTTGATGAACTCGCTGCAAGGCACGTTTTTGTCGGTGACGGTCTACGACAACCTGGATGCCTTGGTGCAGGCTCACCCCGATGTGGTGGTGATGCTCGATACCCATAACCAACTGCTGACCCAGCGCAACGACCAGGTCGAGGCGCGTTTTATTGCGCGGTTCTATGATGCGAACCTGCAATACATCGCCAAGGCCGAAGGCTCGGTACACAAGCAGGTGCCGTCGGTGTGGGTACATGACAAGGCAGCGCCGGAAATTGCCGCGCAGATCGAGCAGCAGCGCGATGTGCAACTGGATGCCCTGAAGCAGTTCGATGCGTCTCTCAAAGCGCTGGTCCGTGCCGGTTGATGTGAACCTTTATTTTTATAATCAGGAATTTTTCATGCGCGCTTTTTTCGCCCCGGCCTTGGCCTTTGCTTCCCTGTTGCTGGCCGGTTGTGTGTCCGCCCCCAACGCACCCACCCTGACCTTGCAGACCAGCAAGACGCCTGAAGCCTATGTGCAGTGCGTGCTGCCCAAACTGGAAAAACACAAGATCACCTCCACCGTGACGCAGAACTCGCGCCACGCCAAGGTGGTGTTGACCAGCAAGATTGCCGCCGATGATGTGCTGGAAGCCTACAAGTCCCAGGACGGCGGCAAAGTGTTCCTGTATGAGCGCAAGCCGCTGGCGTCGACGATTACGCCGTCGCGGCTTGAGCTGGCTGCCAAGGAATGCCAATAATTTTGCGTATGGCCTAGGGCTTGGCTTCGTTGCTGAAGGCATTCACCGTCTTGACCAACCCCAGCGCCGCCAACGCCACCAACTCCCCACCTTTTTCTACCGTCGCCAGCGCCGGGTCCGAGCCCATGCGCCCATCCGGGAAGCGCGCGCGGAAGTCCAGCGCTTCACGGATCGGCCCGGTGTTGGCGATCTGCGGCGAATAATCGGCCGTCTTGACCGAGTCCGGATAAGCCCACTGCGTCACCGCAATCTCCGATGGCGTGGCATGGCTGCCATGGCCCACCGGGAATTGGCGTTGCGCCAGGTCGTTCACGCCTTCCAGGTCCCACCAGTTCACCAGTTTCAAGGCAAACCCAGCCGGGCGACGGGCGAAGCTGGCTTCGGCGTACAGCTCGGAAAACGCCGCTTCGATGGTGGCGATATTGCCGCCGTGGCCATTCAGAAACAGGATCTTCTCGAAACCATGCCCGGCCAGCGAGCGCACCCAATCGCCAATCGCGGCGATAAAGGTGGAAGGGCGCAGGGATATGGTGCCGGGAAAGCCCAGGTGATGCTGGGCCATGCCGATGTTGAAGGTGGGGCCGATCAGCAGGTCGGCGTTCTTCTGCGCTTCATGGGCGATGATTTCCGGGCACATCCAGTCGGTGCCCAGCAGGCCGGTAGGGCCGTGTTGTTCGTTGGAACCGATGGGAATCACCACCGTGCGGCTGCGTTCCAGAAACTGCCCGATCTCGATCCAGGTGGACTTATGTAGAAGCATGCGAGGTTCTCTTATCTATGGGGACAGGCTATCCGCCACGGATTGTACGACTACTCGCCACCTGCTGGGGTTTGCAATTGAGGTAGGTCGAAGACTTCAACCAGCGCTGGTCCGGGTACCAGGAAAACATGAACTGCCCATCCTTGAGCTTGTCCACCACCTGGCGTGCCACCTGCGGGCGCACGGCCGGGCAACCCTGGCTGCGGCCGATACGGCCTTCGCGCTTGCTCCACAAGGGGCTCACGTAGTCGGCGGCGTGAATCACGATGGCGCGGTCGCGGGCCTGGTCATTGAAACCCGGCTCCAGGCCGTCCATGCGCAGTGAGTAGCCGTGGGTGCCCAGGTAGCTTTCCTGGGTGCGGAACAACCCAAGGCTGGACTGGTGGCTGCCTTCCAGGTTGGAGAACTGGGTGGCGAAGTTTTCCCCGGATTTGGCGCCGTGGGCGACCAGGTCCCGTAGCACCAGGGTTTTCTTGCGCAAATCGAAGATCCACAGCCGACGGGCGGTCGAAGGCTGGGAGTAGTCAATAACCGCTAGGCGCTCGGAACGTTCCTCGCCGTTATTGACCGCGCACTGCACCGCGTTCAGGGCGCTTTTGAGTACGGTGGGATTGAGTTCTGGAGCCGAGCGCGCCAGGCTGCTATACAAGTTAGGAGAGGTCTGATTGGCGGCGAGCGCAAAATTGCTCAAGGTAGCCAACGCCACGGTCATCAAACCGAGGCGGCGCATGAAAGTCAGCATCTACGAAGTGTCCCCCGGTGTGGATTGGAGCCTGGTCAATTGTTCAAAAAACACGCATGTTACTTGAGCATTTGCCTGCTCGTTGCACCATTGGTCGCGACAGCCGACGCGCTGCCGGTCGAGCCGTTGCCGGTGACCACGCCGGCGCCGGTCGATCTGGCGCCCGTGCAACAGGCGTTGGCGCAACTGCCGAGTGTCTGCCCCGGCCTGGCGCCGCAGCTCGACCCCGCTGCGCAACTGCGCCTGCAAGCCTTCTACCAGCAGCAAGGTAATGTGCCGCTGTGGTCCGCCGATGAACGCCGACAAGCCCTGCAATCTCAGTTGCTGATGCTCGCCGATGACGGCCTGGACCCCACCCACTATAGCTTGCCTGCGCCAGATGCCACGGCCAACGTGCTGTGCAGAGATATAGCCACCAGCCAGCGTTACCTGCAAGCCTTGCAGGATCTGCATTACGGCCGACTGCAACAGTCACGTTTCGAACCCTTGTGGCATTCGCAACCGCCTACGCGCGACCCCAATGTCGAGGTGCTGGCCTTTGCCGCCACGGGCTTGCAAGACATGCCCCAGGCATTCGACCAGGCGCGGCCCAGTGCCGACTTGTATCGCAGCCTGCGCAACGCCTATTCCACCGTGCGTCAGCAGCCGTTGCCGCATTGGGATCCGGTCGCCAGCGGTCCGCTGCTGCGCCCCGGCATGGAAGACCCCCGCGTGCCGGAGCTGGCGCGGCGCCTGGTCAGTGGTGGCTACCTCGCCAACGCGCCCAGTGGCAAGCAGTACCGCGATGAACTGGTCAAGGCGGTCAAGGCCTTCCAGCTCAGCCACTCGTTGCAGGCCGATGGCGTGATCGGCGCCGGCACCGTGGCCGAATTGAACATCAGCCCGTTGGTGCGCCGCGAACAACTGCGTATCAACCTTGAACGCTTCCGCTGGCTGGCCCAGGATCTGGAGCCCGAAGGCGTGCTGGTGAATGTCGCCGCCGCGCAACTGAGCGTGTACCAGAGCGGCATCCCCGTGTGGCAAACCCGCCTGCAAGTAGGCCGCGCCGAACGCCAGACGCCGTTGCTCAAATCGCGCATCACCCGGCTGACCCTCAACCCCACCTGGACCATCCCGCCCACCATCATGCGCGAGGACAAACTCCCGGCCATCCGCCTCAACCCCGAATACCTGCGCCAGCAGAACCTGCAAGTACTCGACGCTGAAGGTCACCCGCTGGCGCCCGAGCAAATCGACTGGGCTCGCCCTGGCAATATCCTGCTGCGCCAGGAAGCCGGGCCGCGCAACCCGCTGGGCAAGATCGTGATGCGCTTTCCCAACCCGTACTCGGTGTACCTGCACGACACGCCGAGCCAGCCGCTGTTCACCAAAGGGCCGCGGGCGTTCAGCTCGGGGTGTGTGCGGGTCGAGCAACCGTTGTTGCTGCGGGATTTGCTGGTGAGCCCGGCCGAACGTACTCGCACCGATGAGCTGCTGGCCACCGGCGTGACCCATGAATTCAGGCTGGCCACGCCGGTGCCGGTGCTGTTGAGTTACTGGACGGTGGAGGTCAACCGCGAGGGCGGGTTGGTGTATGCGCCGGATATCTATGGGCGGGACCTGGTGTTGATGAAGGCGATGGGGAGTGTGCTCTGAAGCGTGCTTCTGTAGTGAGCGTGCTTGCTGTGGTGAGCGGGCTTGCCCCGCGCTGGGCTGCGAAGCAGCCCTAAAATCGTGCCATGTGGTCTCACAGAAAAAGCGCGGCGGTCTTCTTGGGGCGGCTTCGCCACCCAGCGCGGGGCAAGCCCGCTCACTACAGAGAGACCTAGTTCGCCATAGCGGTGAGGTCCGTCAAAATCACCGCCATTGCCTGTTCTGGCGCCGTGAAGGCCGTGTCGACCGTCAGCGGTACTTCATCCCAGTCTTCGTACTCATGCGCCAACACCGACTCCCAACTGGGTGGAACCAGGCCGGGAATATCCCCAGTTCGGGTCTCCACCCGCCGTTGATGTTCCTGCCGGTCAGAACAAATCACCCGAATATCCAGCAACGCCACACCGGCCATTGCCGCCGTTGTCTTCCATGCCTCCCGGCTTTCCCTGACCGGGTTCACGCAGTCAGCCACCACCATCTGCCCCCATTGCAGGTTGCTCAACGCCAAAGCATTCGCCACCCCATAACCGCTGGCGCCCACATCGCCCGCCAGCACGCCCGCATCACGGATCGCCTGCTCAATCACGTCGATGCGCAGGTACATCGCGCCGATCTGGCGTGCCAGTGCCTGGGCCAGGGTGGTCTTGCCGGTGCCGGGCAGTCCGCTGAAGACAATTAGCATGGGTGGCTCTCGATAAGGTTGGGCCGGTTCAGGGTATCCTTCAGTTCCTCACCGGTCGACCACAGGACAGCCCATGCCCCTGCCGTTTGTGAAAATGCACGCCCATGGCGATGACTTCATCATCATCGACCGCCGTGGCCTGGACGATCCGATCACCGCGAAAATCGCCCGCCAGCTTGGCAACCGCCACACCGGTATTGGTTTCAACCAACTGGCTGTGCTGCTCGATTGTGATGACGCCGCGGCGCGCATCAAGTTCTGGAACCCCAACGGCACGCCGCTGGCCACCTGCGGCAGCGCCACCCGTGGCGTGGCTGATCGCTTGATGCACGAAGCCGGCACGGATTCGGTGGTGCTGCGTACCGATCGGGGCTTGCTGACCTGTGTGCGGGCAGCGGGGCGGCAGGTGTCGGTGAACATGGGCGAGCCGTCGCTGGACTGGTCAGCCGTGCCGCTGGCCGAGGCCATGGACACCCGCACCTTGCCCATCGGTGGCAACCCGGCGGCGTGCAGCATGGGCAACCCGCATTGCACGTTTTTCGTGGAAGACATCGCAGCTGTCGATGTGGCGGCCTTGGGCCCGGCGCTGGAAACCCACCCGTTGTTCCCGGCCAAGACCAATGTGCATTTCGTGCAGGTGCTTGATCGTAGCCACATCCGCCTGCGCATCTGGGAGCGCGGCGGCGGTGTGCCGTTGGGCTCGGGTTCTTGTTGCTGTGGCGCGGTGGTCAACGGGATTCGTCGCGGACTGCTGGACGATACCGTCGAAGTGCAATGCGACGGCGGCACGGTAACCGTGAATTGGGCAGGCGAGGGTGGCGTAGTGCTGACGGGCAGCGTAGAGCCGGTGATGCAGGGCAGCGCCTACGTTGGCTGAAAGTTGACGGTAAACGTGGTGCCGCCCGTGACACAGGAACTCACCGCCACATCGCCGCCATGCACCCTGGCCAACTCGCGCACGATATACAGGCCGAGGCCCACGCTGCGCACATCACTGCCTTGGTCGGTGCCACGGGTCATGGGTTCGAACAGTTCGGCAAGCAAGGCTTCGGGAATGACCTTGCCGTGGTTGTGGACTGAGACCTCGCAGCTATCCTGCCCCAGCCGTGACGTGACGGTGATCGGCCGTTGCAGGTCGCCATACGCCACGCTGTTGGCCACCAGGTTGCCAATGATCTGCTGCACGCGGTCGGCGTCCAGGCAAGCCTCGCCACTGCCCTCGGCGAGATGCGCCAACGTTGCTGTGGGAAACGCCACGCGCAGTTCATCCACGGCCCGATGAATCACCTCATGCAGGTCCAACGGCGCCGCCTTGATGGTAATACCCTGGCCAACGCGCGCCTGGGTAAAGTCCAGCAGGTCGGCGATCATGCGCTGGGCCCGTTCGGATGACTGGCCAATGTGCCCGAGCAGTTGGCGTTCCTTGGCGGTGCGTTCGCCACGGTTAAGAAAATCCGAGGCCATGCGAATGGCTGTAAGCGGGTTCTTCAAGTCGTGGCTGACAATCGCCACCATCTGCTCGGCAAACAGCGCCCGGCGCTGGGCGATGGCATAGGCCTCGCTCAATTCGGCTTGGGCCAGTTTGAGCGCGAGTTCAGTGGCGGTCTTTTCCTGTAACAGCGCTTCGGCGAAGTTGCGTGCATTGAGCAGCTCGCGCTCGTACTTGTCGCGGTCGGTGGTGCCGAACAGCGCCAGGTCGTACACCGTACCGTCATCCTGCTCACGCTTGATGCCGTTGAGCAGCACGGTCAGCTTGTGGCCGTCACGGTGCAGCATGTCGAGTTTCACTTCGGTGACGCTGCCGCGCAGGCGCAGCATCGGCGCCAGGTGGGTCTGGTGGAAGATCCGTCCGCCCATGGTCAGCAAATCCTGGAAACGCTTGCCGCACAGTTCCGTGGTGCTGAACCCCAGCCACTCGCTGAAGCGCGTATTGGCTTGCAGGATCGTGCCGTCCTGCGCCGTGACGGCGAGGGCGCAGGCGGCGCTGTCGAACAAGTCAGACGGCATGGGCGGCCGTCCACGGCGCCAGGAAGCTTTCCATCGCCGCCGCGCACGCTTGCGGCGCGCTCATGTGCGGGCAATGGCCGACGTTGTCCACCAGGAAATAGGTGCTGTTGGGTAGCACGCTGTGCAGGTATTCGCCCACGGCCACGGGGGCGATCAGGTCGTCGCTCGATTGCAGGATCAGCACCGGAGTGGCCAGGCCGATCACGTCCTCGCGGTTGTCCGACATGAACGTCACCCGCGCAAATTGCTTGGCGATCTCAGGTTCGGTGCGGCAGAAACTGTCCGTCAGTTCCTCGCTCAACGCCGGTTGCCCAGGCGCGCCCATGATCACCGGGGCCATGGCGCTGGACCAGCCGAGGTAGTTGCTGTCGAGGGTGTCGAGCAGGTCCTGGATATCCGCCAGCTTGAAGCCGCCGACATAGCCGTCGGCATCGATATAGCGCGGCGAGGGGCCGATCATGACGTGGGCGGCAATGCGGCCGGAGGTCTGGCGGTCGGCGAGGGTGCCGATCATGGCGCTCACCGAATGGCTCACCAGGATCACAGGGCCTACCGCGAAGGCGTCGATGATTTCGTTCAAATCACGGGCGTAGCCGTCCAAGGCACTGTATTTGGCCTTGTCGAACGCACTGAGGTCCGACAGACCGGCGCCCACCAGGTCATACATCACCACGCGAAAGCGCTCGAAAAATTGCGGTGCCAGGTAGTTCCACATGGCCTGGTTGCAGCCGAAGCCGTGAGAAAACACCAGGGTCGAGCGGCCGTTGCCCATCACACTGACATTGTTACGGTGGCGTAGGTCCATGGGCTTCCCGTTATGGCGTTTTGCTATGCGTGCAGGGAGTTTAGATAGTCAACGGCGCGGGGTCACGCGATATAGCGCGGATAAGGTAAAGTCGCCGCCTTCAGGAAGAAACTTCAGGTAACAAACATGATGGCGATTCTGCGGCAGTCCGTCTTGAACCTGGTGGCGCTGGTGGTCTTGGGCCTGGTGGGCACCGCCCAGGCCGACATTTCACCGATTGGTGTCGCCCTCGACCAGCGGGTGATTGACCTCACCAACACCCTGGATGCCTCGACCACCACCCGTCTGAAAACCCAATTGGCTGACCTTGAGCAGCGCAAAGGCTCGCAAGTGGCCGTGTTGTTGGTGCCGACCACCGGCGGCGTGAGCATCGAGGACTACGCCAACCAACTGTTCCGCGCCTGGAAGCTGGGACGCAAGGACGTCAACGACGGCATCCTGCTGGTAGTGGCCAAGGAGGACCGCAAGGTGCGCATTGAGGTGGGCTATGGCCTGGAAGGCACGGTCACCGATTTGCTCGCGCACCGCATCATCGAAGAACACATCACCCCGGCCTTCCGCCAGGGTGATTTCGTCGGTGGTGTCTCCCAGGGCGTGAATGACCTGGTGGTGCTGGTGGACGGCGGTGATTTGCCTGCAGCCGCAGGCACAAGGGTCAATCCACAGTTCATTGCCATAGCGTTGGCGTTTGTCATCGGCGCCATTGGCGGCGTGCTCATCAGTGCGGGCAAACTGCGGTGGCGCCGCGCGTTGATTGCCGCGGTGGTTGCCACGTTGCTGCTCGTGATCGTGGGTGAGGGCCGCGACTGGGCGATGTTTCTGCTGGTGATGCCACTGATCATGCTGATCGGCGGCGCGACCTTCGGCGCATTGTGGATGGCGCGTTCGGTGTTTTACGGCGTGATCGGGCTGCTGGCCTACATCCTGGGCTTGGTGGTGGTTGATCAGCGCTTTGCCGACGTCAACTTCATCCACTGGCTGGTCTTTCCACTGGGCGCGCTGGTGGTGCTGGGGCTGTACCTGGTGCTGCTGGTGATCATGAAGGATGCTTGGAAGCAGAGCCGCGTGGGTTTTATCGCGCGGCTACTGGCGGCGGTGGGGGTGTATGTGGCGGCGGGGGTGTTACTGGACCTCGGCCGTGATGGCTGGCTGTTCGCGTTCCCGATTGCCTCGTTTGCGGCGCTGTTCATCTTTGGCAAGACCAGCGGCGGCTCGGGGTCTTCGGGCGGTGGCTCGAGTTCGAGCTCCAGCAGCTCCAGTTCCAGCAGCAGCTCATCCGGCGGCGGTGGCTCCAGTGGCGGTGGCGGGGCGTCCGGCAGTTGGTGACGCCGCTAGCGCGGCTTGTAGCCCACCCAGCCTTTGAAACTGAAGCCAGCGTAGAACAACTCCACGCCGTCAAAGCCGGCTTCTCTCATCAAGGCTTCATCCGTCTCGGGTGACAGCACCGGCAATTTCTCGCTGATTGCCGCAATCGCGCGCTCGGCATCCACCGCCGGCACGCCCGAGTCCACCGCGAACGCCGCGTAGCGCTTCAACCACCGGACTTTATCCTCCGGCGCTTGCGGGAAACTATGATGGGCCACTACCAGCGGCGCGCCCGGCAGCAGGCGTTGCCACAACGCCTTGAGGGTTTGCAGGCGCTGCTCGGCCGGGATGAAATGCAAGGTCAGCAAGCACGTG
This sequence comes from Pseudomonas azotoformans, assembly GCF_001579805.1. Classification (NCBI taxonomy): domain Bacteria; kingdom Pseudomonadati; phylum Pseudomonadota; class Gammaproteobacteria; order Pseudomonadales; family Pseudomonadaceae; genus Pseudomonas; species Pseudomonas azotoformans. Next base: position 5,440,575 of record NZ_CP014546.1, on the reverse strand, counting down.
GCGCCGTTGAAAGGTCCCAACGGCGCCGTGTCGATATAGCCTTCATGCAACTCGGTGCGGTCCATCAACGGGCCCAAGGTTGCCTCGGCCAGCTTCAGCATCTCGGCTGAAGGGTCCACCCCCACAAACCGCCAGCCCGGTTCTGCGTCCGCAAAACGCTTCAACTCCAGGCCGCCGCCGGCGCCCAACACCAGCACATTGCCGGCGGCTGGCACGCTTTCGCGCAACAACAGGGTGGTCATGCGTTGCAGGCCATCAAAGCCCGGCACCAGGCGCACGGGGCCTTCGGCGTAACGGGCAACGGCATCCGGGTCGGAAAAAAAGCTCATGCTGGGCTCCTGCAAATTGGGCGGGGATAAACCCTACTGCGGCAAACCCGCAGAGGCAACATTCATGGTAAAACGTCGCTCCTCACCCCTCAGAGTATGGACGCTCGATGTCTGCCATTCTTCTTCGCGACGCCATCCCCGACGACGCCCTGTGCCTGGGCGTGCTGGGCATGCAAGTGTTCCTCGACACCTACGCGACCCAAGGCATTCGCGGCTCGATTGCCACTGAAGTGCTTGAAGCGTTTGCGCCGCAGGTCATGGCCCGGTTGATCGCCGATCCTGGTATCTCGCTGCTGGTGGCCGAGTCCAACCAGCACCTGGTCGGCTTTGCCCAGGTCAAGCTCAACGCCTGTCACCCGATGATCGAAGCGCCCGACGTCGCTGAACTGCAACGCCTGTACATCCAGGAACGTTTCACCGGCCTGGGCATCGGCTATCAGTTGCTGCAAGCGGCAGAGCAATGCGCGACGCTGGGTGGTGCTTCGCTGTTATGGGCGACGGTGTGGGACGGTAACAAGCGCGCCCTGGGGTTTTACCCTCGGCGCGGGTATGGGCTGCTGGGCTCGCCGGTGTATACCTTCCAAGGGGAGAGCCATGGGAATCGGTTGTTTGGCAAAGCCCTGGGCGTCACAGCGATTTAGACAGAAACACCCGGCTGCTGCCCTCAGGCTCGCACGGTAGCTCGCCAAAACGTACCCAGCCATGCTTCTCGTAAAACCCCGGCGCCTGGAAACTCAGGGTGTACAGCACCGCGTTGCGACAGCCCCGTCGCCGCGCCTCATCTTCGAATGTTTGCAGTAACTGGCTGCCCAGTCCCGTGCCACGCAGCGAGTCGGGCAAGTGGAACAGGTCGAGAAAGGCCATGCCCAATGTGGTCTTGCCAGTGATGCCGCCGAGGATTTGCTGGGTCTCGGGATCCTTGATCAAAACCGTCAGCAGACGCCGATCGTTATAGCCGGTGATGGCTTCATTGAACGCCGCCAAGCCGCCGCCGAGGATACGCTCGGCGTCGGGATTGGGTTGGTCGCTGATTTCAATATGCGCTGCGTTCATCTCTAGAGCGCCATGACCATTTCATGCCACGCCATGCCACCGTGATCCGACGGCGACGGCTGCACATACTCATAGCCCATGCGTTCATACAGCGGCACGTGTTGCTCCTTGCACATCAAATGAATCGTCTGCTTGCCCATGCGGCTCATGCGCTGCACAAACTCAGTCATCAACATTTTCGAATAGCCCTTGCCCTGATGCGCCGGGTCGACCACCACCGACATGATCACCACATTCGGCGCGTCGGCCGAGTGGCCCACCAACTCCTTGAACGCCTCGTCCGACATCACCACTTCGTGGGCGCAGCCACAATTGATGAAACCCACCACTTCACCCGCGGCCTCCAGGATCAGAAAGCCTTGCGGGTACTGGGCAATACGCGTGGCGATCTTCTCCAGGGTCGCGGCTTCGTCGCCCTCGTAGGCGCTGATCTCGATGTCAAAGCAGCGGGCGGCGTCGGCGGGTAGGGCGTTGCGGAAGGTGAGAGCGGGCATGGGCGTTTCCTGAGGCGTTGAGCGAGAGGCCACATGATAGACAAACATCGACCCCAGCAACACAAATCCCCTGTGGCGATGCGGTTGTTGTGGCAAGCCCGCTCACCACAGGAAGCCGGTTTACCATAAAAAAGCATCTGACGGGCTATCCAAAAAACAGGAAACCCGCCTAGGCGGGTTTCCTCAAAACTCAAAGCGGATGTCTCAAACTCCACCCACCAACTTCCCTCCGTCCATCCGGCGCTTATACGCACTGTCCCGACTCGCCAACCAGAAATACAACGGCGACGTCACCACCAACCCCACCACCCAGGACAAATCGGCCCCGTTGATGTGTTCCGAAATCGGCCCTACGTACAGCGGTGTGTTCATGAACGGAATCTGCACCACAATGCCGACCGCATACGCCAACAGGGCCTGCGGGTTGTAGCGCCCATAAATCCCGCCATCCACGCGGAAGATCGAGGCAATGTCGTACTTGCCCTTATGGATCGCATAGAAGTCGATCAGGTTGATCGCCGTCCACGGCACCAGCACCACCAGCAGCACCAACACCATGTCGACGAAGTGACCGATGAAGTCCTTCGAGGCGAACACGGCCGCAATCGCGCAGGCGGCCAATACCAGGATCGAAATCAGCGCGCGGCTTTTGGCCGTTGGAATCCAGCGGTAGGCAAAGGTCTGTACCAGGGTGATGATCGACAGCACGGCGCCATACAGGTTGAGGGCGTTATGGCTGATCACGCTGAGCAGGAACAACACCAGCATCAACGGCCCGATAGCGCCGGTGGCGAGTTTGACTGCGTCCATGGTGTCCATGCCCACCGGCGTCGCCAGCACGGCGACCGCGCCGAAGATGAACGACAGGCTGGAACCCAGTGCCGAGCCGAGGTAGGTGGTCCAAAAAGTGGAGGCTACCGGTACGTCGGCGGGCAGGTAGCGCGAGTAGTCCGACACGTAGGGGGCAAATGCGATTTGCCACAGGGCCGCCAGGGACACGGTCGCCAGCACACCTGCGATGTTGAAGCTGCCGCGTGTCAGAAAATCCGTGGTCTGCACATGGGTGAAGATGTAGCCGAAGCCCAGCACGATACCGGCGCCGAGCACCCAGGTACCGATGCGGTTGAGCACATGGATGAAGCGGTAGCCGATGATGCCGATAATCCCGGAGCCGATGGCGCCGATCACAATGCCCACCGGCACCGGTACCGCGTCAACCACGCCGTGCAGGGATTTGCCCGCGAGCACGATGTTGGAGGCGAAGAAACCGATGTACATCACGCCGGCGATCACCACCACCAACAGTGCGCCGAGGGAGCCGAACTGGGCGCGGCTCTGGATCATTTGCGGGATGCCCATTTGCGGGCCCTGGGCCGAGTGCAGCGCCATCAGCACGCCGCCGACCAGGTGGCCGATGAGGATGGCGATGATGCCCCATACCAAGTTGAGGTGAAACAGTTGCACACCCAGCGCACCCGTGACGATCGGCAGCGGCGCGATATTGCCGCCGAACCACAGGGTGAACAGGTCTCTTACCTTTCCATGGCGATCTTCCGGGGGCACGTATCCAATCGTGTGTTTTTCGATAAGCGGGGCGGAGGATGTTGCAGTGGTGACCATGACGAACTCCAAGGCAAGGTGAGTACGTTGACGTACTTCGCTGTGCGCCACGTGCGCGGCGCTTTGTTGTTGGAGTGATGATCTGCAATGGGCGCAGGGAGGTAAATTAGTAAGTTTGTTGCTATAGACCTTAAAAAATATAGCTCGCAGCCTTGCTGCGCTCCGGTATGTTGCCTACACCTGTTTTGCGGGCGAAGTCTCACGTTTCTGGAGGTCCCGATGGCTGCGTATAACCTGCGCCAACTCAGATATTTCGTCACCACGGCCGAATGCGGCAGCGTCGCCGAGGCCTCGCGCAAGCTGTATATCGCGCAGCCGTCGGTGTCCACGGCGATCAAGCAGCTGGAAGACAGCTTTGGCGTGCAGCTGTTTATCCGTCATCACGCCCAGGGGGTGTCACTGACGCCCAGCGGCGCACGCTTCTATCGCAAGGCCCTGGAGCTGCTGCGCGTGGCCCATGAGTTCGAACAGAACGCCCTGGCGGACAATGACGTGGTGGCGGGGCAGATCGATATCGGCTGCTTTGAAACCGTGGCGCCGTTGTACCTGCCGCGTCTGATCGCGGGTTTCAAGGCACGTTGGCCGGGGGTGGAGATCCGCATACGTGATGGCGAGCAGCAAGAGCTGGTGCAGGCGCTGACGGCGGGCAGCATTGACGTGGCGATGCTGTTCGAGCACGACCTGGGCGCGACCATCGAGACCACGCCGTTGATGCCGCCGCAGCAGCCGTATGCGCTGTTGCCGGCCGATCATCGTTTTGCGCAGCAGGCCAAGGTGTCGCTGGCGGACCTGGTGCTGGAACCGATGATCTTGCTGGACGTGCTGCCGAGCCGCACCTACTTTGTCAGCATCTTCGAAGAGCGTGGATTGACGCCGAATATCGTGTTCAGCTCGCCATCGATCGAGATGGTGCGGGGGATGGTGGGGCGGGGGTTCGGGTTTTCGATCCTGGTGACCAAGCCGTTCACCGAGTACACCTATGATGGGCAGAAGGTGGTGTGCGTGCCGTTGGCGGAGACGGTGACCGGCTCAGGCTTGTCAGCGGTCTGGTTGCGCCGCGCACCGTTGACCAAGCCGGTGCAGCTCTTTGTCGACTACTGCCGCGAGGAACTTGCCCGACTCTTGGGTTGAGGACAAGGCCAAAAATGTGGGAGCGGTTTGCTCCCACATTTGATTGGTGTTCGGCTCAAGCGCGAATAGAATCCAGCATCCGCCCCAGCATCGCATCACACCCCAGCAATTGCTCCACCTTCACAAACTCATCCGGCTTATGCCCCTGGTCCATGCTCCCCGGCCCGCACACCACCGTGGGAATGCCCACCGCATCAAACAGCCCGCCTTCAGTGCCAAACGCCACCGTGCCGAACTCCCGCGAGCCGGAAAACGCCGCGATCAACTCTGCTGCCTGGCTGCGCTCATCGGTGACCAAACCTGGGTAGGCCGACAGCTCGGTAAAGCGAATCGCACTTTGCGCGCTCACCGCCTGCATGCGCGGCAACACCTGCTGCTCGGCGTAGGCCTTCAGTTCATCCGCGACCTTGGCCGGATCCTGCGACGGCAACGCACGCACCTCAAAATCAAACCGGCAATCCGCCGGTACGATGTTCAGGGCCTTGCCACCGCTGATCACGCCGGTTTGCACCGTGCTGAACGGCGGATCAAACCGTGCATCCTGGGTCTGCCGCAGGCGCTGGCCGATCCGCCCGAGTTCACCAATCAACTCGGCGGCATGCTCAATCGCATTCACCCCATATGGCGCATAGGCCGAATGACACGCCTCGCCGTGCACATCGCAGCGCATGGCCAACTTGCCCTTGTGGCCGAGTACCGGCTTGAGTTCGGTCGGTTCGCCGATGATGCACAGCATGGGTTTCACTGGCCGTTCTTCCAGCACCTTGAGCAACGAACGCACGCCCAGGCAACCGACTTCCTCATCATAGGACAGGGCGATATGTACCGGCATCCGCAACGGCGCCGCGACCAACGCTGGCACCAGCGCCAATACACAGGCGATATAGCCCTTCATGTCGGCGGTGCCGCGGCCGAAGAGCTTGCCGTCGCGTTCGGTCAATTCGAACGGCGGCACGGTCCATGGCTGGCCGTCCACCGGCACCACATCGGTGTGCCCCGACAGCACGATCCCCGGCAACTCAACCGGGCCAACGCTGGCAAACAGGTTAGCCTTGCTGCGCTCTTCGTTGTAGACCAATTGGCTGGATACCCCGAAACCGGCCAGGTAATCGCGTACAAACTCGATCAGTTGCAGGTTGGATTCGCGGCTGGTGGTATCGAACCCCACCAGCGTCTGCAGCAGTTCGCGGCTGGCGCTCATCGGTCGTCTCCGGCCACGCCGTAGCCGGGGGAACGGTCCGGGGCGAGGGCGCGGTCGATGTAGTCCTGCACTTGCGGGCGATAGGCCTCCCAGAGCTTTTGCAGTTCAAGGATCGGCTGTTCGTCAGCCCAATCCACGCGCAAGTTGATGATCGGCCAAGTCAGTTCGCCCACCACCACCAGCGCGGCGGAGTGCACCGGGCCGGCTTCGCCACCGGCGGCGATGGCGGCGTGCATCGCCGCCAGCAGGCGATCGGCTAACTGGCCTTCGCCTTGCTCAAAGGCCGTGACCATCGCTTCGATCACCGCGCGGTCGGCGAGCATGTTGCCCGCCGCCACACACTGTTCTCCCGACACAGCGTTGTGGGTACCGAGGGTTTCGCTGCCGCTGAAATGCACGCTACGGCCCAGGTGATCAATCGCCGTCAGTTGCCGGTACTGGCTGTAGCCGTTGCGCGTCAGGGCCTTGTCGATCGCGTCGGCAGGGGCGAGGCCTTGTTCCAACAGGTCCAGCACGTCCGGGCCCAGGGCCGGGAGGGTGATGTTCTGGGTCGACACCGCGCCCACACCGGGCCGCAGCCATGGGCAACGGGCACCCACGGCAATGCTCGATGAGCTGATGGCAATGCCCAGCTGGCCGGTTTCGGCGCAACGGCCGACGATTGAAAAAGTCATGTGCGGCTCCTTACTCGGGAATAACGGCGATCACATCAATTTCCATCAACCACTGTGGCTGGCCGAGGGCCGACACCACCAGCCCTGTGGAAATCGGGAACACGCCCTTGAGCCATTTGCCCACTTCCTGGTACACCGGTTCGCGGTAGCGCGGGTCGATCAGGTAGGTGGTGGTCTTGACGATGTGCGACAGGTCGCTGCCGGCCTCTTCCAGCAGTTGCTTGACGTTTTTCATGGCTTGCTCAGTCTGGGCGCGCGGGTCGCCAAGGCCGATCAGATTGCCCTCGAAATCCGTGCCCACCTGGCCGCGCACGTACACGGTATTGCCGGCGCGCACGGCCTGGCACAGGTCGTTGTCCAGGCTCTGGTTAGGGTAGGTTTCCTTGGTGTTGAACATGCGGATGCGAGTGTGAGTAGGCATCAGAAAAACTCCGGCAATAAAGGGATCAGGCGCTGACAGGGGACGGACGAACCACCGGGGCGGCTTCGCGGTATTCAAGGTATTGACGCTGGATCGCGATGTGGTCGGCCACATACTTGGCGTCATGCCAAACGCCCCAGATAAACGACGAACCCCGGCGCGATTGCCACGGCAAGCCGAGGAAGTAGATCCCCGCTTCGCTGGACACGCCACGCTGATGCTGGGGCTTGCCGGCTTCGTCGAAGGCGGCGACCTTCAACCAGCTGTAGTCCACGGCAAACCCGGTGGCCCAGATGATCGAGGTGACGCCGGCCTGGGCAAGGTCCAGTTCCAGGATCGGATTTTTGATGCAGTCCGCATCGGGAAACACGCGACGGGCCTCGGGCTCCAGCGGCAGGTCAACGCCATTGCGCTCGATATAGGCGTCGGCCGCATCCAACAGGGCCAGGTAGTTTTCATCGCCGCGTGCCAGGTTTTCTACCAGGTTCGGCTGGAAGCTGGCGACACTGCCGTTGAACGCTTGCGTGAGGCCGACCAGGGTCATGCCTTGCTGCGCCAGCTCACGGAAGTCGATGGTCTTGCCGCCGTGTGCACCGCTGACCGCGATGGTCACGTGCTCGCGGCCGGGTTTCATCGCGGCCTGGTCCCACTCGCCCAGCACCCCCAGCCACCAGCAGAAGTCGCGGTTGCGATAGGCGCGAGGCGGGCGGTCATGGGCACCGACCGAGAGGTACACCTGGCGCCCGGCGCGCTGCAATTCATCGGCGATCTGCACGCCGGAGGAACCCGCGCCCACCACCAGCACGGCGCCGGCCGGCAGTTGTGTGGGGTTGCGATAGTCAGCGGAATGGATCTGGTGCAACGCAGTGTCTTTCGGCGCGATGGCCGGAATCACCGGTTTCTGGAACGGCCCGGTAGCGGCGACCACACGGTTGGCCTCGATCACGCCTTCGCTGGTGTGCACGGTAAAGCCAGGGCGACCGACATTACGCACCACGGACAACACCTCCACACCGGTACGGATCGGCGCGTTGAACTTGCGGGCATAGGCCTCAAAGTAATCCGCCACACGCTCTTTCGGCGCAAACCCATCCGCAGCGACCGTGTCGAATTCCAACCCCGGAAAGCGGTCATGCCAGGCCGGGCCATTGGCCACCAGCGAATCCCAACGCCCGGTGCGCCAGCGCTCGGCAATACGGCTGCGCTCCAGCACCAGGTGGGGCACACCTTGCTTGCTCAAATGCTCGCTCATGGCCACGCCAGCTTGGCCGGCGCCCACCACCAGCGTGTCTGTTTTTGTTATTGCTTCAGTCATGTCTCTGTCCTTGCGTAATGCAGTTGGATTCAGCGTTTACATGACTTCAAGGCTAGGGGGAGGGGGGTCATAAATAAAATATTATTAAGCTGGGAAGTGAGCATAAATATCGGATGCAGAGGGAGGGGGCTCTGAGTAGCACTGGCTGATTTTTCCGGAACAATCGGTGTAGCGGATCAGTTGGCCGTCAGCGTTGTAAGCCAGTTGTTTGCTGCCACCGTTGGCATCGGTGATGAGTACGGGCAGGTTGTCGCTGTTGTAGCTGTACTGGGTTTTGTTCTCCAGCGGATCGATGGTCTCGATGATATTGCCGCGTTGATCGTAGTCGTACTTCCACAGGCCGCCTTCGGCGTCGCGGGTTTTGGAGCTGGCATGGGCATTGGCGTGATCAAGCCAATGCCGGTGACGTCAGGTTGTTAAAGAGCGGGGCGCGGGTTAGCGATGCACGGCACCATGGGAGCCGCTGGCGATCAAAGTTGCGCCGCAGGTGGTCTTCATGCCATCCAGCGCCACGGGAATGCCGTTGACGGAATAGGTGCTGCTGCCTTCGGCAATGGGGAAGGAGCCTTTGCACAAGGGGCACATCACCAGATTACCTTTGCCGGCCATGGGTTTGCCATTGAGGTTGGTGTGGGGGATGGATTCGGTGACGACACCGCCATGGTCGGTGGTGTCGCTGAGTCGAACTATTGGCATCATTTCACAGCACTCGTTCTGGTTGCTGAGTGAAGACGGCTGTCTCGTTCTGCTGGAGATGGTATGGAGCTGAGAGGATATTCATGCGGACTCGTCTCGTTATTAACATTGAAAGATTGTGGTGGTTACTGAAGGTTGGGCTGGTGATGTGTATGGGTACTGATGATAGAAAATGACCAATTTAGGTGTTTAGTGTTTTGAGCCATTTAGATATCTCGTTTTTTATTGAGGTGAGATTTTTTTGATTTGAAATAATGGATGTTTCAGGCCCTAGCTCTGATTTTTTAGTGGAGCAAATAGTCTTTTTGATGTTTTCATCCAGAACTATTTTTAATATGGTTCCTGTTTTTTTGTGCTTGACCGAAAATATGGGGTTGGCGTCCATAAATGGGGTGCCATCGGAAAATGTTGTGTTGTAAAATTGCATAATAAATCTCTCGGCATCTATGCTGTACGAAGTGGCAAGTTTGATAAATATTTCTTTGATGTGATTTTCAAGATTTTTGTATGTGCTTGGAGTAGATAGGTAGTCGTTGAACATATTATTTGTCCGTAAATGCCGTTCCAGAGGTAACTTCTATATCAACACGTTCGTGTGAGGTATTTCTTACCATGAATGTCTTGCTCACGGGGGCGCTAACTCCACCGCAGGCGCAAGCACTATCAATAAAACGCTCGGCTTTGCCGAAGGCTTCTTCCCTGGCCCTCAAATCTTGACGGCCTAGTTTTCCCTTGAGTTCATCCAGTTTTAGCTTTGCATCAGCAGCAGTAAGTGGTGAGTCCTGATTCCAGCTTACCGACTGTTCAAGTTTTGCTCCTTGGGCTTGGATTCTTCCTCTGTTAGCAGCCAGCCCGAGCGGATCCATCCACCCAACTGGATTCGGCGCATACGCATAGACATTCAGCCCTCCCGCAAACCCAATCGGATCCTTGCCAATAAACCGCCCTACCTGCGGATCATAGTACCGATAGCGGTTGTAGTGCAGCCCGGTTTCGACATCGAAGTACTGCCCCTGAAAGCGCAGCGGATTGCGCACATCCGCACGCTTGGCGGTCTCGCTACGTTGTTCCTTAGCCAGGCCCCAGGCTTTGTAGACCCCGGCCCAGGCGATATCGCCGTGCTCGTCGGTCAGCTCCATCGGTGTACCAAGGTGGTCGCACTGGTACCAGGCCAGGGCGCTAAAGGTCACCGGCTTAGGCTTGTGCTGCCAAACCGGATCTTGGTCAACGTCGTAAGCACCTTCGTAAACCGGCTCGGGCAGCAGTTGGATGCTGCGTGGTTCAACGGCCTGAGCCACCGGCACAAAGCTGCCCGGTTCAAAAAAGTAGTGAGTCAGGCGTTCAGTCTTGTCGTTGTTGCGACTTTCAAACGCTAGTACATCACCGTCCCAGCCATAGATGGTGTAGCCACAGCCGTACTGCTCATCGAGCTTGGCGCGCTCCAGCTTGTTCCACATTGGTCCGGCTTCGCGGCGGTCGTGGTATTTGGCTTTGGACAGTTTAAATAGGCGTCGGCCTAGTGCGTCGTAGGCGAAGGAGACGGTCAAACGGTCATCTACGTAGCCGATCAGGCGGTCGTACAGGTCCCAGGTAAAGTGGGATTTTTTGCCGTTCTGCAGGCGTTCCTTCAGGTTGCCGCGCTCGTCGTAGCTGTAGTGGGTGCCGACATAGTCACGGAGCAGGTTGTCCAGCAACTTGGATGGGCCATATTGATTGGGACGACGCGGCGCCCGCGGGTCCAGCAGGTTGCTGGCCGGGTCGAAGGCGAAGGTCTCTTCGCCACTGATGGTTTGGGCGGCGAGCAATCGGCCCAGCGGGTCATAGCGGTAACTGAGCGCACCGCGTCTTGTGTCATCAATGCGGGTCAGTTGGCCGGCGGCGTCGTGCCGGTAGTTGCGCACCACCAGGCGCTGAGCGTCGCCGCGTTTTCCCAGTGCCTGCTCCCTCAACTGGCCGTTGGGTGTCCAGGCTTGCCGGTGCTGTAAACCGTTGCCCTGATCGCGGGCGATTTCGCGGTGCAGGTTGTCGCGTTGGTAGCTCAGCAGCTCGGTATCGTCGACCTTCAAGGCCAGCAGATGGCCGCTGCCATAGGTCAACCAACTCACACGATGGCCGTCCGGGCGGATGGTGGCGATGCGTTGGTTGAGAGCGTCGTACTCATGCTTCCAGATGGCTACATGCGGTTCCTGCAGGTAACGCAGGTATTGATGCTCACGGGTGTTGTTGCCGGCACGATCATAAAACCATTGCAGTTTGCAGGCGGCGTTTTCGGCCAACAGCAAATTGCCGTTGCCGTCGTAGGCGAAGGTTTCGGTTTGCCATTCCAGGCCTTCCTTGTGTCCGGCATGGCGGGCGATCAGGCGGCCGAGTGGGTCGTACTCAAATTCATTGACCCGGTCGCCATCGAGGCGGCGAGTCGGTTGGTTGCTGCCGTGGTCGTAGAGGTAGTGGGTGGTCTGTTGGTCGAAGCCAGTTTCCTTGAGCAGGCGCCCGGCCGGGTCGTATTTGAAGCTGGCGGTGCTGTTGTTTTCGTTGCGCAGTTCCAGCAGTTGGCCGAGGCGGTCCCAGCGGTAATTGAGTGTTGTGCCGTTGGCATCAACGCGCTGTTGGATCAAGCCGGCTTCGTTGTAGTGCCAGGTGGTGGACTGGCGCAGGGCGCCGGTGTGGGTGAGCAGACGGCCTTCGGCGTCGCGCTCGAAATGCTCTTCGGTCTTGTCGGGGTGGATCAGTCGTACCAGCTGCCCGGCGTGGTACTCGTAGGTGGTGACGTGGCCTTCGGCATCGGTGAAGCGGCTGAGCTGGCCGAGGGTATCGTAGTCCCATTGGCTGACCTTGGCGGAGCAGTCGGTGTAGCGAATCAGTTGGCCGTCGGCGTTATAGGCCAGTTGTTTGCTGCCGCCGTTGGCATCGGTGATGACCACGGGCAGGTTGTCGCTGTTGTAGCTGTACTGGGTGGTGTTTTCTAGCGGATCGATTGTTTCGATGATGTTGCCGCGTTGATCGTAGTCGTACTTCCACAACCCGCCTTCGGCATCGCGTGTTTTAAAGCGTTGGTCTTGGTCGTCGTAGGCATGATGAACACAGCTGCCATCCGGACGGGTGTGCTGGAGCAGGTTGCCACGGTCATCGTAGGCGTAACTGTCGGTGCTGCCGTCAGTGTGAATGTGCCGGGTGATGTTTTTGGCATCATCGCGGTAGAACCACTCTTCATTACCGTCGGGGTAGATGATGCGGTAGGTGTAGCCGAGGATATCGTAGTAGTACCAGGCCTCCTGGCCCAACGCATCGGTCACGTAGGTCAGGCGGATGTTGTCGTCCCACTCCAGGCGGGTGTCGTAGGTTCCGTCGTCGGCCCATTCGCGGATGGCCTTTGCATCGGCGCCTTCGCCGTGCCATTGCAGATTGATACCGCGTCCAGTGCGGTCGGTGTAGTGGGTGATCAGGTGATGTTGGTATTGGTAGTCCCATTGCGCGGTGTGCTCGTCGCGGGCTGCGATCAGGTCGCTGTGTTCATCGTAGTCATAACCCGCCAGTTGGCGCTTGGGCTGGCCTTCATGCATCAGCCACAGGGCGTTGATGCGTCCATGTTCGTCAAGTTCGCTATGGATATGATGATGCGCCGTATCGTCCTGGTAAGTGACCAGGTCTGACAGCACTATCCGACCCGCGTGTTGGTGCTCGTAGTGCAGGGCGATGCGGGCGCCACCTCGCAAGGTCATGCCACTGAGCAAATAGTGGTCACCTTGTTTTTGAAAAGTTTCTTGGCTGTCGTGACCACGTACGACCACCAACGTGCTGGCCGTGGTGCGAATCAGCAATACCCCTTCGATCGGGTCGTAGTGGTGCTTGCTGATCGCAAGATCAGGGTAACGCTGGCTACGCCCGTCGTAACCGTGGTAGCTCAGGCCGTCTTCAAGTTGGTCAATGCGAATCGAGAACGGCGTGATCCAGCGTGCGCCAAAACTTCCCTGATCAAACGCTGACAGGCTTGAGCGATAGGTGCGTGTCCACTCGATCGGGAAGGGGCCGGGCAGCGAGAAATCGGTGTGTTCCAGCGTTTCACTGCCAGTGGCGAAGCTGATGCTGTGGCCAGTGCCTACAGGGACGCTAGGTCTACAGTTCTTACAACCATTAGGATCATTGGTGGTTCTGCGCTGAGTTGATTGACTGACCAATGGGCCTTGGCCTTGTGTCGCTTGAGCTCGATTGTTCTGGTGACTGGAGGCATTGGCCGTTTGAGCGCCGCGACGCTTGCGGGCGGCCAATGCACTGACCAGCTCCATGATCAGGTTGCCGATACTGCCGATTCGTTTCGGATCCCCTAATCCCTGAACTTTCTGTGCTACCGCCAGACCGATTCTGTCGGCGGCATTTGCAACGGTGAGCAGCTTCTGGCAGACGGCTTTGGACAGCAGCCTGTCGTCGATCATGAACTGTGCGGCAATACCCACCACCGGGCCGAAGAAGAAAGAGCCGACCTTGGCTTTCTTGGCCAGTGCCTGCTGTCCTTGCTCACTGGCAATGCTTCTGAGCATGCGGGCGAAAGCGGCGCAGGCTTTTCTGATTTCTGCGGCGATTTTGGTGAGCAGTTCGCTGAGACGTGCTTGGATGGCGTTGGCAAAATCCTCCAGGGCGCCGCGAGTTTTGTCGTTAAGGTTCTTTTCCAATGCACTGAGCATGGCCGTCGAAATGGCGGGTAGGCCATTGCGCCTGACGGTTGAAAGCGTGGTGCGCACCGCCAGCCGTGCCGGGCCGACACCTGGAAAGGAGATCAGGCCGACGACATTGACACCAAAGCTGACCCAGGTCAGGAAGTCGTTTTGATCACCGTCAATTAAGGTGAGTAGGTCCCCGATGGCATCAATGGCGGCGAAGACGGTGCCGACACCGGGAATCACAGCACCTGCGGTCTGTACGGCATTCCAGCCAATGGCATCGTTGGTGAGTTTGCGCAGCCACTTGTCGAGTTTTTCCTTGCCCGCATCAATGTCATTCTTTGATGTGGTATTGAGCGGGGCGGTGGCTGATTGGGGCGGGCGCGCAGTGGCTGCAGTCATTGTGTTTTCTCCGAGAGCTTGCGTGGCAATCCGAGCATCTCGGCGTTTTTCATGAGTGACTGAGGTAGCTGGGAGGCCAGCGCGGTCGCAGCGTCTGGCATTGGCACAGTCTTTTTCAGCAGGTCGGTGGCAAGGCTCATCGGAGACTGCTTAGTCGCGTTTAGCACTTGGTCCAGCAGTGCTTTCGCAGGCGCAGGCAAGGTTTGACCGGAGGTTTCAATGGCGTCCGCTTTGATCTGCTCATGCGGACCGGGAAATCCGGGATCGGTCCAGACATCCACCGGGTCTTTGCTGAAAAGCACTTTGGCCGGGCCTGGAGCAACACCAGCCACAGCCGCAAAACCATTGCCATCCAGTGACCCTTTGAAGACCTTGCCTAAGGCATCCTCAACCTTGTACTCGCCTCCCTTGAAGGAAATCCCGTTGGCGTATTGTTGAATCAACTCCAAATTCCCTTTCCCCGCCTTAGGCGCCTCCGGAAACGCCGCCGCCTTACTCTTCGCAGCGTCGTAGATAAAATCCACGGCATGTGCGGTGTACAACCCACTGGTGGCATGCGTAATCCCCCCGGCGTTGTAGGTAGTGCTACTCCCCGCCGCCTGAATCACGATCTCTTCCTTGGCACTCAACGTGATGCGCTCAGCCGTCACGGTGACCTTGAGTTTGGCCAGCAGATTGATGTTGTCTTTCAACGCCCGAATATCGATATCGCCGGAGGCGGCTACCAACCTCCAACCCAGGCTTTGCACAAAAGTGCGCACACCACGACTGGCGCTGATCAACAGGCGTTTGCCGATGGCCAGGCTGGTGTGGCCGCCGCTGCTCAGGGCGAGGTGTTCGCCGCTGGCGATGTGGGTGGATTGCGGGGTGCTGCTGGCGATGCCGGCCGGACTGTGCAGTACCAGGTGCGGTTCGGCCAGTTCGGGGTATTGGTTGGCGCCGGGGTTGCCGCCGGTGCCACGAATGGCCTGTTGCTGGGCCTTGAGCGCGTCGGCGACTTCGTCCTGATCGCCGCTGTCCTGGGCCAGGTGGTCGCGGGCTTCGCTGGCGAAGGTGGCGTGGTGCTGGCGGGCGGTGTCGAGTTGTTCGGCGGTTTCCGGCAGGTCGGTGTGGTGCTCGGCGGCGCGCGGGCGCCGTTGGGTGGTGAGCAGCAGGCCGCCGCCGGCACGCAGTACGCCATGGGCGTCGGTGCGTAGTTCAAAACCTTCGCCACGGGGCACGCCGCCGCCGGGGCGGGGGTGGGTCAGGTAGCCCAGGTTCAACGCGCTGGCTTGATGGTCGCTCATCAGCGTGGCGCTGATTTGCCCGGTGGTGTCATCCAGGCGCAGTTCATTGTGGCGCTCGCCGTGCAGCTCCTTGCTGCGGATCGGGCTCAGCGCCTTGAATGCGGGGAGTTTGTACGGTGAGCGGTTGATGGCGTGGTAGCTGCGACCGATGACCATCGGCTGGTCCGGGTCACCGTGCAAAAAGCCCACCAGTACTTCCTGGCCGACCCGTGGCAGGGCGACATGCCCCCAGCCGGCGCCGGCCCAGTTGTGGGTGACGCGCACCCAGCAGGAGCTGCGGTCGTCGTCCTGGCCCTCGCGGTCCCAGGGAAATTGCAGGCGCACACGGCCGTGTTCGTCGCAGTAGATTTCTTCGCCGGGCGGGCCGACGATGGTGGCGATCTGTGGGCCTTCGATGCAGGGTTTGGGGCGCGGCGGTGCTTGCCATTCCACCGTGTCGGGAATCAGCGTGGCGGTGAAGCTGTAATGGGTACCCACCTGGCTGCCGGTAGCTTCTTCTTCCATCGCGGTGTGCTGGCGACCGATGTGGTGGATGGTGGCGGCACGCCAGCCAATATTCAGGTCTTCGCGGGGATGGCCGACCAGATCAAAGGCCAAGCCCGGCACCAGGCGCGCATCGTCGCCGCTGACTTCGGCGGTGCGCGCATCACCGCGCAATCCTTGCAGACGGGTCAGGGTGAAGGGCTTGCCGGCATCATCGTGCTTGTAGCGACCAGGGTAGTCATAGCGTTCGTAGTCGGGGCTCTGGTGCTCCAGCTGCGGCGCCTGTTCACGCTGTTCGAGGTTGTAGCGCGGGTGGGTGAAGGTGTAGTCGCGCTGGGTCTGGTTGGCGCTGCGCACCTGCTCGCGGTAGGTAAAGCTGTGCAAGGCCGGTTGTGCCTGATCGCCACCGGGGTTGGCCTCATACACCAGTGCTTCGCCCTCAATCACCCCGAAGCTGGCGATATGGTCGGCCTGAATCAACTGATGCCCGCCCTCGCTGTGCTGGAAGATCGACAACAGGCCTTCTTCGGCTGCCAGGCGCTGGTAGAAGTCCCAATCCAGCTCGCCGGGCTGCACGCAGTATTCGCGGGGTAGGTGGTTTTCGGTCAGACGCTGGGTGCAGGCGCCCCAACGGCGTTCGTTGCACAGCTGTTCAAGTATCTGCGGCACACTGCGCTGCTGAAAAATGCGCCAGTCCGATTGCAACCGGGCGCGGGCCAGTTGTGGTTCGATCACCGCGCGGTAGGCGGTGCGACGAAAGCCGGTCTTGCCCTGCTCGAAGCGGCTGATCAGGCCGTGCACATGGCGCACCGGTTGCTCGCCTTGCCAAATGGTCATTACCGCCGGTTGATCCAGCAGTTGTGCGAAGTCGGCATTGGCCGATGTGCTGACCAGGTCTACGGACAGGCAATACAGTTCGCAAAGCCCCTCAGTGAGTTCAAACGAGACGACATCGAAGTTGATATCGGCGCTTGAACTGAAGGTAAAGCGCACATCGCGCAAGTTCGGCATGGCAACTCCTGCGGCAATCCTTGGTTGCAGGTTTTAATCGCCACACGTTGTAACGCAGTGGCGATCAGGCGAAGGCCTCGAACTTTAAAGAGGCATACTCCGGCTGTCGCCTTCATGCTTTCCGCAAGTGTTGTGGGAAGTTTCTCTAGTTAAGTGTGTCGCCCAGTTTAAGCGGGTCGCTAACTTGCCGGTGTATGACGAGCAATAGCGAAACGGTGCGCGCGGGTTAACGCACTAAGATGGTCTCCAATGATTGCATCACCTGCTCGGTCATGCTGTTCAGGCGCACGGCAAAAAACACATAGGCCCCCACGCACAGCGCCGTGCCCACCGCCCACGGCGTCCACCACGGCCATTGCCGGTTCATCTGGTAATGGCGTGGCGCAACGTTGTCCAGTGGACGGGTCAGATGAGCAGGCGCCGGTTCGTGCAGCGCGTCGATCACCCCCTGCAAACGGCTGATCACCTGCTGCAAGGCCTGGTCGCCCTGGGTCTGCACGCTGTACTGGCCTTTGAAGCCCAGGCACAGGCACAAGTACATGAGCAGCAACACGTCGCGGTATTGCTGCGGGGTTTCCTGCAAGCGGATGAGCAGGGTGAAGAAGGTCTCGCCGCCCCAGGTTTCCTGGTGGAAGGTGCTCAGCAGCGATTTGGCTTGCCATATTGAGCCGGAGCCCCACGGCGTAGCCAGCACCGCCTCATCGACAAAGACGCAGAGTACGTAGGAGAACACGCGCAACTCGGCCTCGCTGTAGTCGTGCTGGCGTAGTTCTTCGAGCATCACCTTGATCTGGTTGGTGAGGTGACCTTGCAGTTGTTCGACCGGGGCGTAGACCTCGGTCCGGCGCAGCCGGATCACCAGCCCGAACAACGGCATGGCCACATCCACCAATGGGTTGAGGCTGTGGCCGCGCAGGTGGAATTCGAGTGGGTCGTGATGGCAGAACAGCTCGCCATCGGGCCAGCCGTCGCGGGCGTCGCCATGGCTGCTGGAAAACGTGGTGGTGGGATTCAGGGTCGGCATGCTGCTCTCCGTGGGTCATATGATCGGTTGCTGGCCGGTGCGCATTGGCCAAGTGAAAACCGTGCCATCGGCGGCGTTGATGATTTCCAACTGATGGAAGGCGTTGGTGTTGGCGTACAGCGCCATGAAATGTGAGAGCACGCAGCCAAACAGATGCAAATCGCCGGCGTTGCTGAAGGCGGCGGGGTCCATTGTCATGGTGGTGCAACTGCCGCGCACTGGCAGGCCTTTGATCAGCCAGTCGACAGGTTGTGTGCGGACCTCAAGGATGCCCTCCAGGCGACGCTGGGTGGCACGATGGTGAGGTAGGTCGTGGGCGGCGATGAAGTCGTAAACCTGCAACACGGCCTTGAGCGCCGCCGGAGACGACAGCGACAGGTTGTTCAGCGCAAGGTTGGAGATCAGCGCCCACTGCACTTGGCCGTCGAGGATTGGCGGGTAGGCGCGGGTCGGGCGGGTGAGGTTTCGATAAGTGGCGAATGACGGTGTGGTCTGGGTGAGCAGGCTGATGTCCCCTACCTGCAACTGCCGGGGTAGGTCGGCGTTGGTGCAGGTCAGCGCGATATTAAGCACTTCACGCTCGCCAAGGTAGGGACGCTGATCGGCATGAATGAGGCTCACGCTGTGTTTGGCGCGGGTCTTGAGCAGTTCAGGTTCGATGGTGTGGCTGAAGTAGCACGCTGTGCGTTGGCCAGCCGGCTCCACTTGGTGCTGCAATGATTCATAGGGAGCGAAGTCGACACGGTAGTTATCTGCCGGGGTATGCGGTTTGCGCCGCCGGGCACTGACCCGGTCGATGCTGAAAATCTCATAGGCTCGGGCATTCGGGCCACGCGGTTGTAGCGTTTCGTGCAGGGCCTGGCCGTCCAGTTGGACCGGTTCGGCCGGGTGTTCGAACAGGTTGATGGCGGGCGTGCAATACAAGCAGAGCATGTTGGGGTTGATCGATATGGAGGCGGGCAGGGGCGTGGAGAAATGCAGCTCCAGGCGAATCTGCGCGGCCGTTGTTTGCGGCCACAGGCGGCGCAGGCCACTGATGCGAAAACCGTGAAAACGTTGGGGGAAGTAGAAGTATTCCTGGATCAGGCGATAGCCCTCCAACTGCTGGTCCAAGGTGGGTAACAGCGCGTCGTCGGGTTCGAAGCCAGGAAAGCTAAGGGCCTCCGGCGGCAGGGCCAGCCGTTGCTCGTCGAGGCACAGCACGATTTTGTCCAGATGCTGGGCCAGCCACTGATAGAGCGTGAGTGCGTGCAGGTCGTCACCGCCAAGGTGGAAATCCAGGCGCTCGCAGTTCATCTCGCTCAACGGCTGCTCCGATAAGGCCTGCAACTCGATACTCAGCACCGACTTCTGCACGCTATGGGCGACGCTGGCAGCACTGACCTGCAGCGGATAAATCGTCACGTCGGTACAGGTACGAAAGGTGCAACTGACATCATTCAGCGCCCGGGCGAACAACTGGGTGCCTTTGGTAATCACCTGCGGACCGCTGAGGGCGTGTACCACGGGGTCGAAGCGCACCTGAGTCAGGCTGGGGAGCGGGCGCAGGTAGTTGGGGTAGACCTGCTGCATCAGCGGGTGGGTGAGTTGGGGCAGGTCGTCTTCGATCTTCAGGGCCAGTTTGGCCGTGAGGAACGCGAACCCTTCCAATAGGTGTGCCGCACCCGGGTCCGATGCTTGCTCGCCCAGGAAGGGGGCTAGTCGTGGATCGTCTTCGGCGAATTCACGGCCTAACTCCCGCAAGTAACGGAGTTCTTCTGAGAAGCGATCTTTCAATGACATGGCTTCGCCCTATTTAATAAGTTTAAGTTGTTCGGGGTCTTTGTGGGAATGTTCTGTAGGGGTTGCGTATTAGTGCTGTGGATAGATATTTATAGATGTTTCGGGTGGTGAGGATAGTTCGTCAAGATAATAAAAAAGATCAGGTGTAATTTTTTGTTTCTTTCGTATTGTGCATTGAAAGATGTTTGTTTGCGCTGTTACTGTTTGCTCAAGTAACGATCGTATATATCCAGGTCAAGCACTGTTTCTACTGTGGGAACGGTTTTTTGGCGTGGGAAGTTCAGGGGCGAACAGTCATGAATAAACAACTGGGCACACTGGCTCGCGGGTTTGCAGTCCTTCGGCGCCGAGGGACGCTTGTCGTCATCGCCGCCGCGATCATGGCGATTGCCGTGGCGCTGGGTTGGCTCTGGTGGCAGGGACCGACCTGGACCTGGCGCGACGAGCAACCACTGGCGCCCTGGCCGCTGCGCCTGGCGATCAGCGTGGTATTGGTGGTGGTGCCGCTGTTGGTGTGGGCGGGTCAAGTGCATCGTCAACTACGCCGCTTGCAGCAAGCCCGTCAGCAGCAGGCTCAGCAGGTGCAGGACCCTTGCCTGGCCTACTTGCTAGCCCAGGAACGTTCGCTGGATCGCAATCTGGCGCGGGTGCGAGACAACCATCAGGGCCGCAGCCTGCACCAGATTCCGTGGTACCTGGTACTTGGCGAGGAGAATGCAGGCAAGTCCAGCTTTATCAGCCGCTCCAGCCAGAGCTTTGCCCTGACTCGCACGGCGCGTAGCGGCGCCACGCAGACGGCGTCGGATCCGGATCTGGCGTTCGACATCGACTGGTGGATCGGCGACGACGCGGTGTTGATCGACCCGCCCGGTGAGTTCATCAGTCAGCCAGAGCGGAAACCGCCACCGACGCCAGCCCCCGTCGTACCCATCGACAATGCGGCGGCGGACACTAAGGCAATCGCCGACCCTGTGGACGCCCAAGTTGAACAACCCAGCGGGCTACCCGCGGGCGCCGAGCAACGACTATGGCACCACCTGATTGACTGGCTGGCGCGCAGCCGCAGCCGGCGCCCGCTCAATGGCGTAGTGCTGTTAGTGGACATGGTCAGCCTGTTTGAACGCCCGCCCAACGAGCGCCGCAACCTGGCGTTTCTGTTGCGCGCGCGCCTGACCGAGTTGGGCCATGAATTGGGCACGCGCCTGCCGTTGTACGTGGTGCTGAGCAAGTTCGATTTGCTCGAAGGGTTTGAAGAATTGTTCGCCAATCTGCCCGCCTCGGCGCGGGAAGAAGTACAGGGTTTTACCTTCAGCCTCGCGGCAGTTGAGGATTTTGACGCATGGCTGGACGAACTGGCGGGCGCTTATGACCGCTTTGTCGAGACGCTCAACCGGAAAGTGGTACGGGCCATGGGCGAGCCCGGCCCGCAAGCTTTACGCGAGCGTATGTTCAGTTTGATGCGCCAGCTCAGCGGTTCACGCGAGATCCTGCTGCACTTTCTGGGCGACGTGCTGGGCAGTGACCGCTACACCACGCCTGCGTTGGTGCGCGGCGTGTACCTATCGTCTGTGTATCAGCGTGGCGTGGTGGCGAACCTGTTTGTCGAAGCCTCGGCGCGGGCCTATGGGTTCCCCGCACCCGTCAGCGCGACCAAGCCGCAGGGGCATTCGGTGGTGTATTTTGCCCAGCACTTGTTGAAGCAGGTGGTGTATCCCGAGGCCGGGTTGGCCGGCGATAACTTCAAGGTGGCGCGACGCAAGCGCCGGTTGTTGCTCAGCGGCTCGGTGCTGGTCGGGTTTATGGGGGCGTTGCTGGTCGGCGGCTGGTGGTACTACTACGGCATCAACCGCGACAAGGCCGACCAGGTGTTGGCCAAAAGCCAGGCGTTCAGTAGCAAGGCCAGCGACCTGCAGGCCGACCCCACCGGGCTGAACCTGTTGGTGCCGCTGGATGAAATCCGTGAGGCGGTCACGGTGTATGGCGATTATCGGGCGACCTGGCCGCAATTGGCCGATATGGGGTTGTATCAAGGCCAGTTGATCGGGCCGATGGTCGACCAGGCGTACTTGAGCCTGTTATCGCGGCGCTTCCTGCCGGCGATTGCCGCGGGGGCGGTTGAGGTCATCCGCCGCGCCGAGCCGGGCAGCGATGAACAGCTCGCGGCCCTGCGTGTGTACCGCATGATCGAGGACCGCAATAACCGCCGCCCGGAGATCGTCGCGCAATGGATGGCCGAGCAATGGCAACAGGCTTATCCGGGTCAGGGTCAACGCCAGGCGGCGTTGATGCGCCACCTGACCTATGCGCTGACTTATGCTGACGTCGAACTGCCCGAACACCGCGAGCTGATCGCGCAGACCCAGCAACAACTGCGCAAGCTGCCCATGGCGCAGCGGGTATACATGACCCTGCGCCAACAGGCGAAAGAACGCTTGCACGGCGAACTGGATTTGCGCAACGAAATCGGCCCGGCCTTTGACGTGGTCTACCGTCCCTTGAGCGAGCGCGAAAGCGGCGCGGCGCTGGATGAAAACCTGACCCTATCGCCGTTGCTGACTGCCCGCGGATTCCGTGATTACTTCGAGCCCAACAGCCAGAACGTCACCGAGTTGGCCTTGATCGACCAATGGGTACTCGGCGAGCGTCGTAACCTGGATTATTCCGAGGCCGACCGTCGCGTGCTGACCGAACGGTTGCGCGCCTTGTACAGCGCCGATTACGTCGACAGCTGGCGCCGTGCGCTGAACCAGTTCACCGTCACCGACTTCACCGACCTGGCCCAAACCCTGGAAGTGCTGGGGCAGGTCACCGGTCCGGCCGCGCCCCTGCGCCGGCTGCTGGAAACCGTGCGCGACAACACCCTGATCTACCCGCCCGTCACCGGCAAGGACGAGAAGTCGTCCAGTGAAGAGGCCGGGCGTAATCAGGCGCTGGGCATTCACCGCGCGTTCGCCGGCCTGTCCGGGTTGCTCAACGCTGAGCAAGACAAGCCGTCCTACTACGAAGAGACCCTGCGGGCGATCAACGCTGTCTACGACTACACCAAGGCCGTGCAGGACCACCCCAACCGTGGCAAGGCCGCTCTTGGCGTGGTGCTGGCGCGTTTCTCGCAAGCCGACCCGGACCCGATCCGCAACCTGCAACGCATCGCCGCTGGCTTGCCCGAACCATTGAACCAGCAGGTGCGTCACCTGGCCGAGCAGACCTCGCAGGTGCTGATGGTGCTGGCCTTGCGCGAGCTGGAGCAGCGTTGGGAGGCGGACGTCTACAGCTTCTACAAGGAACGCCTGGCCTCACGCTACCCGTTGAGCGGCAGCCAGGAGGATGTGTCGCTCAAGGACTTTGAGGCCTTCTTTGGTCCCGCCGGCCTGGTGCAACGTTTTCACGACCAGTACCTGAAAGTGTTCCTAAAGGACAACCTGGATGCGTTGTATTCCGACAGTCAGGAGGACTACCTGATCCGCCCCGAGGTCATCACCCAGCTCAAGGCGGTCGAACAGATCCGCGACACCTTTTTCGATAACCGAGGTGTGCTCAACGTACCGTTTACCTTGGAGCCAATTGCGTTGAGCGCCGATCATCTCAACAGCGCACTGAGCGTCGATGGCCAGCTGCATATTTATTCCCACGGCCCGGTACGCGGCATCGCGATGAGCTGGCCGGGTGTGCGGGGGGAGAGCAGCGACAGTCGCCTGACCCTGGTCAAGCGCGATGGCAGCACCGTCAGCCTGGGTTTTCGGGGGCCGTGGTCGTTCTATCGCCTGCTCAATCGTGGCCAACTCAACGCGCGCACTGCCACCAGCGTCGATTTGAGCTTGCCGGTGGTCGGTGGAGTGATGCGCTACAAGCTGTATGCCGAAGGCGCCAATAACCCGTTTACCCGCACACCGTTCAAGGGGTTTGAGTTGCCGCGCACGTTGTTGCGCGAATCGCTGGGGCAGCGCATGGCGGAGCGGTAGACCATGGGCCCACCCGGTAGTAGAACGTCCTATTTGGCAAGCTCACTTCCACAAGGTTTACGCCATGCTCAATATCCGCACAATGACCCCAGCCGACTACGACGCCGTTCTCTCGCTCATGCAAGGCACTCCCGGCATCTCCCTGCGCGACGCCGATTCCCGCTCCGCCACCGAGCGCTATCTGGCACGCAACCCTGGCTTGAGTTTTGTCGCTGAAGCCGCAGGACGACTGATCGCCTGCGTGATGTGCGGCCATGACGGGCGTCGCGGCTATCTGCAACATGCGTTGGTGCTGCCGGAGTACCGTCGCCAAGGCATCGCACAGGCGCTGACACAACGCTGCCTCGACGCGCTGGCGCAACTGGGCATCCACAAATGCCACCTCGATGTGTTCAAGACCAACATCAGCGCCGCTGATTATTGGCAAGGCCAAGGCTGGAAGCTGCGTACCGATATTGACCGCTATTCCTTCACCCGCGCGGGTAATGAGAACGCCTAGAACTCCCCGGAATACTTCACCGCCGCCGCCGCCCGCGACGGTACATCCAGCGTGCGCAGCAGCGACGACACATGGATACGCACGGTAAACGGCGAGATATCCAGGGCCTTGGCGATTTCCTTGTTGGTCTTGCCCTGGGCGATCAGGCGCAGCACGTCCTGCTGGCGGGCGGTGAGGGTGTGGGTGTCCAGTGGCAGCAGGCCGGAGGGGGCGAACTTGACCAGTACTTCGCCTTCGCGGATGGCCAGCAGCGCCTGGCCGATCTCGTCGGGGGCGATGTTCTTGCCGATGAAGCCATCTGCGCCCAATGCCATCACTTGATCGATCAACGCCGGGTCATCCACCATCGACACCACGATCAACGTGGTGCGCCGCAGTTGCTGGCGCAGGTCGACCAATTGGCTCATGCAGGTCAGGCCAGGGAAGCGCAGGTCGAGGATCAGGGTGTCGACCTCGCCGCTTTCGCGGATCAGCGCGAGTACCCCGTCGAGGTCGCCGGCTTCCTGCACCACGGCGTCCGGTAGCAAGCGCTGCACGGTGCGCAGCATGGCTTCGCGAAACATCGGATGGTCGTCGGCGATGATGATGCGACCGGTCATGTGGGTGCTCCTTCCTGGGGCAAGGCTGTGCGATTGCATGCTACCTTACCACCGCGTCCGAGGCCTGCCTGTGACGCAAGTTGGATTTGTTGATTGCCGCACAAGGACGTAACCCCATGAGTCTTGAGACCAACTCCGAACTCGACCAGGCCAACCTGCGCATTGTGGTTGCCTCCATCGCTATCGTTTACATCAGCGTGTTGGGCTTTCTGCCGGGACAGTCGGTGGACACTTACCTGCCGGTGATCCTGTATATCTTCCTGTTCCTGTTGGCCTCCATTGTGTTGCGCCAAGTCATCGCCCGATGGCCAGGACACTACCCGGCGCGGCGGATTTTCGGGATGCTTCACGACTACACCGGCACCTCGTTTGGCATGGTAGTCGGTGGGGAGGCAGCACTGCCGTTGTATGCGGTGATGGTGTGGGTCAACCTCGGCAATGGCATGCGCTACGGCTCGCGATACCTGGCGATTGCCACGGCGTTGGCGTTGCTCGCGCTGTTGATCGTGTATCGCCTCACGCCGGTGTGGCAGGCGCAACCTTTCATGGTGTTGATGCTGATGATCACCAGCACGGTGATCCCGGTGTACGCGCATATCCTGCTGGAGCGCACGCGCAAGGCGTCCGAGCAAGCCATCGCCGCCAATCTTGAAAAGTCCCGTTTCCTCGCCCAGGCCAGCCACGACCTGCGCCAGCCGATCCACTCCATCGGCCTGTTCACCGCGTGCCTGCGCGAAGCGCGCCTGGGTGATGAAGAGCGGCGGCTGGTGGACAACATCGACCGGTCGCTGCTGAACGTGTCGCAACTGTTCCGCTCGATTCTCGACCTCTACACCCTTGATAACGGTCGCTTGCTGCCCAAATACCAGGCGGTGCACCTGGGCGACTTCCTTGCCGACCTGGTGCGGCAGAACGCCGAGGCCGCGCGTTGGGCTGGCGTGGAACTGCGCCTGCGACCGTGTGCGCACTGGGTGCTGGTTGACCCGGCGCTGCTGGCGACCATGGTGCAGAACGTGCTGTCCAACTGCTTCAAATATGGCGCACAGCGTCCGGTGCTGATCGGCGTGCGTATTCGCGACGGCGGCTTGGCGGTGGAGATTCATGACCGGGGGCGGGGGATTGCCGAGGAGCATCTGTCAAAGGTCTTCGAGGAGTTTTATCGGGTACGCCACCTGCGTGACAAAGACGTCGAAGGCGTGGGCCTCGGGCTGTCCATCGTCAAGCGCCTGGGGCAGTTGATGGGCGTGCACGTGAGCCTGCGCTCACGGGTGGGCCGTGGCACTTCCGTGAGCCTGTATGGCCTCACTCTGGCCACCGCGCCGCGAGCCACGGCACCGCGCGACGACACGCGCCAGGCCGGGTTGCTCACCGGTTTGAAGGTGTGCCTGGTCGAAGATGACCACAACGTGCTGCTCGCCACCCAGGCGCTGCTGGAGCGCTGGGGGTGCGAGGTGCAGGCGGAGTCTTCGGGGCGTGATCTGGTCAGTGACTGCGACATCATCGTCGCCGACTACGACCTGGGTAACCACGCCACCGGCATCGAGTGCATCGACGCCCTGCGCGAACAACGTGGTTGGGCGGTCCCGGCGCTGATCCTCACCGGGCACGATGTGGAGAAAATCCAGGCCGCGTTGCACGACCGTCAGATCGCCATTCTCTCCAAGCCTGTGCGCCCCGCTGAACTGCGCGGTGTTCTGCGGGAACTGAGTCAGGAGGCGGTTACTGGGTAAAGCCCTGAAGTGGGTTACCGCGTGCACCTTTGGGCTGGCAGTAGGCGGCAGGTTTCATCATGCCGAAGCTGGCAACGGCAAACATGCCGCCGCTGGCACCGCTGGGCACCGAGCAGTTGTACTCGCCGGATGCTGCGCTGGCGACGTAGTAGGTGGTCATCGAGTCGCTGCGCACGTTGGAGATACGCTTGACCGGCTCGCCCAGGTTGGTTTCCGACAGCGTCTTGAGATGGTCTTCAGTAGGCTTGATATTGCTGCAGCCGGCCACGCCAATGATCAAGGCGCCCAGCAGGGTGAGACGGGTAACGGAGGATTGCAGTTTCATGGTGCTTCTTCCTTGGGGTTGTTATGGTTTTTCCAGCGCACAACGCGCCCACGCGCAAGGGATGCACGGTGCCGGGAGAGCGTTGGAAGTGCCGGGGAATATAGCGCCGCAAGGGAGAAGGGTCGATTAGCACAAGTGTGCTAATGGCACACTGAGGTCATTGTAGTGAGCGGGCTTGTCCCGCGCTGGGTGGCGGAGCCGCCCCAAACCCAGGCGACTCGGTCTGTCTGAAACACCGCGGTGCCTGGGTTTAGGGCGGCTTCGCCACCCAGCGCGGGGCAAGCCCGCTCACTACAGGATTGGGTTTAGCCCACCGGCAACTCCCCCGTCACAATCGCCGTGATCAAAAAGATGAAAAACATCGGGATCGACCACTTGAAGAATTCCTTCTGGTACTCCCCGAACGTCATCTCCGTACGGTTCATCAGCAGGAACAACCACGCCACCGTCGGGCTGGCATACCGCAGCGCCTGCCCCATGAACGACGCCACTCCGATCTCGGTCGGGCTGATACCGAACTTGTAGGCAATGGGCGCCACCACCGGCAGGATGCCGAAGTAGTAGGCGTCCACCGGCAAGGCATAGCAGGCGAGGGCGCCGAGGAAGGCGAAGATCAGGGCGGTGTGGCTGCCCATGGAGTCCGGGATCAGGCTGGCCATGTGTTCGGCCACGGCGCCGGCCATGCCGCTGCCGTTGAAGATGCCCAGGAAACACCCCGCAGCCAGGATGATCGAGGCCACGGCCACGGCGTCGCCACCGTTGGCGGTGATGCGTTCGCGTTGTTCCACGGCGCTGTAGTTGACGGTCAGCGCAATCGCGGTACCCAGCATGAACACCACGGCACCGCTGGCCCAGCCGGCAATGAGGATAACCAGCATGCCCAGGGTCAGCGCCAGGTTGAACAGGAACAGGCGCGGGCGCTTGAGTGCTTTGTCGTGGTCCTTGATAACATTGACCATCTGCAGGATTTGCTCGGGCGTCACGATGCCTTTTTCACCCTTCACAAAGCCCAGGCGTTTGCGCTCCTTGATGCCCATCAGGTAGGCCATGAAAAACACGTAGAGGAACGACACGCCGAGAATCGGCAAGATCGCCACGAACAACGTATTGACCTCCACATTCAGCACCGCCGCCGCGCGTGCCAGTGGACCGCCCCATGGCAAGCAGTTGCCCAGGCCGCACGGCAGGATGATCAGCATCGCCAGGTTCGACAGCTTCATACCCATCTGTTTGTACAGCGGCAGGAACGCGGTGGTGATGATCAAGATGGTGGTGGTGCCGTCGCCGTCCAGGGTGACCACGGCCGAGGTAAAGGCTGTGACCAGGATGATTTTCAGCGGGTCGCCGTTGGCCTTGCGAATCAGGAAGGTGCACAGCGGATCGAACAGCCCGACGTTCATCATCAGGCTGAAATACAGCACGGCAAACAGGATCATCACCGTGGGGTTGACCGTGCCGAGGGAGACCTTGCCGGCCTCGTTCTGCGAGTAGAACAGGCCCTCGCGTACCCACGTCATGATGGTGCCCATCGGCACGCCGTTGAACAGGCACACCAGCACCCCAACGGCCAGCGATACCACGATCAGGCCGGTGAATGGCGAGAGTTTTTGCTTGATGACCAGCAACAGAAACGACGTGATCAACACATAGCCCAGAACTGTCAGCATCTGAACGTCTCCACAATATTATTTTTATAGTGAGCGCAGCGGGTTGGGGTGCCAGGCACCCCGGGTGCAGCCTTGGGCGTTACTGGCCTTCCAGCAGTTGGGTGACCCACGCCGGGGCCAGTGGGGGAAGAGGCAGGCCGCTGTCTCGGCAGCGAGTGTATTCGTCGATCACCTCGCGGCGCTGGTTTTCATACGCACTTTTTTTCTCGGAGGCCTCCAGCACTTCCAATAGCCGCGCGCGGGGCACCACGGTGACGCCGTCGTAATCGCCGAACACCAGGTCTCCCGGCGCAACTTCCACACCGGCACAGGTCACGCTGGCGTTGATCTTGCCAGGGCCTTGCTTGCCGGGGCTGCGTTGCATGAAGCCCTTGGCGTAGATCGGGATATCCAGTTGTGCCAACGGCACCTTGTCGCGCACACAGCCGTCGATGACCATGCCGGCCAAGCCCACGGCCTGGGCGGCGCCGGCCATCAGATCGCCGATGTAGGCGCGGCCGGGGTAGGCTTTGCCGGCCACCACCAGCACGTAGCCCGGCTGGCCCTGGTACACGGCCACGTGGATCGGGAAGTTGTCGCCGTCTTCGGTGTCGACGGTGTAGGCGGTCCCGAGCATCACCTTGCGTTCATCCAGCGGCATAAGGTCAGCGTCCATACAGCCGTTGCGCGGGATGCCGAGGCTTTGCATGCCGTCGCACAGTTGTGCGGGGCTGAGTTGGCGGAAGCGCTCCAGCAAATCGTTCGGGATCAAATCGGGCAGGGGGAAGTACTGTTCAGTGTTCATGGCAGGTTCTCAGGCGTGGGCAGTCAGGTGGGCGATGGCGGTGCGAAAATCCATGTCGCTGCCATCGGGGCCGAGCAGGCTGGCCCAGTCGGTGGCGGCCAATTTATCCAGCTGGCCTTGGGTCGCACGGGTCATGGTGGCGTCCACGCCAGCGGCTTCGAGGGTGGTGACCGCATCGTCCATTTCCGCACTGCGGCGCTTGGCGTGGATCAGCGTGCGGGCGGTGAAGGTATTGGCCAGTTGCTCGACGGTCTTGCCGTTCAACGAGTCGCCGAGGGACGCGACCAGCGTGTCCAGCACGCCGAATTTCTCGCCGGCCTGGAAGGCTTCCAGCAGCAATTGCGGCAGGCCTTTCATGACCACGCTCTTGAGCATTTTGATGGCGGAGGCGGCACCGGCTTCAGCTTCCAGCACGGTCAATTGCATGCCGCGTGGCGTGAAGGCTTCGGCAAACGCAGCAGCACCGCTGCCGGCCAGCAGCATCGGCACGCGGTGGTTATTGCCGGGGACGGTGCCCATCACGGCGCTGTCGCAAAAGCCTACGCCGGCAGGGCGCGGCAGCTGGTCGATAGCCTGTTTGACGGTAGGCGCGGCGGAGTTCATATCGACGTAGGTTTGCCCTGCCACCAACAGCGGCAGGACTTTACGCGCGATGCCCAATGCGCTGCTGGCGCTGGTCAGGCACACCACGAAGCGCGCGTCACGGCAGGCGTTTTCCAGGGAGTCGAAGAGGGTGACGTGCTGCTGGTCGGCGCGTTGCTGCAGGGCGGGGCTGACGTTGGCGTCGAACGCACATATCTGTAGATCGCCCGTGGTGCGCAGGCCGGCGCAGAGGTGGTAGGCGGCTTCGCCAAACCCGATGAAGACGATATCCATGCAGTGTTTCCTTCATTGTCTTTGTTATTGATGAAGGAAGAGCAAGGGCTGTGCCATGGCTTTAATTGTCATTAAAAACAATAAGTTGAAATTAAGCGTGCGGCCTTGAGAGGGTTTAGTTGATTTCAGAGTCTTTCAAATAATTGCAGGCTGAAATAATCTGCAATCTTCGTCCGCGCTAATCGAGCCCCGCCATGCAAGGCACCATCGCCGTCATTTCCCCCTCCAGTACCCTGACCGCCGTGATGCGCTGCATTCTCGGCCAGCGCGGGTTGTCGCTGGGGGTGGTCGAAGCGGCGCAGCACGACGCGGTACTCAAGGCCCGCGAGTTGATTGCAAGCGGCGTCAGCGTGATCATCAGCCGTGGGCGTACCGCCAGCGTGTTGCGCGAACAGTTGCGGGTGCCCATCGTTGAGGTCAAGCACACGTTTTTCGACTGCATCAACGCTTATCACCGGGCGCAGCAGGTCTCGGCCAGGATCGCCTTTCTGGCAACGTCCGAGGGCTACGCGACCATCCTGGAAAAAGCCCGGCCCTTCATGCCGGAAGTCGCGATCTGCCGGATCGACCCGCTGGGCAGCCATCAAACTACAGAAGCGCAGCTGGACCGTTTGCTCGCCGAGGGCATTGAAGTGGCGATTGGCGGGCTTTCATTGCGTCAGGCGGTAATTGCGCGCGGCATGCACTACATCATGTCCGAAGCCGATGCGGATGCCGCCGATGAAGCCATCGACGAAGCCCTCCATCTCTTGCAGGTCGAGGAAGAGCGGCGGCTCAAACGCGTCGAGCTGCAAAGCCGCTACGAGATGATCCAGTCGATCCTCAACTGTGTGTCCGAAGGCATCTTCAGTGTCGACAGCCAGCGCACGGTCACCAATATGAACAGCGTGGCCACCGCGTACCTGGGCAGCCTGGCAATCGGCGACAGCATCGACGGCCTGCTGACCCAGGACTACTTCAGCCAGGTGCTCAACCATGGGCGCCCGGTGCGGGGTGCGCTGATCACCTTGGGAAGGTTGTCACTGACCCTGAGCATCGCACCGATCACCTTGGACAACCTCGTGATCGGAGCCGTCGCCACCCTGCAAAACCAGACCGAAATCACCGCCATCGAACGCAAGATGCGTCGCCAGTTGGCCCGCCAGCACCTGGCCGAAAAAAACTTCGACGACATTATCGGCAGTAGCCCGGCGCTGGCCAAGGCCAAGCGCCTGGCCCTGACCTACGCGGCGGTGGACAGCACAGTGATGATCGAAGGCGAAACCGGCACCGGCAAAGAGTTGTTCGCCCAGAGCATCCACAACGCTTCGCGCCGCAAACACGGGCCGTTCGTGGCGATCAACTGCGCGGCGTTTGCCCCCGGCGTGCTGGAGAGTGAACTGTTCGGCTACGTCAAAGGCGCCTTCACCGGCGCGCTCAACGAAGGCAAGGCAGGCGTGTTCGAACTGGCACACACCGGCACGCTCTTCCTCGATGAAATCAACGAAACCTCCACCGACATTCAGGTCAAGCTGCTGCGCGCGTTGCAGGAGCGCAAAGTGGTGCGTATCGGTGACGACAAGGTCACTCCGGTGGATATCCGTATCATCACCGCCAGCAACAAAAGCCTGCCGAAATTGATGGTCCAAGGGCTGTTTCGCGAGGACTTTTTTTACCGTATCTGCGTGCTCAAATTGCACCTGCCGGCGCTGCGTGAACGTCGCGCCGACATCCCCGAACTGGTGCGCCACCAGTTGCGCAGCCTGCCGATGGACACCGCCGAGCCGTCGCAAGCACTGCTGGCGCGCCTGAGTGGTTACCCCTGGCCGGGCAATATCCGGCAACTGGGCAATATCGTCGAACGGCTGGCGGTGATGAGCCAGGGCCGGCCGTTTGCACAGCCGTGGCTGGAGGACGTGCTGGAGGATCTTTCGGCGGACGTGCCGGTTGCGCAGGACGCGCCCATCAGGAGCGAAAAGGCGCTGCTGCACGAAGTGCTCACCAGCGTGCGCGGCAACCGCGAAGAAGCGGCCAAACGCTTGCAGATCAGCACCACCACGTTGTGGCGGCGAATGAAGAAATACCTGGATGAGGACCCTGGGTGTTTTGACAGTGCGCGCTACTGACCCGCAAAGGCTACGCGCAACCGCTCAATCACTCGATGCACGGTGTCTCCCTGGATGTGTGGTGGCGTGGGACTTTCGCCAAACTCACGCCATACAAACAACGTCAACTCAGCGCCATCGGTCAATGTTTGCGCCAGTCCCTGTTTGCCAAAACCCTGCAGCAGCCGATAGCGCTCGTCCCGCCAAAACGCTTCCTCCACCCAGTCGTACACCGGGATGAAATGAAAATGCAGCGGGAACCCCGGCATGTGCCCGTAACGGCTGATGTACAGCCATTTCGGTTTCAGCTGCGCTTCCATCACCCGCTGAGTCTTCGCCAGCAACCCACCTAATTCGGCGAGCGCCGCCTCCGGCATGTCGGCCAGGGAGTGGATCGGCGCCTTGGCGCCCAACATCAGGTAGCCGGGCAATGCTGAGGCCAGGTGGTGGTTGAGCTGCCAGTGTTCGGTTTCGTGAAGGATGTACGCGGGGTCGATGTGCATAAGCGAATCCAGGGGAGCGTTGCGAGCAGGATACCTGTATCCCAAAAAAGCGTTTGATCTGTGCCTATCGCCCGTTGCTTCAGATGAATAGCCTCAAGCCTCGCTAACCAACCTTCGAGCTCATGATGGAACTCACTGCCGTCCCCTTTGGCACTACCGACTGGTCCACTGTCGAACCCGTGATTCATCCGGGCGTTATCGGCAAGGCGTTATGGCGCACCTGCCACTTCGGCACCACCCGCGTGCGCATGGTCGAATATACCCCCGGCTACCTGGCGGATCACTGGTGCTGGAGAGGGCATATTCTGTTGTGTCTTGAAGGCGAGTTGCACACTGAATTGGAAGACGGTCGTCAGTTCACCCTGACGGCCGGAATGAGTTATCAGGTGGGCAATGACATGGAAGGTCATCGCTCATCGACGAGTATTGGCGCGAAGCTGTTTATTGTGGATTGAGGCGCACGATCAACTTGCCGAAATTGCGCCCTTCCAGCAGCCCGATAAACGCCTCGGGTGCCTGGTCCAGTCCGTCGACAACATCCTCGCGCCATTTGAGTTTGCCTTCAGCGATCCACTGCGCAGCTTCTTTCAAGAATGTGTCCTGTTGCTGATCGACAAATTCGGTCTGGATAAATCCGCGCACGGTCAGGCTCTTGGCGAGGATGTCATGCATTGTTGCGGGCAATCGGTCGATCGTTGCTTCTTGAAGGGCGCCATCGTTGTAATGGGCGATCAGACCGCACACGGGTATCCGTGCAAAATCATTGAGTAGCGGTCGCACGGCGTCCCAGACTGGCCCGGCGACGTTTTCAAAGTACACGTCGATACCCTTGGGGCACGCCTTGGCCAGCTGTTCGGCAAAGTCCGGGGCGCGGTGGTCTATGACTGCATCAAAGCCCAGTTCGTCCTTCACGAATGTGCACTTGTCCACTCCACCGGCAATGCCCACGGCGCGTGCACCGTGCAGGCGAGCGATCTGGCCGACCACTGAGCCGACTGCACCGCTCGCCGCTGCGACGACGACCGTGTCGCCGGGTTTGGGCTTGCCGATATTAAGCAGGCCGGCATAGGCCGTGAACCCCGGCATGCCCAGCACGCCAAGGGCGGTGGTCAGCGGTGCGATGCCTGGGTCCAGGCGGCGCAGGTCTTGCCCCTCAGACAACGCGAAGCGCTGCCAGCCGGCGTAGGCCAAGACGAAATCGCCTTCGTGCCAATCGGCATGACGTGAGTGTTTGATACGCGCCACGGTGCCACCGACCATCACTTCACCGATGCCCACCGGCTCGGCATACGATTTGGCGGCACTCATGCGCCAACGCATGTAGGGGTCGAGAGACAGGTAAAGGTTTTCCAGCAGCACCTGTCCATCGACCGGCTCTGGGATGGGTGCGTATTCGAGGCGGAAATCGCTGGTCTTCGGTCGGCCATCGGGACGAGCGGCCAATACGATGCGTGGGTTCTGGGTGTTATCCATGATGTGTCTACTCACTGATTGAACAGGCTGAGCAGCGTAGTCATACGGTGGGTATCAAGGTAGGCTGATAGCAGTTGATTCAGAGTTATGCCAAACATGATATCCGACGCGTTTGAACCCTATTTGCTGCGTACTTTTGTTGCGGTGTGTCATCACGGCAGCCTCAGTGGCGCTGCGCAACAGGCGGGCAGGGCACAATCGGCGCTAAGCGCGCAGATTCGCCGGCTGGAGGAGTTGCTCGGTCAACGCCTGCTGCGTCGCACCGGGCGTGGTGTAGTGCCGACCACTGAGGGCGAATTGTTGCTCAGCTATGCCACACGCATTCTGGCGCTCGGCGAAACGGTGGCGACACGCTTGAAGGAACGTACGGTGATGGGCACGGTGCGCGTCGGCCTGTCGGAGGACATCGCCGTCTCAGCGTTGCCGGCTGCCCTGGGCCGTTTACGCCGTGCCAGCCCCCACGTGCACCTGGACATCACCGTGGACCACGGCGATGCCCTCGCTGAACGCTGGCACGATGGTTTGCTCGACGTGGCCGTCGGCGTGAGCTCGGTATTTGCCGCCGACCCCGTGCATACCTGGAACATGCCGCTGTATTGGGTGTGTGGGATCGATGATGAGATCGACCCGGCGTCGGCGTTGGATGTGATCGTGTATGCCGAACCCTGCGCGTGGCGGCGCCTGATGTTCGACGCGTTGTTGGCCGCCGGCCGCGATTTTCGCGTGACCGTCACCAGCCCGAATATCGGCGTGATCATGGCTGCCGTGGAAAGCGGCCTGGGCGTCGCATTACTGCCGGCAGAAAATATTCGCCCGGACACCCTGCGTGTGATCTCGCTGGGCCCCAGCGGTAGTCAGGCCTTAAGCGTCAATTACGGATTGTTCGCGGTACCACGTCAAACCGACGGTATTCGCGCAACGGTCGACTTGCTCAGCGAGAGTTTTCACCTGATGACGCAGCCAAGGCCAGGTGGCCTGATCCCTTGCGATACACCCCACCCAACTCCCGCGCCAACCCAATGAAGTTCTGCAACGGCGCCGACGGATTGAACGTGCGTCGCACCAGCGTGATCGGCGCCAGCAGCTTGGGCCGTGCGTCTTTGATCCGGCAATACACCACGCTTTCGCGGTGCACATCGCGCATCGACGCCGGGACCACCGAGATGCCTTCGCCAGCGGCTACCAGGCTGACGTTGGTGAGCATGCGTTCCACTTCAAAGGCGATTTTCGGTTCGAAACCGGCGTTCTGGCAGGCCTTGATCAGGTTCGCGTACATCCCCGGCGCGCCGGGGCGGCGTACCAGGATGAAGCGTTCATCCTTGAGGGCTGCGAGGGGAATGGCGCTGCCGGGGGTGTTCAGCAGCGGGTGGCCGATGGGCAGGGTCAGCAGCATTTCTTCATTGAGCAGGCGATGGAACGTCAGGCTCTGGTGCGTACTGACCGGCGCGCGCAGGATGCCGATGTCGATGCGTTTTTCGACACTGTCTTCGGTCACTTCGCGAGCGCTGCCTTCGTTGATCGACAACTCCACGCCGGGGTAGCGCTCGCGGTAGGCACGGATGATCCGAGGGATCAGCGGATGGGCGGCGGCGGAGCTGGTAAAACCGATCACCAGCGTGCCTTCGATGCCCTGGGCGGCGCGGGAGGCTTTGAGCGAACCCTGTTCGACACGGGCGAGGATGATCCGCGCTTCATCGAGGAACACCAGGCCACCGGCGGTAAGGTCGACGCCCTTGGGGTGGCGCTTGAACAGGTCGAACCCCAGTTCGGTTTCGAGGGCGCGGATCTGTTGGCTGAGGGGCGGTTGTTGCATGTTCAGGCGCGCGGCGGCACGGGTGAAATGTCGCTCTTCAGCCACCATGATGAAATAGCGTAAATGGCGAAGTTCCATGGTGGTATATCCCGTGACAAGACTTTATTATTTGCGGCCGGCAGCGACCGTGGCGCCCAATATGCCCAAAGCGGCAAGGGGCGACAATAACAATAAATAAAAACAGGCTGGAGTAACGATGCCGACCCGATACGCCAAGAACGGAACCCTGCCTATTCTGATTGCCATCGTACTTGGCATGATGTTGGGCCTGGTTTATCCGAACCTGGCGATTGAGATGAAAGTGCTCAGCGACGCTTTTATCAAGATGGTCGGCTGGTTGATGCCCTTCCTGTTGTTTGTGCTGGTGTCCACCGGGGTCGCGGGTATCAAGCGCGAGCCTCATCACCGCCATGTCGTGCGGCGGATCATTGTGTATTTCCAATTGATGTCTTGTGCTGCGCTGATGCTCGGCATGGCTACCGGCTGGGTGTTCAACCTGGAACACAGCGCGTTGCCGACGCCACCTGTACTGCCGGAAAACTTCCTGCATGAGCTGTCGCTGCTGTCGGCTTCCTCGACGTTGTACCGCGTGTTTACCCAAAGCCTGGTCTTGCAAGTGATGTTTGCTGCGATGGTCTGCGGGTTGCTGCTGGGGCGGGGCAGTGCGCTCGGCAATCGCTGCCTGGGCTGGCTGGAAACGGCGGTGCAAGGGCTGTTCTACGTGCTGCGGATTATTCTCACGTTTGCCCCGTTGGCAGCGTTTGGGGCGATGGCCTTCGTGGTGGGTAAATACGGTGTGAGTTCAGTATTGCCCCTGCTGAAGTTTGTCGTGGTTATTTATCTGGTCAGTGCACTGTTTGTAGTTTTAGTGTTCGCCACTATTACGCGCCTGGTCGGGGTGAAGTTATCCCGATTGATTGTGTATTTAAAAGAAGAGTTATTGCTGGTGACATTTACCGGCTCTTCTGTCGCCGCACTTCCAGGCTGCGTGAATAAACTTGAAGCGCTGGGCTGCGACCGGCAATTAGTGCGCCTGGTATTGACCACCGGCTACACCTTCAACCTGGCCGGCACCAACCTGTACCTCACCACCGCGATCATGTTCCTGGCCCATATGGCCGGGGTCGAGATCGCCTTGCCGGAGTTGCTCGCGGTGCTGGTGATCTGCCTGGTGACGTCGCTGGGCTCTACCAGCGTGGCGGGTTCGGCGTTGTTCACCCTTATCGCCACCTTGAACATCCTGCAACTGGTGCCGCTGGAAGGGGTGGGGCTGCTGCTGGGGGTGGAACGCTTGATGAAGTGCCGCTCGTTGACCAATGTGCTGGGCAACTGCGTGGCGTGCCTGGCGATTTGTGGGTGGCAGCGATCGATTGATCGTGGGGTGTTGCAACGGGAGCTGTCATGAACTGGCTTTATGTAGTGAGCGGGCAAGCCCGCTCACCACAGTAGCAAAAGCAAACCGCAACATTGTGGACCGGGTGTTAGCCCTTGAGCTTATCGAAGGCCTTATCGAGATTTTCTTCAGCGCCCTTGAGCTTCTCACGCCGCTCTTTCAACCACTGCTGATCGCCTTCCAACGTCTTGCGCGCCTCCACCAGCATGCGCTTGACCTCTTGCGGCTGCGGCCCGCCCGTGCCTTTGCGGGTCTGCACCATGGTGGTTGGCGACAGCGCCGCACGGAAGCCGGCCTCGTCCAGCGGCAAGGTATTGGGCGTCCACTTGTACTTGTCCGCCGCCTGGCGATACAGCTTCTGCGCGTCGGCGTAGGGGAAGGTTTTCGGCGTGGTGCCGTTGCTGCGCGCTTCGGTGACGATCAGCGAGGCAAAGCTGTGGCCAATCCGGAACGGCACCTTGAACTGGCGCTCCAGGGTGTCGGCCAGCTCCATTGAGGTGGTCCATTCCGATTCCAGTTCTTCCAATGCGCGCTGCGGGTTGATCTGCAGCGCGTCGAGCACGGCATCCATGCTTTCGAACATTTCCTGAGTGGAACGGAATACGCCCAGGGAATCGAACGCGAATTTATAGTCGGTCATGCCGGTGGTGACGTTGTGCGCGCGCAAGGTCACCGCCTGGGCCAGGCCGACCACATCCGAGGCGGACTCTCGGGCACGCATCAGCAGGCCTGGGTTGCGTTTTTGCGGCATGGCGCTGCTGGTGTAAGTGGCTTCTTCATCCAACAGCAACCATGGGCGGATCTGGTGATACTGGGTGTGGATGTCGCCAATCATGGCGCCCACGCGAATCGCCGATGACGACGCCAGGTTGGCCGCCTCGATTGGGATGTCATAGGTCGATACCTGGCTGGAATCCAATGAATTCTCACGCACGCCATCAAAGCCCAGCAGCTCGGCCAAGCGCTCGCGGTTCAGCGGGTAGGCCGAATTGGCCAGCACGGCGGTGCCCATCGGGCTTTTGTTCAGGCGTGTGTACAGCTCGCGGATGCGCTGGCCGTCACGGTCGAACGCGGCCTCAAAGGCCAGCAGGTAATGCGCATAGCTGATCGGCATGGCCTGCACGCCGTTGGTGTAGGCCGGCACCAGGGTATCGACGTTCTTGTCGGCAATGTTCAACAGGCGCAGGCGCGTGGCGTTGAGGGCTTCGCTGTAGGCCAGCACCTGGCTGCGCAGGGCGGCCAGGCGGTAAGTGGCGAGCATGTCCTGGCGACTGCGGCCGGAATGAATCAGCGAGGCCTCGGGACCGATCTTGTCGGTCATGATCTTTTCCAGTTGCAGCACATCGCTCGGGCGCGTGCCGCCGGGCTGGTCGGCTTGGGCGATCGCATAACGCACGCCGCCAGCGATCTTCTGGCCCATCTCGGGTTTCACAATGCCTTCTTCGGTGAGCATCACGATCGAGGCTTTGTTGATGCGGTTGAGCCAGGCGAATTGAGTCTGGGTGGGATCGCCTTTGGCTTTGCGCTCGGTTTGCGCACTGTCCGGCGTGGCGCCGACTTTTGCCGCCTGGGCGGCGCATTGTTCGGTGGTGGTGCAGGGCAGCTCGCCGGTGTTGGCCGCGTAGGCGCCAACGCTGTTGAACAGGGCGAAAGCCACCGCCAGGTGCAGCAGGCTTTTAAGGGCGCGGGGGGATGTGTTCACAGGAATACCCGATTTATTGTTGGAATTGTGAGCCGTCAGGCTATCGAGTCTGTTTTCAGATTGAAAATATATAGTAAGTGTCGATGGCAGAGCTTTTAGGTATGGATACAGCATTGGATTGAATGCGCTAGCCCTGTAATGCTGTTCAGGCTTTGAAGCCTGTCTTCACAATGCTTGTGCTATACCGTTCATTTTCTGCGGAACCCTTTATGCGCCAGGATCAACTCGACGGGCTGGTGACCTTCGTTTGCGTCGCTGAACATGCCAGCTTTTCGGCCGCCGCCGTGCGCCTGGGTGTGTCGCCGTCGGCGGTCAGCCAGGTCATTCGCAACCTGGAGCGGCGCCTGGGCGTTGCGTTATTCAATCGCACCACCCGCAGTGTCAGCCTCACGGAAGCAGGTCTGGGCTTCCTGGCCAAGGTGCAACCGGCGGTCAGCGCCTTGACGGCTGCGGCCCTGGAAGTCGGTGACAGCAGCGGCTCACCCTCAGGCTTGCTGCGTCTCAACGTGCCGCGCGCCGCGTACATGACCGTGCTGCAACCGGTGCTCGCGGCATTTCTGCAGGTGCACCCGCAGATTGACCTCGAACTGACGATGGAAAATGCCCTGGTGGACATCGTGCGCCTGGGCTATGACGCCGGTATCCGTTTTGGCGATTTCGTCGAGCAGGATATGGTCGCGGTCAAGGTCGGCCCCGCTCTGCGCATGCGTGTGATCGCATCACCGGCCTACCTGGCGCGGCACGACGCACCGCAGCATCCCAGCGAATTGCTCCAGCACAATTGCATCACGTTTCGTGCGTCCAGCGGCGTGGTCGAGCGCTGGGACTTCGCCAGGGGCCTGGAAACCCTGCAACTGCCGGTGCGCGGGCGGATAATCGTCAACGACTCGTCGGCCTTGGTGCAAAGCGTGCTGGATGGCCTGGGCATTGGCTACATGATCAGTGGCCACATCGACCCCTTTATCGCCCGTGGTGAACTGGTCAGCCTGTTCGAGGACTGGTGCCCGGCCTTGCCCGGCTTCACCCTGTATTACTCCGATCGCCGTCGCGTGAGCCGCAAGCTGCGTGCACTGATCGACTTTCTGCGCGAGCCGTCCAGCCTCGCGCCGTCGCCACCACTGCAAGTACTTTAGTAAGTTTGCCTTCATAGCCTATGCGGGCTGGCGACGTTCTGTGCCGCACGGCGTGCTCCTAAGATGGTCCGTCCATCCTCAGGAGTTGTCCCATGGCCCAGACGCTGAATATCAATGGCACCCCGCACACTGTGGATGTCGATGACGACACGCCGCTGCTCTGGGTGTTGCGCGATGTGCTGGGCATGACCGGCACCAAGTTCGGTTGCGGCATGGCCCTGTGCGGCGCCTGCACGGTGCAGATGAATGGCACGCCGATCCGCGCGTGCGTGATGCCGGTGAGTGCGTTGGTGGGGGCCAGCATCACCACCATCGAAGCCATCGGCGAGACCCCCGCCGGCCAGAAGATCCAGGCCGCCTGGCGTGACTTGGAAGTGGTGCAATGCGGCTACTGCCAGTCCGGGCAGATCATGTCCGCCTCGGCGTTGTTGGCCAGCAACCCGAACCCCAGTGACAGCGATATCGACAACGCCATGGCCGGCAATATCTGCCGCTGCGGCACCTACGTGCGCATCCGTGCGGCGATCAAGCAGGCGGCCAGCGCATGATCACACGACGTGGTTTTCTTAAAGTCAGTGCCGCCAGCGGCGGTGGTTTGCTGCTGAGCCTGAGGTTGCCCATGGGGCAGGTTGTTGCGGATGAAACCGTGGTGTTTGCGCCGAATGCGTTTATCCGGATCGATCGCGACGGTCGGGTGACCTTCACCATCGCCCAGGTGGAAATGGGGCAGGGCACCTACACCTCGATCCCCGTGTTGATTGCCGAAGAGCTGGCAGTGCGCCTGGATCAGGTCACCCTTGAGCACGCCCCCGCGGATAACAAGCGCTATGCCAACCCGTTGCTGGGTTTCCAGGTCACGGGCGGTTCCACCTCGGTACGCAGTGCCTGGACCCCTTTGCGTCAGGCCGGGGCCACTGCGCGCACCTTGCTGCTGGAGGCCGCCGCCTTGTACTGGAACGTGGCGCCAAGCCGTTGCAGCGCGCGCGAGGGCGTGGTCTATCACGCCGACAGCCAACGGCAACTGGCCTATGGCGAATTGGTGCAA
The DNA here is from genome assembly GCF_001579805.1 of Pseudomonas azotoformans. Lineage (NCBI taxonomy): Bacteria > Pseudomonadati > Pseudomonadota > Gammaproteobacteria > Pseudomonadales > Pseudomonadaceae > Pseudomonas > Pseudomonas azotoformans. Next base: position 5,399,413 of record NZ_CP014546.1, on the reverse strand, counting down.
AAGGCCGCGACCTTGCCGCTGCCGGACAAGGTCGAACTCAAGAGCGCCGAACACTTCCAACTGATCGGCCTGACCCGCCAGCGCACCGACTCGGCCAGCAAGGTCAACGGCACTGCCCGCTATGGCATCGATGCGCGGCCTGAGGGCTTCAAGGTGGCTGCGATCATGACCTGCCCGGTGATCGGCGGCACTCTGGTCAGCGTCGATGACCACGCCGCGCTGTCGGTGAAGGGCGTGCTGCAGGTGTTGCGTACCGACACTGCCGTGGCAGTGGTGGCCGAGCACATGGGCGCTGCGCGCAAGGCCCTGGCGCTGCTGAGTGTGCAGTGGAACGAAGGCATCAATGGCCAGTTCTCCACGGCGCAGATGCTCGCGGACATCGAACAGGCCTCCCAGGCGGCGGGTGCGGTGGTGAAGACCGTGGGCAACGCCGAACAGGCGTTGGCCGGCGCCAGCAAGATCCTGGAGGCCGTGTACGAAGTGCCGTTTCTGGCGCATGCGTGCATGGAACCGGTGAACTGCACCGTGCATGTACGGCCCGATGGCTGTGACCTGTGGCTCGGCAGCCAGGTACCGGCGCGGGCCCAGGCGGTGGCGATGCAGCAGACGGGCCTGGCGGAAAACCAGGTGCAGGTACACAACCATTTGCTCGGCGGCGGCTTCGGTCGGCGCCTGGACGTGGACTTCGTGGCCCACGCCGTGGCCTTTGCCAAGCAAGTGACATTTCCCCTCAAAGTCATCTGGTCGCGTGAGGAAGACACCCGCCACAGCACCTTGCGTCCTTACCATTTCAACCACCTCAGCGCCGGGCTCGATGCCAGCGGCAAACCCACCGTGTGGACCCATAAAGTCACCGGCTCATCGATCCTCGCGCGCTGGTTGCCGGAGCGCTTCACCCATGGCATCGACGGTGATGCAATCCGAGACCCCAGCGGCCCCTATGACTTCGCCAATATCGGCGTGAACTACGTGCGCCACGAACCGCCCGCGGGCATTACCACGGGTTTTTGGCGGGGAGTGGGGCATACCCAGAATGTGTTCATGGTGGAAGGTTTTATCGACGAACTGGCCCATCTGGCCGGGCAGGATCCGATCGCCTATCGCCTGGCCCTGCTGGACAAGCATCCGCGTGCGCGCAAGGTGCTGGAGGCCGTAGCGCAACACGCCCAATGGGGCACGTCGCTGGCGCCAGGACGTGGTCGGGGGGTGGCATTGACCTTTTGTTTTGGCACCTACGCGGCGCAGGTGGCAGAAGTCAGTGTGGAGGCGGGCCAGGTGCGGGTGCACAAGGTCACCTGCGTGGTGGACTGCGGCCGTGCCATCGTGCCCGACAGCGTGGTCGCGCAGATGCAGGGTGGGGCAATCTTCGGCCTGACGGCGGCGTTGTTCGGCAACATCACCTTCAAGGACGGACGAGTGGAACAAGCCAATTTCGACAGCTACCGCCTGCTGCGGATGAATGAAGCGCCGCTGATCGACACGTACCTGCTGGACAGCGAGGAAACACCGGGCGGGATTGGCGAGGTGTCGACGGTGACGATTGCCCCGGCGGTGGTGAACGCGGTGTTTGCGGCGACGGGTAAGCGCGTGCGCCGGTTGCCTATTGTTGTGTGACTGATTCGAGCAGGGCTTTGTGGTGGGCAGGTTTGCCCGCTCACCACAGAAGCCCGTGCCTCAATGCATCTTGCTGTGGTCCATCCCATCCACGCCACGGGCCGGGGCCTTCACTTCAATCGCCTGCTTTTCGCCCTTGGCATTTTGTACGGTGAGGGTCAGCGGTACTTGGTCGCCTTCCTTGATCTGGCCGGTCAGGCCCATCAGCATTACGTGGTAGCCATTTGGGTCGAGGGTCACGGCCTTGCCGGCGGGCAGGGCTACCGAATCCACCGGGCCCATGCGCATGACGTCGTCCTTCATGCTCATTTCATGGATCTGCACGTCCTTGGCCACCGGCGAGGCCACGCTCAGCAGTTTGCTGTCAGTGTCGGCGGTGACGGTCATGAACGCGCCGCTGGACGGCTGGCCCGGCACGGTGGCGCGTACCCAGGCGTCGGTGACTTGCACCTGGGCGCTGGCGTGGGCGGCGAGGCCCAGCAGGGTCATGCCGATGAGGGTGCGTTTGAGGTGTTGAACGGCAGTCATTAGCAGACCTCCATGACGGTGAGCAGGTCTTCTGCGCACTCTTTAGCGGTAAGGGATGCCTGCAGGCCCAGGCGCAGGTTGCCACGGGTGTCGAACACGAAACTGGTGGCGGTGTGGGACAGGGTGTAGGTGTCGCCGGCGGGGATCTTTTCATAAAAGATCCCGAACTCCTTGGCGGCCACGGCGATTTCTTCCGGGGTGCCGTACAGCGCTTCGAAGCTCGGATCGAAAGCCTTGACGTACTTGTCGAGAATCTCGGGGGTGTCGCGTTCCGGGTCCAGGGTGATGAACACCACTTGCATGATTTCGCCGTCGCGGCCCATCAGCTTCTTGGCCTGCGCAGCGCGCGCCAGGGTGGTCGGGCACACGGCCGGGCATTGGGTGAAACCGAAGAACACCACCGGCATCAGGCCACGGAACGAGCTCAAGGTGACGGTTTCGCCGTCGGTGTTCTTGAGCTTGAAGGTGCGGCCCATGATTTTGTCGCTCAGGTCCTTGCCGTACTTGAAGTTCAGCTTGGGGCTGTAGTCACAGCCGCCCAGCAGGCTGCCCAGGCCCAGCAGGCCCATTCCGGTCAGCACTTTGCGGCGGGTGAATAAGGTACTCATCAACTGTGCATCCTGTGAAACGCCTGCATTGCTCTGGATCAATACGTCAGGCTTTGAGGGCGCCCAGTCTACCAACCCTGGGAAGTGCACGTAATCTGCGACGTTCTGCCACAGGGGCCTGCGACACTTCATCCTTGGGCGGCTCTGGTGGTAGAGTCGCCGCCATGAAATTGAGCCACCCCGACCGTTCCCTGATTGCCTGGGCCCTGTACTTCTGCGTGCTGATGAACCTGTTCGTCTGCGGTTTGGGGCATGGGCAGATGATGGGCCAGGAGCTGAATGGCATCGGCGGGGCGTTCTGTTCGGTGGACGGCAAGCCAGCGCCACTTTCCGACAAAGGGTTGGGCAGCCCGTCTTCCAGCAACATCTCGAACTACTTTGCCTGCCCGGTCTGCAACGCCTTGACGGTCGCCCTGGTGTTTTTGGTCGGCCTGGCCTGGTTGCTCGGCCTGGGACAAACCCCGCGCCCGGCTCATGAGCGGCGCAACAAGGCGCCGCCGCGCTATTCCTGGCCGTCGGCCAACCCCCGCGCTTCCCCCGCATTCTGACGTATGCCTTGGGCCTCCCGTGATCGGGAGGCATTCCCTCGTCATGACAGTGAGTGCGTTTCATGAACCACCTGTTGCCCGCAGGCGCCAGCCGCCTGGTCAGCAAGGCGTCCCGCCGCCTGCACGCGGAACCGGCACCGCCTGAATACCCGAGTAATTCCCGCAACTTCGTGCACCTGGATGCGCGGTTGTTGCCGTATTGGCACACCCTGTTCGATATCTGCCCGGCGCTGCTCAAGCTGGATCCGCCTGAAGGATTGAACCTGTTCCGCAGCTTCATGACCTGGGCTTATCGCCACCGGCCGCCGCTGGATTGGACCTATCACCTGAATGTCTGCCGTTGGCTGCTGGGTTCGCCGTACCGGGCGCAGATCGATGACGAACCGATCGAGGCGTTCATGGCGGCGGCTGCCGCGCGCTGGGTCAATACGGACGCAAGCCAGGCCCAGGGAGTGGCCCTGGCCTGGCAGGCGTCACGGGTTGTCGATTGGAAAGACCCCCGCTTTTTCGGGGCCGAACCGCAGGCGTTACCGCCGTCTCCCTGGGATTTCGCCTGGTGCCCGTTAAAGGCGTCGGGTGGTTTCAGTGGGTGGTCGTCGGTGCCTTGAGGTGCTGTCGGATCCATTGCTCGACGTCTGTCACCGCAATGCGCTGCCCGGCATTGAAAGTCACGGCGGGGTCCCAGGCCACGCCGTTGCCCTGGGCGAATACGGCGCGGTACTTCTTCAGGTTGTCGTCGGGGTCCTGGGCCAACTCGGCCAGCAGCGTCGGCACCGACCAGGCTTCGCGCTGGAGTTGCAGGCCGAGGGTGGCGTCCACGGTGTCCGCCAATTGCCCATAAGTCAGGGTGTCGCCGGCGGTGAACACCACCTGATTGTTCAGCGCCGGTTCGGCCAGCACGATGCGCGCGGTCAACCGGCCGATATCCTCCGGTGTGGTGACCGTGACGGCGGTGTCCCAGTCGCCCAGGGCATGCACGCGGTTTTGCGCCAGGTCGACTACGCCAAATGACGGCTCGAACAGAAAACTGGTGAACATGCCGGTGGAGATGATCAGCCATTGCGTGGCCTGTTGCCCGCGCAGCAGGTCGCGCACATCCAGTTGTTCGTCGAACGTGTCTTGCGGGCTGCCGCGACCGATCACGTCGTAATCCACACCGAATTGCCACGGCACATAGCGCTGCACGCCGCCTTCAATGGCCGCGCGTGCCAGCTTGCGTTGGGTGCCGGGGCCGGCGGCGAAACCGGTGCAGCAGATCACGGTGTGGAAAGGCGCAAACCGTTCGGCGAGCGCACGTTGGCTATCGTTCTGTAGATCACCGACGACCAGCTCTACACCGCGCTCACGCAGGGTGTTGGCGGCCGCCGAGTGCAGGCTGGCGGGGCGCAGCAGTACAGCGATGCGTGTGGTGCGGGGTTCGGCCAGCTCGGCCAGTGCGTGCAACACGGCCATGCCCAGTTCGCCGGCACCGAGTACCAGGAGAGAAGAGGGGGTCATAGGAGGCTCCGTCTGTGTGGAAAGTCGTGGCATGCTTGCAGAATTAATCGCTGCGCATAAGAAGGCACACCCGTGATACCGAGGCTCTTCCATGGATAACGACGAGATCATCCGCCGCTCGCAAGCCGCCTGCGACGCCCTCAGCGCCGACGACGATGGCCTCAAGCGCGAGGTGCTGACCCACGCGGGAAACCGCTGGTCCTTGGGCATCGTGCATGTGTTGGGGGTGAGCGGGCGCCTGCGTCACACCGAGATCGGCCGGCGCATGCAGGGCGTGACCCAACGCATGCTGACCCGCACCTTGCGCCAGCTGGAACGTGACGGTTTAGTGCTGCGCCATGACTTTCGCGAAGTACCGCCCAGGGTTGAATACGAGCTGTCGAGCCTGGGCACGGAACTGCTGGTGCATATGATTCCGTTGTGGACTTGGGTGGTGGAGAAGGGCGATGAATTCCGCCGTGCGCGTGAGCGGTTTGACCACGCCTGATCAGGCAAACAGCCGCGCCTTGAGAAAGTCGATAAACACGCGCAGCTTGGGCGACGGGTGCCGGCTCGACGGCCACATCATGCGAAAGCTGCCGCGTTCGGTGCAGTCGTGCAGCACCTGCACCAATTCGCCGCTTTCGAGCCATTCACGTATGGCAAAGTCAGGCAAGTAAGCGAGGCCAATGCCCTGGCGCGCAAAGCACACCCTGGCTTCAAGGTTGTTGCAGATCATCGCGGCGGGCAACAGCATGTCCAGCTCGACGCCGTCCTGGCGCAGCGGCCAGCGCTGCAACTTGCCGGTATTGGGGAAGCGGAACAGGATGCAGCTGTGCGCGGCCAGGTCACTCGGGTGCCCAGGCGTGCCTCGGCTGGCGAGGTAGGCAGGGGCTGCCACGACGATCATCCGGTAGTCCCCGACCAGCCGTGAACTCAAGCGCGAGTCCGGCGCCTCACCGCTGCGCAGCACCGCGTCGTAGCCTTCTTCCACCACGTCCACGCGGCGGTCGGTGAAGCTCAGGTCCAACTCGACGTCGGGATAGTCCTTCTTGAAGTCGGCCAGTACCGGCAGAAACGGATGACCCACCAGCGGCAGGCTGACCTTGAGACGGCCACGGGGTGCCTGGCTGACCTGGGACAACTCCGCCTCGGCTTCCTCGATCTCCAGCAGGATGCGCCGGCTGCGCTCCAGGAACAGTTCGCCCTCGGCGGTCAGGGTCACGCTGCGCGTACTGCGGTGGAACAGCCGGACGCCCAGGCGCTCCTCCAGCCGCGCCACGCTTTTGCCGACCGCCGATGCAGTGATGCCCAGCACACGGCCGGCGCCGACAAAACTGTGGGTGTGGGCGACCTGCACAAAGGCATTAAGGGTGGTGAGGCTGTCCATCGATGCACCGATTGGCGACGGGAAGTGCCGCTACCCTAGCGCAATTGCCGGCATTGCGGAATGAAAGCTCCGTAGACACAGGAACTGCCCCCTACTTAATCCCGTGAAGCGCGGTTCTTATCCTTGCGCCAAATCCTTCACGAGAGACTTGAACATGACCGACATGATGCAGCGCTGGGAAATCCCGAGCTTTGGTCTTCACACCTTGCACCTGGCCCGCGTGCCGCGACCGGTCGCCAAGGCCGGGGAAGTGCTGGTGCGCGTTGCGGCGGTATCGCTCAACTACCGTGATGCCGAAGTGGCGGAAAACGGCATGGGCGCCAGCCTGCAATTTCCCTTCACCCCGGCCTCGGACATGACGGGCACGGTGGTGGCGGTGGGCGAGGGCGTGCAACGCTTCAAAATGGGCGACCAGGTGCTGTCGAGCTTCTTTGCCGGCTGGGTCGATGGCCAGCCCTTGTCCTGGGCCGAGGCACCGCCACAAGGCGGTCCGATCCCCGGCATGCTCGCCGAATACGTGGCCACACCCGCCGAGTGGTGCGTACTGGCGCCACGCTCGCTGAGCGCTGCTCAAGCCAGCACCTTGCCCGTGGCGGGGTTGACCGCCTGGATGGCCCTGGTTGAACTCGGCCACCTGCACGCCGGCCAGACTGTCGTGGTGCAAGGCACCGGCGGCGTGTCGCTGTTTGCCGTGCAACTGGCGGCGGCCCACGGCGCCCGCGTGATCATCACCAGCAGCAGCGATGAAAAAATTGCGCGTGCCGTTGAGTTGGGCGCGACCCATGGCATCCACCGCGGGCGCGTGCCGGACTGGCACACCGCAGTGCTGGAACTCACCGGCGGACGCGGCGCCGAGCATGTGCTGGAAATGGCCGGCGGCGACAACCTGGCGCGCTCACTGCAAGCGGTGGCCAACGGCGGGCGTATCTCGGTGATCGGCTTGCTGGAGAGTGACCAGTTGAGCGCGCCGCTGATGAGCCTGCTGGCCAAGCGCGCATCCATCGTCGGCGTGGCCGTGGGCCCGCGCCGCGCCCTTGAAGACCTGATCCGCATGGTGGATCGACACACCCTTGCCCCGGTGATCGACCACACCTACCGGTTTACCGAGGTGCCTCAAGCCTTCGCTCATTTGCAGCGTGGCGCTTTCGGCAAAGTGGTGATCGAGGTCAGCCCGTGATCTACCTCATTCTTGGGTTGTTCGGCCTGTACACGTTGGAATTTGGCGTGGTGGGCATTTTGCCGATGGTCGTCGAGCGTTTCGGTATCAGCGTGTCCCAGGCGGGGTGGTTGATGGGCTTGTTTGCGTTGATCGTCGCGGTGCTGGGGCCGTTCCTGGTGTTGCTGGCCTCACGGCTGGCGCGCAAGAAGATCCTGGTGGGGGCATTGCTGGGGTTCTCGGTGTGCAGTGTGTTGTCGGCGTTTGCGCCGAACTTCGAAACGCTGATGGCGCTGCGCGTGATTCCGGCCATGCTGCACCCGGTGTTTTTTGCTGCGGCATTTTCCACGGCGGTCTCGCTGTACCCCAAGGAGCGCGCGGCCCATGCCACGGCCCTGGCGGTAGTGGGTACCACCCTCGGGCTGGTGCTGGGCGTGCCGTTGACCACCTGGGTGGGCGCGCGTATTTCCTATGAAGCCTCGTTCTATTTTTGTGCACTGGCGACGGCAGTGGCGGCGTTGGGTGTGTGGATCAAACTGCCCGATCATGCGCGCGCGGCGCCGTTGAGTTTCGGCAAGCAACTGGCCGTGCTGCGCAGCCTCTCGGTGTGGCTGGCGATCATTGCCACCGTGCTGGTATTTAGCACGATGTTTTCGGTGTACAGCTACGCCGCCGAATACCTCAAGACCCAGGTCGGCATGGACGGCCAGACCATCAGCCTGATGCTGGTGATCTTTGGCATCGGCGGTGTGGTCGGTAATCTGCTGGTGGGGCGTGTGCTCAGTCGACACCTGGTGGTGACGGCCGTGGGGTATCCGGTGGTGTTGGCGGTGGCATACCTGGTGTTGTATGGGTTTGGCAGCCTGTCGTGGGTGTCGATGAGTGTAATCGTGTTGCTTTGGGGCGCGGCCCACACCTGCGGCCTGGTCGTCACGCAAGTCTGGCTCACGTCTTCGGCACCCCAGGCGCATGAGTTCGCGACCAGCCTTTACGTGTCGTCGGCAAATGCCGGCGTGGTGATCGGCGCCTCCATGGGCGGTCTGTTCATCAATGCTTTCGGCACCACCGGGGTGATTGGCTGCGGGTTGGTCTTTGCCGGGTTGTCGCTGCTGGTGATCGCCTGGAAGGCCCTGGCATTCGGTGGTGCCAAGGGCCTGCCTGCACGGGCGTGATCAGCGCAAGGTATACCCGCCGTCCACCACCCAGTCCTGGCCGAATACGCTGCGTGCGCCTTGGCTCAGCTGGAACAGGATCACATCGGCCACCGCGCCGGGCTCCAGGAACTGCCCGTCGAGCAGCCTTGCGTTGACGGTCTTCGCCACGGAGCCGAGTGACTCGTCATTGAGCCCCAGCGTGCTCCAGATCGGGGTGGCGGTCGGGCCGGGCGAGACCATGTTCAGCCGAATGCCGTGGGGCGCCAGCTCCACCGCAAGGGTGCGAACCTGGGCCCGCAACGCGGCTTTTGAGGCAATGTAGGCGGCCAATCCGGGAAAGGTCACTTGCTCCAGGAACGTCCCGATGAACACGACCGACGCCTGCGCTGCCAACTGCCCGCGCAGGCTGCCCAGGGTGTTCAGCGCGCCGGCCCCGTTGACCGCCCATTGTCGGTCAAACGCCGCCAGGTCGAGCCCGTCGGCCAGCTGTGCAATCCCCGCGTTTGGCACCAGGCAATCCACGGGGCCGATCGATGCTGCCAATTGCGCCAGGCGTGCCAGGTCGGCAGCCTTGGTCACATCCCCGCTGAGCCACGACAACTGCTCGCCAAACGTCTCGGCCAGCTCGCCGAGCCCACCCCATTGACGCGACATCGCTACCACCTTCGCACCGCGTTCGAGCAGGCGCTGGGTCACGGCCAGGCCGATACCGGAACTGGCGCCGGTGACGACGGCAAGGCGTTGGTTGAATTCATTGCTCATGGTGATCTCTCTGTGAGTGTCGAAGATTCACTTCACACCCATCAGGAACCATGCCAGCTAATAACTTTAGATAAATCAATCAGATAGTATGAATCAGGTCATTTTGACTGCAGAGTTTTGTAGTCGCAATGACGAGCTGTAGTCGTTATGACTCGACAACGCTGAGCGGCACGCGGGTTTTCAGCACGGCCTTATGGTCGGCGAGCACTTCCGGCAGGGAGCTGCGCAGGTATTCCACCCAGGTCTTGATCTTGGCATCCAGGTAATGCCGGGAAGGGTAAATGGCGTACAGGCTGAGTTCTTCCAGGCGGTAGTCGGGCAGTACGCGGACCAGGCTGCCGCTGCGCAAGCCCTTGATCGCGGCGTGCACCGGCAGAATGCCGATACCCATGTCATTGCTGATCGCGGTCTTCATCGCGTCGACCGAGTCCACCAGGAACGGCGAGTGGGTGATGATGACGTTTTCCTTGCCGTTGGGACCGTCGAACGTCCAGTCCTCCAGGGGGATCACGGGGCTGACCAGACGCAGGCAGGCGTGGTCGAGCAGGTCCTTGGGAACTTGCGCGATGCCATGATTCTTCACGTAGGAGGGCGATGCGCAGACGATGCTGTAGGTCGTCCCGAGTTTTTGCGAAACATGGCTGGAGTCCGGCAGGTCAATGGCCAGCACGATGGACACGTCGAAACCTTCGTGCACCAGGTCGGGCATACGGTTGCTCATGCTCAGGTTGAAGGTCACGTCCGGATAGTGTTGGCGGTAACGGGCGATGGCGTCCACGACGTAATGCTGGCCGATGCCCGTCATCGAATGCACCTTGAGCTGGCCGATAGGACGGGTGTGGGCATCGCCGGCTTCCACTTCGGCTTCTTCGATCGAATGCAGGATCTGCTCGCACCGCAGCAGGTAGCGTTGCCCGGATTCGGTGAGGGCAATGCGGCGCGTGGTGCGATTGAACAGGCGCGTGCGCAGGTGGGCCTCCAGGTTGGAGATCGAGCGCGAAACGTGGGTGGTGTTGGTCTTCAGGCGCAAGGCCGCGCTGGTGAAACTGCCGGCTTCGGCGACGCAACGGAAGATGCGCATGTTCTGCAGAATGTCCATCGGGGCTTACCAGGGATGACGAGTTTTTCCAGTGTGACATGAAGACGCGGGGCGCTGTAAACGCTATTTATTGTGAAGTTTTGCGTAACAGTCATTCACGTTCTGGATGACTTACCGACCCTGGCACAACTGCCTAAAGTCGCCGGCCTTGTGTGCCAGCCAGCTTGTCGGGAGTCGTCTTTTCGTGCCATCACTCACTGATTTTTCGCGCTGGCTGACAGCGCTGCCCTGGCGTCGGGGTTTCCTGGAATGGGCGCGCACCGATGGGGTGATGTGGGTCTACCTGTTCAAGGTGCTGATCGCGTCGTACCTCGCGCTGTGGCTGGCGATGCGCCTGGAATTGCCGCAGCCCAGCACCGCGATTACCACGGTGTTTATCGTGATGCAGCCGTTCAGCGGGCATGTCCTGGCCAAGAGCGTTTATCGCGTAATCGGCACCTTGGTGGGGTCGGCGTTCATGGTGTTGTTGATGGCCCTGTTTGCCCAAAGCACCGAGCTGTTCCTGAGTGGCCTGGCGTTGTGGGTGGGCGTGTGTTCGTGTGGTGCGGCGCGCAATCGTCACTTTCGTGCCTATGGGTTTGTGTTGGCGGGGTACACGGCGGTCATGGTCGGCTTGCCGGTGGTGGGGCACCCGGAGCAGGTGTTCATGGCGGCGGTCTGGCGTGTGCTGGAAATTACCCTCGGCGTGCTGTGCGCCACCTTGGTCAGCGCAACGCTGTTGCCCAATACGGCAGGCGCCGCCCTGCGCAATACCCTCTATCAGCGCTTCGGCCGCTTCGCCGCATTTGTGCTGAGTGGGCTGCGCGGCAGCCACGACCAGGCGGCATTCGAGGCCAGCAACCTGCGCTTCATTGCCGAAGCAGTGGGCCTGGAAGGGTTGCGCAGCGTCAGCGTGTTCGAAGACCCTGCACTGCGCCGACGCAAGGGCCGGCTTGATCGCCTCAATGTCGAGTTCATGGCCATCACCACACGCTTCAATGCCCTGCATCAGTTGCTGGACCGCTTGCAGGTGCGCGGTGCCACGGCAGTGCTGAACGCCGTCGACCCGGGCCTGGTTGCGTTGGTCAAGGTGCTGGAACCGTTCGCCGGCCAGGTACTGACGGACCTGGATGCGGCGCACCTGTCGGCACGGCTGCAACGCTACACGCAGGGGTTGCCGATGCAGATCCGTCACCTGCGCGCCGAGCTGTTGCGCGCCCATCCCCACGCCGACGATTGGCTGGACTTTCACACGGCGTGCGAGCTGCTCTATCGCTTCGCCGACGAGTTGCACCGCTACGCCCAGACCCATGCATCCCTGGCCGACCATCACCCCGTGCGTGAGCGCTGGGCCGAGCCTTTCCAACCCCAGACCAATTGGCTGGCGGCGGTGGCGGCAGGCCTGCGTGCAGGGCTGGTATTGCTGGTGTTGTGTGCCCTGTGGATCGCCACCGCCTGGCCCAGCGGCGCGGCAATGACTCTGGTGTCTGCGCTGACGGTGGGGCTGTCAGCATTCTCCACCAACCCCCGGCGGATGTCGTTCCAGATTGCCTGCGGGACGCTGGCAGCGGCGGTGATCGGCATTTTCGAAGTGTTCTTCGTTTACCCGCAGATCGATGGGTTCCCCTTGCTGTGCCTGGTGATTGCGCCGGTGATCATGCTCGGTTCGTTTCTGCTGGCCAAGCCGCAATGGGCGGGCTACGGCCTGGGCATGCTGGTGTTTTTCGGCACCAGTTCGATACCCGGCAACCCCACGCTCTACAACCCTTATGGCCTGATCAACGACTACCTCGCCATGGTGTTTGGCATGCTGGTGTGCGCGGCAGCCGGGGCGATCATCCTGCCGCCCAACAGTCCGTGGTTGTGGCGTCGGCTGGAACAGGACCTGCGCCGCCGCGTCGTGTTCGCCATCAACGCGCCTTTGCCGGCGCTGGGCTCAGGCTTCGAAAGCGGCACGCGTGATCTCTTGAACCAGGCCCATGGCTTGTCGGCCGGCCAGCCCCAGGTGCAACACCGCCTGCTGCGCTGGACCTTTGTGGTGCTGGACGTGGGCCACGCGATTATCGAGCTGCGCCGCGAACAGGCGCAACTGCCGACGCTGGCCTGCTACGCCGAGTCCACCGCTTGGCGCCAAGCAGTGCGCAGCATGGGGCGGGCGTTGGTTCGCCTGTTCCTGAAGCCGGAGCATAAGCCATGGCGGCGTGCATTGGCCGCCGTGGAACAGGCGATCGAGTGTGTGCAGCACAGCGTAGAACCGTTCGAGGCGCACTTCGAAACCTCGGCGTTGCGCCGGGTGGAAAGCTATCTGCATTTCATCCGCACCTCGCTGCTGGATACACGCTCGCCGTTCGCCGGATTGTTACCCAAACTGAAAAAGTGATTGGCAGTTTTGCCGGCTTTTTCCCTGTGCCCCAACCCTATACCGTGCGCGCTCCCGCTGAATGCCGCCGCACCTGGCCGACAAAAAAACAGGGCGCCGGCGGGATCGCCTCAATCACTTCTCGGAGCCTTCATGAACCACAAGACTTGCCTGGCGCTCGCCGTCTCCCTCGGCGCCGCGCAGCAGGCGGCTGCGTCGGGTTTTATCGACGACAGCAAAGCCAGCCTCGACCTGCGCAATTTCTATTACAACCAGGACACCCGCAACGCCAAGGCCGCCTCGGACAAGGAGTGGGGCCAGGCCTTCATGTTCAATTACCAGTCGGGTTTCACCGAGGGCACGGTCGGCCTGGGCGTGGATCTGCAAGAATGGTACGGCTTGCGCCTGGACGCTTCGGGCCGGGCGGGCAAGGCCGGCGCAGACAACACCCCCGGCAGCGTCTTCCCGCTGGACGATGGCAAGGCTGCCCATGACTTCAGCAAGACCGGCGTCACCGGCAAGATGCGGATCGCCCAGACCCAACTCAAGGCCGGCAGCCTGATGCCCAAGCTGCCCATCCTGACCACCGAAGACGGTCGCCTGTTGCCCCAGACCTTCCGGGGGTATCAAGTGGAGTCCAGGGACTTCAAGGACGTCAACCTGATTGCCGGCAAGATCGAGCAGGTGATGGACCGTAACTCCAGCAATGGCCAAGGCCTGTCGATTGCCGGTGCCAACGACCCCATCAAAGGCAAGGCGAGCAACCAGTTCTATTACGGCGGCGTGGACTACGCCGTCAGCAAGCAGTTGCAGGTGCAGTACTACTACGCGAGCCTCGAGAATTTCTACCAGCAGCATTTCCTCGGTTTGGTGCACAACTGGCAACTGCCGGTGGGCCAACTCAAGAGCGACCTGCGGTATTTCTACAGCACCGCCGACGGCAAGAATGGCAGCGCTGCCGGGCGCGGCGAAGGTTACGTCAGCTCGGGTTACTACGGTCCGGGCGTCAATGCGGGCAAGGTCGACAACCGCCTGTGGAGCGCGATGTTCACCTATGCCTTGAGTGGGCACTCGCTGAGCCTCGGCTACCAGAAAACCAGCGGGCAAAGTGACTTCCCGCACATCAACCAGGGCCAGGGCCGCTCCCTGTACCTGATCACCAATTCCCAGTCGCTGAAGTTCGTGAATGCCGGTGAGCAGGCCACCGTTGGCAGCTACGCCTATGACTTTGCCAGCCTTGGCGTGCCGGGGCTGCGCTCCAGCGTGACCTACCTGCACGGCAGCCATATCCGCACCGCGAGCCGCGACAATAGTGAATGGGAGCGCGACTTGCGCCTGGATTACGTGATCCCCACCGGCACCTTGAAAGGCCTGGGATTTACCTGGCGCAGCGCGGTACTGCGCGGTAACGACACGGCCGACAAGGACGAGACACGGTTGATCGTCAGCTACAGCATCCCGTTGCTCTAGCGCAGTGGAGTAGGCAAAAAGCGTGGGATTGGACCTGGGTTTCCCGCGGGCCAGCCCGTAGGGTCGCGAGGGAAAATCCATGAGTAAGGACGTTGTCATGTCACGCGTACAAAAGCTCACCCACACCCGGCTCGAATGGCTCTGGCTGCTGCCATTCGCTGCCGCGCTCTATTACCCCTGGGCGCTGCAATGGAGCAACCAGGCCCATGTCGCCGAGGCTGGCGCGCCGGTGACGCTGGCGTTGATGTTGAGTGCCTATGCGGTGCCGGTGCTGGCGTTCTACTGCGTTTTCGTCACAGGCATACAGCCGGTGATGACGGCACGGCTGGTACTTGCACGGCGCCTGGCCTGCCTGGCGGTGGCCGCGCCGCCGGCCTACACGTTGATGGGCGTGTTGTTGTACCTGATGAAGATCAATGGCCATGACCTCTGGGTGTGGAGCGGCCTGTGGCTGGCGTTGATCGCCTACTTCTCGATGGTGTCGAGCACATTGCCGAGCATTGATTTCAGTCGGCACGCGCGTACCTACGTCAAGCTGCGGGTTGCCCATGGCATTGCGTCGGTGGCGATCCTGCTGGTGTTCCTGGCGCCGCATCTGTTCAACCATCTGTTCGGCGTGCTGGGCAGCGATGCGCATCGGGCGGTGATGGAGGTGTTGCGCGGGGTCTACCGCAATGGCTGGCTGGAACCGATCATCATTGTCACGTTCTTCTTCCAGATACTCAGCGGCCTGGTGCTGATCCGCCCCAGGACCCAGCAGCGCGCCGACCTGCTGGATGCCTTGCAGACGGCATCCGGCGCTTACCTGGCGCTGTTTATCGCCTCTCATATCAACTCAGTGTTCACCCTGGCACGCTACTTCGGCACCGACACCGATTACGCCTGGGCCGTGGCCGAACCGGTGGGCTTGCTGGCCGATGCCTGGAGCATTCGCCTGGTGCCGCATTACTCCCTGGCGGTGTTCCTGCTGATCGCGCACCTGGCCTGCGGTTTGCGCGGGGTACTGCGCAACCATGGGGTGAGCGAAACACGTTGCGCGACCTTGACCTGGACGGTGATCGGGATCGGTGCGCTGGTGACACTGGTCATTACCGCCGGCATGCTCGGCGTGCGCGTTTAGCTTGATCGGCATCAAGGTTTGGCAGCGTCAGGCCGACCACACTGGAGCCTCGACGCGACCTGCGAGGCCACCATGCTTTACCTGCTGTTTCTGCTGGCCCATCTGTTCGCCGCGCTGATCTTTATCGGCACGGTGTTTTTCGAAGTGCTGATCCTGGCGCGACTGCACCATCAACTCCCCGCACGGGTAATGGTGCGGGTAGAGCAGGGCGTCGGCCAGCGCGCCAAGGTGCTGATGCCCTGGGTGTTGCTGGTGCTGTTCGGCGCCGGCCTGGCGATCATCGCCGGGTTCCTGCTGACGGCAGTGCAGACCTGGACCGGTCGCCCCGGCCTCAGCGGGGGCCATTGGCGGTGTTGGCCGCGCTGTGGCTGGCGGCACGCGTGGCTTGGTTGCTGAATGTCCCGTTGGCAGTTACCGGGGTGCGCGCGCGATGGGTTTTCACATCGGCTTGCACAGTGCTGGGATCAAGCCGGCGGGGTTTGCCCATACCTTGCGCCATGCCGACTGTGTCGGGTTTGACGTCAAGGCCCTGGCCGAAGACTGCCAGTCGATCACCCAGGTCAAGGGCAGCGGCGCCGCCAACTGGCGCAGCCTCGACACCTTGCTCGCCAGCGGCGTGGAGTAGGAATGCCGCACCACCGTGCATTGGCACCTGATCGACCCACCGCGCCTGTTGCTCCTGGCCCAACGTTTGCAGGCCCGTGGTGTGCAGCGCTTTGCCGTGCAGAGGGTGCGCACCGCCAGCATGCTCGATACGCAACTGCCGAGTGCCCCGGCACAGGCCGCGTTGCCGGAGTTGTGGGGCCGTCTGCGCGAGTTGTTTCCCGCTTTTGTATTGCGAGGGTGACCCGCACCCTCAGCCGGTTTTTATCGATGCTGCCCATGGTGGGCAGGTTTTCATCAAGGAATGTTCAGAATGAAGCAGTTAACCACGGCACAACGCATTGTCATCGGTTTCGCGATTGCGCCGCTGGCCCTGGTCGGTTTGGTGTTCTATGCCTTGCACGACCTGGCAACCCTCAAGCAACAATCCGAACAGATTGTGCAGCAGGACTGGCCCAAAATCGCGCCGATCATGGTGATCGCCACCGGCGTGCGCGATAACGGCCGCAACACCCGCGACCTGCTGATTGACCAGGACAACCAGCAGGCCCAGGACGCCATTGGCACCACTCGGCAGCGCATCACCCAGGCGTTCGCCATCCTGGAGCCGCTGCTCGATACCGCCGAAGGCAAGGCGGCCTATGCGACCTTGAAGGCCCATCGTGAAACCTACGTGGCGGCGTTCACGCAGGTGCAGGCACTGATCAAGCAAGGCGCCCGCGAGCAGGGCCTGGCCCAGCTCAAGCAGCAGGTGGTGCCGGCCGAGCTTGAAGTGTTCAAGAGCCTGGACGCGTTGATGGCCATGCAGGGGCGTTTGTTCGCCGAGCGTGAGCAGGCCGCGCAGGCGCTGTACGACGACGCCCGACGCAACATGATCGGGCTGCTTTTGCTGTGCGTGGCGTTGGTGGTGACTGCCGCCGTGATCGTCACCCGCAGCGTGATCCGTCCTTTGGGCGGCGAGCCGGACGAAGCCGCGCGTGTGTTGAGCCATATCGCCCAGGGCGACCTGACCATCAACGTGCCGGTGGGCAACAGCGCCGAGGGCAGTGTGATGCGCAACCTGCATCAGATGCAGCAGAACCTCAACCAGATGGTGCGCCATATTGCGGCGTCGGTGGACGGCGTGGCCAGTTCCTCCGAAGAGCTCAGCGCGGTCAGCAGCCAGACCAGCAGCAGCTTGCAGTCCCAGGGTCATGAAATCGAACAAGCTGCCACGGCGGTGAATGAAATGACCGCTGCCGTGGATGAGGTCGCGCGCAACGCCGTGAGCACCAGCGAGGCCTCGCGCCTGTCGGAACAGACCGCCCAGCGCGGCCGTGCCCAGGTGCAGGAAACCGTGGTGTCGATCAACACCTTGGCCGCTGGCGTCGTGGAAACCTCCGAGCGCATCCAGCAACTGGCGGGCCGCGTGCAAGACATCAGTAGCGTGTTGGAAGTGATCCGCAGCATTGCCGACCAGACCAACCTGCTGGCCCTCAATGCCGCCATCGAAGCGGCCCGTGCCGGCGATGCCGGACGCGGCTTTGCGGTGGTCGCCGATGAGGTGCGGGCGCTGGCCCATCGTACCCAGGCGTCGACCCAGGAGATCGAGCAGATGATCGGCAACATCCGCCAGGACACCGAGCACGCAGTTGCGGCCATGCACAGCAGCAGCGAGCGCGTACAGGCGACCCTTGGCGTGGCACAGCGTTCGGGTGAAGCCTTGGATGAGATCACCCGGTCTATTTCGCAGATCAACGAGCGCAACATGATGATCGCCAGCGCCACCGAGGAACAGGCCCTGGTGGCGCGCGAAGTGGATCGCAACCTGGTGGGCATTCGCAACTTGTCGCAGCAGGTGCTGGAAGGGGCGTTGCATACCGAGACGGCGGGGCATGACCTGGCGGGCATGGCGGGGGCGCTGCACCAGACGGTGGCGCGTTTCAAGGTTTAGCCTGAAGCGGGCGCCGAAACAGTGCGGACTGTGGGTTTGATTTCAGTCAAGTCCACAGCCGCGCGTCAGCAGTAGGGTGGGGGCTCTGTCCGGAGTAAGGAGCACAGCCATGGCCAAGCCTTTTCCGTTGCACCCCAAACACCCCGAACGTATCTGCTGGGGCTGCGACCGCTACTGCGGTGCGGCCGACCTGGCTTGCGGCAACGGTGCCGACCGCACCATGCACCCGGCCGAGATGCTCGGTGATGACTGGTACGAACACGGCGACTGGGGGCTTGCGCCTGAGCCGCCGGTGACGGTTGAGTCGTCAACTGCCTGAGCGGGGCTTTTCCTTGGTGTCCTTACGGCTGTCAGCCGGCTTGGGTGGCTGCTTGTCGGTGCCCTTGGGTTTCTTGTCGCTGTCGGACTGGCTGCTGGGGTAAGTGCCTGGCGGCAGGGCGTTGGCCGCAGGCGCGTTGGTGTTGTCGCCAAAGGCGGCGAGGGCGGGGCCGGTCAACAGGGCTGACAGGCTGACGATAAGCAAAATCCTTCGGGACGTTCTGGTCTTCATGACGCAATCCCCTATCGCATGGAGGTTTGGCCTTGCTTAATTGGGAGTGCCTGCGGGAAATCAAAGTTTTATACGCCGGGTGCCGGAGCGACGAGCGGCTCTTCGCGCAATTTTTAATGAACCCTCAAGGCCGATGCTTGACCTAATGCATACGACCTAGGAGGTGAAGCATGGAAATTCAATATATCTGGATCGGCTTGGCAGTGATTCTGTTGCTGTTGGAATTGTGGGCGATCAATACAGTACTGCGCAGCACCGGGGGGTGGGAGAGCAAGGGTTTGTGGCTGGTGATTCTGATTTTTGTACCGCTGTTCGGCTTGATTGCCTGGGCGATGTTCGGGCCCAAGCGTGAGATGCCGGAACACCGCAAAAGCTGAGGCATGAACGAAAAAAACAGGCGCCTTTGAGGCGCCTGTTTGCATTCTGCCAGTGGCGAGTCAGCCCGCCACTGCCTTGGCAATCGCATGATTGAAGGCCGGTAGATCATCTGGTGTGCGCGAGGTAATCAAGGTCCAACCGTTGGCCCGGCATTCCTTGATCTCGGCATCGACCCAGCCAGCAGCACCGGCATTTTCCAGGTCGATACGCACGCTTTTGTAAGAGGTCAGGGTCTTGCCCTTGATCACGCCGGCATCGATCAGCGCCCATGGCCCATGACAGATCGCCGCTATGGTTTTACCTGCCGTGACGAACTCATTGATCAACTTCTGCGCTGCTGCATCCTGGCGCAATGTGTCCGCGTTGACGGTGCCGCCGGGAATCACCAATGCATCGAAATCACTCCCCGACAGCTCGGACAGCTTCGCATCGGATTCAACTGTTGTGTCCTTTTCGGTATCACCGACGAAGGTCTGGGTGGTGCCGCCTTTGCTGGAACCATGGGTTACCGTTGCGCCAAATTCACGTAAGGCTTCCAGGGGCTTGAGCAGTTCATCGCGCTCGATACCGGTGTTGGATGTGATGACCAGAATCTTCTTGCCGTTAAGGTCTGAACGCATGATCGAGTCTCTCCTGATGGATGGGATATGGGAGAGTTGATCCGATGGGGGTGGTAAAGGTTTAAATTAATTTGCGTGGTTTCTAGACCTCTACCCGCAACACTTCCAATCCCAACTGCTCATACGCCTCCACACTCGGCACATGCCACTCCGTGATCAACGTGTGAATGCGACTGCACGGTGCCACCACAAAAGGCTCCACGGCACCGAGTTTGTCGGCCATGGTCACCGCCACCACATGGGAAGCGCTGTCGAGCAGTGCCTGCTTGACCGCCACTTCATCAAAATGCAGCGAGCTGATGCCCACTTGCGGGTGCAGCGCGCAGACGCCGGTAAACAGCAGGTCGGCCTTGATGCCCTGGATCATTCGCACGGTTTCATGGCCGCTGGTGGACAGCGTCGCCGGGTTGAGCTGGCCGCCCGTGAGGATGACTTTCACGTCAGGATGGTCGGCCAAAGCGATGGCGATCATCGGTGATGTCGTGACCACTGTCAGGCGGATCGAGCGCGGCAATGACTGGGCAATCTGCAGCGTGGTCGAGCCGGAATCGAACAGTACGATTTGCCCATCTTCCACACGGTCTGCCGCCAGCCGAGCGAGGTGGCGCTTGGCCTCGTTGGTCTCGCCGACGCGGGTGAAAAAGTCTTTGCCGGTGTCCTTGGGCCGGGGCAGGGCGCCACCGTGGACGCGTTGCAACAGCCCAGCGGCGGCGAGTTCGCCGAGGTCGCGGCGGATGGTGTCCTGGGACACGGCAAAGTGTTCCACCAGTTCCGAGGCGGTGACTTTGCCGTCGCGCTCCAGCAGCAACAGGATCTTCTGTTTGCGCAAAGAAGGCAGGTCGATGTCTTGATGAGTGTTGTGCATGTTTGTGCGCTTTTCTGCGGGTTTATGCGAGATTAGCCGTGCAGCTATCTAAACGCAATGGCTGGTTGCGCAGCCGATGGGCGGTTACTCTCAGCATTCAGTTCAGGGAGAGGTGACCTAGATGCCGTTGATCACAACCATCGAAGATTTACGCAAGCTCGCGCAAAAACGTGTCCCCCGGATGTTCTACGACTACGCCGATTCCGGCTCCTGGACTGAGAGCACCTACCGGGCAAATGAAAGCGATTTTGCCAGCATCAAGTTCCGCCAGCGCGTGGCGCGCAACATTGATCAACGCTCGATCCGCGCCACGATGATCGGCCAGGAGATGGCTATGCCGGTGGCACTGGCGCCTACCGGATTGGCCGGTATGCAGCACGCCGATGGCGAGATTCTGACCGCGCGCGCCGCCGCAGCATTTGGCCTGCGTTACACCTTGTCGACCATGAGTATCTGCTCCCTGGAAGACATCGCCGAGCACGTCGGCCAGCCGTTCTGGTTCCAGCTCTATGTGATGCGCGACCGCGCCTTTATCGAACAGTTGATCGAGCGCGCCAAGGCTGCCGGTGTGGATGCCCTGGTGCTGACCCTCGACCTGCAGATCCTCGGCCAGCGCCACAAGGATTTGATCAATGGCCTGTCGGCGCCACCGAAACTGACCTTGCCGAATATCCTCAACATGGCGACCAAGCCACGCTGGGTGATGGGCATGCTCGGCACTAAACGCCGGGGTTTTGGCAATATCGTCGGGCACGTGAACGGCGTGGCAGACATGAGTTCGCTGTCGTCCTGGACCGCCCAGCAATTCGACCCGCGCCTGAGCTGGGACGATGTGGAATGGATCAAGAAATGCTGGGGCGGCAAGTTGATCATCAAGGGCATCCTCGATGTGGAGGATGCACGCCTGGCCGCGAATGCCGGCGCCGACGCACTGGTGGTGAGCAACCACGGCGGTCGTCAACTGGACGGTGCGCCTTCGAGCATCAGCCAGTTACCGGCGATTGTCGAAGTGGTGGGCGAGCGCATTGAGGTGTGGCTAGACGGTGGCATTCGTTCCGGCCAGGACGTGCTCAAGGCGATGGCATTGGGCGCCAAGGGCACCATGATCGGCCGCCCGCATTTGTATGGTCTGGGCGCCATGGGCGAGGCGGGTGTGACCAAGGCGCTTGAGATCATCGCCCGTGAGTTGGACGTGTCGATGGCCTTGTGTGGGTATAACGATATACGCGATGTGAATCGCGAGATTTTGTTGCCGGGTACATTTCCTGAAAAGGTTTGCTGAGCAAAAAAAACGTAAAAATATAAAAAGAGTTGTCCACGAAAACCGTGGGTATCTCTGTGGATAACTTTGCGAAGCCCCGGCAGGGTTGGCGATTTCGGCAGAGGTTATTATTTGATCAACTTCTGTTTTGGCCCAGCATGGGCAGGGTTTGCGCTTGACACGCAAGCGCGAACCCAGTGCCGAAATACGCTTTTACGAGTCGCCGCTGCGACCTGTGGAGTGTGTGACTACCTGCGCCGGCATCTTCGCTTGCATCAGTTTGTCCAGCGCCTGGCCATAACTGCGACCGGCCAGGCTCATGCTGTTGTTATGGCTGGCACCGGGCACCATTAACAGCCGCTTGGGTTCCTGGGCGGCTTCAAACAATTGCTGGCTGAAACGCGGCGGTACGTAGCGATCGTCCAGGCCATGCACCACCAGCAGCGGCATATGGATATCGGCAATCTTGTCGATGGAATCGAATTTCTGCGACATCAACCAGCGCACCGGCAATGAGGTGTTCGCCACGGCCGTGGCCACATCCGCCAGCGACGTGAAGGTGGATTCGATCACCAGCCCGCGCACCGGCAGCGGTGTTTGCTTGCCCAACTCGGCAGCCAAATCGATGGCCACTGCGCCGCCGAGTGAGTGCCCGTAGATCAGGCGTTTATTCGGGTCCGGTTGCAGCACCTGGAAACGCTCCCAGGCGATGCGCGCGTCTTCATACACGGTGGTTTCCGACGGCAGTTCGCCGTGGCTCTGGCCGAAGCCGCGATAGTCGATAGCCAGTACCGAATAACCCAGGGCGTGCAGTTGCTCGATGCGAAACAGTTGCCCGGTCAGGTTCCAGCGTACGCCGTGCAGGTAGAGGATGGCGGGCGCGTCTTTCTTGTCCGCCGGGTACCACCAGCCATGGATATTCTGTCCGGCTTTGAAACTGGCCGGCTTGAGTTCGAATTCCTGCACTGCCTTAGGCAAGCCGCTGTACCAACTGGCGGTGCCCGGCTCGATGCGAAACACCAGCTCGCGCTCCTTGTGTTGCAGCACGGCGCAGCCCACCGGCAGGCCGACGATCAACAATGCCATGCACACCATGGGAAACCAGCGCAGGCTCAGGCGCGAGAGGAAACGAGAGGACATGAAGGTTCCAGGAAAAAGGTGAAGCAGGGGTTTTACCAGATGGCCCAATCGGGCAGGAATTAATTCGACAGCCGTCAACGGGGATTGCTTGCAAAGTATTACAGCATTGAACAAGGCGCGCCGAGGTTGTTAGGGTGGGCGGCCCGAACAGGAGAGCAAGCACATGGATTTCACAGGCAAAACCGCACTCGTCACCGGCGGCGCACGCGGGTTGGGGCTCAGTTACGCACGGGCTTTGGCCCTGGGCGGCGCACGGGTGGTGATCAGCGATATCGGTGCCGACAATGCCGGCGCGGGCAGCGATGCCTCGGTGGTCCAGACTGCGGCAGAAACCCTGCAGGTCGAAGGCTTGAACGTGATCGGCCACGGGGGCGACCTGTCCACGAACGCGGGCTGCGAGCAACTGATCGCGTACGCCATCGAGGCCTTCGGCCAACTCGACATCCTGATTCACAACGCCGGCTGGGTCGGTTACCAGCCCATCGCTGACCTCGACGCCGCGTTCCTGCAACGTGCCATGGACATCAACCTCTACGCACCGCTATGGCTGTGCAAGCACGCCTGGCCGCACCTGCTGCGCTCATCCGCGCCGCGCATCATCCTCACCACCTCCGACCGCGCCATGTATGCGCAATATGAGCAGACCGGCCTGGTGGCCTACAGCGCGGGCAAGATGGCGCAACTGGGGATCATGAACGCGTTGAGCCATGAGGGCGCGGAGGCCGGGATCAAGGTCAATGCAATCTCGCCGGTTGCCAAGACGCGCATGTGGGGCGTGACCGAAGAACCGGATGAACTCAAGCCTGACTGGGTGACGCCGGGGGTGCTGTTCCTCGCCTCTGAGCAGTGCGAGGACACGGGTTATATCCTGCGCGCCAGCAACGGCCAATTCACGGCCACGCGCTTCACCGAAAACCCAGGGGTGGACTACCCGCGCAACTTGGCACGGATCAAGGCGAGTAGCGCAGAAGCTGTCGCCGCTGCCTGGGACAGCATCAAACAAGCCCAACCTCTTTCTTGAGAAACCCGAGCATGGACAACAGCCCCGTTCGTATCACCGCCGAAGAAACCCTCTCGGAAAACTGGTACCTGCTGAAAAAATACAGCTTCGACCTGCGCCGCCGCGACGGCAGTTGGCAAGCCCAGACCCGCGAGGTGTACGACCGCGGCAATGGCGCGACCATCCTGCTGTACAACCGCGAGCAGCGCACGGTGTTGATGATCCGCCAGTTTCGCATGCCGACATTCGTCAACGACTACCACGGCTACCTGATCGAAGCGGCAGCCGGCTTGCTCGACAACGCCAGCCCCGAAGAACGTATTCGCCTGGAAGCGGAAGAAGAAACCGGGTATCGCGTGGGGCATGTGGAGAAGATCTATGCGGCGTTCATGAGCCCGGGGTCGGTGACGGAGCGGATCCACTTTTTTATCGGTGAGTATCAGCCGGGGGATCGGGTGGGGAGCGGTGGTGGTTTGGAAGAGGAGGGTGAGGATATCGAGGTGTTGGAGCTGGGGTTCGAGCAGGCGCTGGGGATGGTGCAGAGTGGGGAGATTGTGGATGGGAAGACGATTATGTTGTTGCAGCATTTGGAGTTGCGGATGTTGAGGGACGGCTGGTGAGTTCGTTTGTTGCTGGGTGAACACGATTACTGTAGTGAGCAGGCTTCCCGAATCGTCGCACCGCCTGCGTTGGGCTGCGAAGCAGCCCTAAAACAGACACTGCCGATGTAACTAAAAAAAACATTGCCTGGATTGGGGCCGCTTCGCGACCCAGCGCGAGCAAGCTCGTTCGCCACAGGAGTGAGCGTCGCTTTCTTAAGCGTCGTTTAGTTTTTTTTATTTTTCATTTGGAGGGTTCCATTTTTCAGTATTGATACAACATGTCTCAGCCAAGTGATTCCGTCGGCCCATTCGCTGCGATAATAATAATAGCAACCGATATCACTGAATAAATAATTTTCAAGCTCTTGCTCTGTCTTTCCACTTCGCATTAGCTTATCTAGTTCTTCTTGCACTTCTAATAGCGTATCTTCGGATGACTCGGAGATAAAATAATGAATAACATCGTCCGCTTTTTCGTGGTCATCAACCCAGTCTTGGTTGAAGTAACACGCAAGAAATTGCTGTAATTCGGGGTAGTCTTGGTTCATGGGTTTGGAAATCCAGTATGAATTCGGTAGCCAGTATGCGTTTTATGATCTCTGCGGATTATCAGTTGAATTTCCTTTCCCGAAAGCGCTGTTGTGCTGTTTTTTTTAAAGCTTGTGCCTACGGGGTATTTGGTTTTTTGAGTGATAACGGTTTGGCTCTTTGTCCCCTTTAAAAATTTATCGATTTTTTCTTTGTTTTGATCCAGTACTGTCGATACTTCCCACTCAGCTGTGGCTCTGTCGTGGAATGTAGAGGCGGCAGGGATGTGTGGCTCTTGCTTCAAACGGTCCAATAATTGTTCGTCGCTTCTACCTATATGTTTTTCCATTAAGTGCCCACCTGCTTTCTCATGTGCGGCTAATCCTCCTCCTGGAACTATTGCGCTATAGGGTCCTTCAGGACAGTTTGTGCTCTTACAGCTTAGACCTAGGGGATCTATCCACCCGGTTGGATTGGGCACGTATTGGTACGCATTGATCCCACCCGCCAACTTCACCGGGTCCGGCGTCAGGTAGCGACCAATATCCGGATTGTAGTAGCGATGACGGTTGTAGTGCAGCCCGCTTTCTGGGTCAAAGTATTGGCCTTGGAAACGCAGCGGGTTGTCGATTTTGTTGATATCGAGGCGGCTGATTTCGCCATAAGAACGGTAATGCGCAGACCAGACGATTTCGCCGTTGGTATCGGTGAGTTTCTGCGGCGTACCCAAGTGATCGAGTTGGTAATGGTAGGCCTTGGTTTCCTTTGGACCAAAGCCCTCCAGCAGCGCCAATGGCCGGAAGCTTTCAGGTTCGTAGAGGTAACTGCGATGGCGATCCGCTTGGTGTTCGGCGATGAGTCTGTCGCCTTGCCAGAAGAACTCGGTAGTTGTGCTATCAACGGTCTTGCTGATGCGCCGCCCAAACGGATCATAGCGATAGCTGGCAGTCTGGCCGTTGGGCTTTTTAATGCCGATCAGACGATGCTGGCAGTCGTAGCGATACTCGGTGACGAGTTGGTGGCCTTTGCCACGTCGTTCGCGAATGAGGTTGCCGAAGGCGTCATAGTCGTAGTGGTGGTCGCCTTGGATCATCAGGCGGTTGCCCGCTACGATGTCCGGGCCGGGGCGGTTTTGCATGAGCAGGTTGCCGGCCGGGTCGTGTGCGAAACGCTCTAGCTCGGCTTGGGAGTGGTCGGCGTGGGTGATGCGGTTTAGCGGGTCGTAGTGGTAGTGGTGGTCGCCTTTGTGGGTGTCGAGCAGGCGGGTGAGGTTGCCGGATTTGTCGTAGTCGTAGTGGCGTTGGTAAAGGGTGTGTTGCTGTTGGGTGACGGCGTGGGCGTGCAGGCGTTGCTGGTCGTCGTAGTGGTAATGACTGATCAGTTGGCCTTGTTGGCGCTGGTGTTCCTGGCCGGCTTTGAACAGGTGGGCGGTCAGCACCGCGCCGTTTAACTCGACGGTGGCGAGGTGGCCGCCTTTGTCGTGGTTGAACACCACCCGGTTGTTGTCCGGCAGGCGTAGGTTGTTCAGCTGTCCGCAGGCGTCATAGCCGTAACGCAGCGTGCCCCAGCCCTGGTGTTCGGCGGTGAGGCGGTTTTGGCTGTCGTACTCGTAGGCCAACGCCCAGTGGCCGTCCTCGACGCTGAGGAGATTGCCCTGGCGGTCGTAGGCGTAATCGACAAGTCTGCCGTCGGGCAGGGTTTTTCTTACGAGGCGTCCGGCGTAGTCGCGCTCGTAACGGGTAACCAGCTGACTGCCATCATCGCCATGCTCGGTCTTTTCCTGAAGGTTGCCGTTGAGGTCGTAGAGGTAAGCTGTGCGCTGGCCGTCAAACCCGGTTTCCTGTTGGATCAGGCCGTTGGCGTGATACTGGAGTCGGTAGGTTTCGCCCACCTCATTTTCGATTTCGGTCAGCAGCAACCTGACGTTGTCGTAACGGTATTTGACCTGAGTGCCATCAGCGTTGATGCGCCGACTGATCAGGTGCAGGCCGTCAGCGTATTCGTAGCGGGTGACGTGGCCGAGCTCATCGCGCTCGGAGGTGATTTTTCCGTAAGCGTTGTAGCTGTATTCCCGTGTGGCCCCCCCGGGCTGAGTCAGTTTCAGCAAGCGGCCTGCGGCGTCCCATTGATACTGGGTCAGCGCGCCATGTTCATCCTCGCGGACAACCTGTCGCCCCAGATCGTCATAGCGATAACGCTTGACTCCGCCATTCGGCAACTGCTCCTCAAGCAACTGACCCCGCTCATTCCAAACCAGCCGATGACAGCTGTGATCGGGATACCAAACCTGCGTCAGTTGTCCGCGTTTGTTGTAGCTGTACTCAGTCGAATGACCGTCAGGACCGGTCCTACGCGTAACATCGCCCTGGTCATTACGTTCATACTTCCAAACCGCTTCACCACGCCGTACAACCCGTACGAATCCATTGTCATGCTCGTAGGTCGTCGGCTCATCATCCCCAGGAAACACCGCCACCAAACGCCCAGCTTCGTCGTACTGATAGGCCGTAATAGCCCCCAGCGGATCCTGCTCAACCGTCAGCCGGCCTTTGTCATCGTAGGACTTGAAGTGCTCAGCACCATCAGGATCCACCCGCTGCACCAGCCGCGCCCGCTGGTCATGCACATAGACTTCCTGGCTGCCATCGGCGTTAAACACCGTGACCTGGCCGTTATCGTCCCAGGCATAGCGCGTGTCCATCTGCGAGAAACTGGCCCAATGCCGGACACACCGCGCGGCCTTGCCAGACCTTTCCCACGCCCAGAAGAAACTCGCCCCACCGGCCAGTCCACGCTCAAGAATGACGTGCTGCTCGTCGTACCGATAAACCTCGCTTTCGCCTACGGCATTGGTCGCGCAAACCAGTCGTCCAAAATTGTCATAGGCGTAGGCAACAACGTTCTGCTCCGTCACCCAGACAAACGGACCGTCATCCACCGCCCGCTCAACCTGGTAATCCACCGCCACGATGCGGCCCGACGCATAGCGCAAAAACAACGAGCGCCCCACGCCGTTATCCAGCCGCTCAATCTGCCCCAGGTAATTACGGAAAATGCGCAACCGGTTGTCATACGCATCGCTGATCGCCGTCAGCACGCCGTCGCGGAAGTGGTAGAAACGTGCCCCTTGAGACAGGACTAATTCATCGGGTAAAGCGCCCAGATAAATCGCGGCTTCGGCCAGGCTATTGGTAATCGCCGGCCGAGAAACCGTGGGCAAGGGCAGGGTAGTCGACCGATTCTCATGATCGGTCCACACCACCGCATCCCGGGAAACAGCCAGCCGATGCGCCAGCGAGTGACTCCAGCCAAACCCCAACCCACAATCCACTTCCACCGCGCTGGTGCGATACAACCGCGTCCACTCAAACGGCAAGATCCCGTCCAGCGTGCCATCGGTCAGCGTCAGCAGTTCCTCGCCCGTGACCATCGACACAGGGCAGCCGTTAGTGGCCGTCTTGTCCGAAGAATCAGCCGCATCCCCCGCCGGATTTCGAGCAGAAACAGGCACATCATCCACAGGCTCCTGCCGCACCAACACCGTCCGCTGCCCAACCTTGTCCCGCACCAACGGCACAGGATTCGAAACCACCTGATCCCCAGCCTTCAACGGCACATCCGGAACCGTCCGAATCGGTGTCGCCGGGCTACCCAGCAATATCGGTTTAGCCACCTCCGCGTGATCATCCACACGAAATTTCCCGAACTGCCCAGCCATGTGCTCCAACCACCTGCGCGCCCGCTGAGACTTGATGCCGCCCAGCACCTTCGTACTCAAGCGCACCACCATCCCGATCCCGGCGGTGGCGAGACACAGCAGCAAATTGATCAGGACGTCGGCACTGATTTCCCCCAGCAGCTCGTTCATGTAAGGCGGCGGCAACATCCGCATCCAACTGACCATTGCCGACACATAAATGAACAGCAGCGGTTCATCGCTCAGCACCAACAAGCCTTTCGCGAGGCTTTCAGTGCCGAGCTTCAACAGCTTTTCGAATTCCTCCTGGGAGAGGTAATGCAGGAGTTTTTCCGCATAACCCATTGGGTCAGAAAGCCACTGGAACAGCTGCTTGAGGCTGTCCCAGAGCGCATACAGCGCCTCGCCAAAGCCGCGGGCGTAGGCTTGGTGCAGCGAGAGATAGCGTTTGAGGAAGTTGGCTTCGGAGTAGCCTTCCCACAGCGGTTCAAAGGTGCTGGTCCATTCCGCACGCAGCCAACCTTCCAGCGGTGCGATAACCGCCTGATAAGAGGCGTACAGCGCCTTGAAATGCGTGTTGGAGACGTTGGGGTAGAAACTGACTCGGTACTGCTGGTTGCGATCACATTCGGTGATTTCGAGAATGCCGCTGGGGCCGATGGTTTTATGAATGGGCTCACCCAGCGGGCCGCCGTTGGGGTCGATGCGTTGCACCATCACGGGCGTATTGCCAATGGGCACGAAGCGTGAACTCTGGAACATGTGCACCAGGGTCAACGAGCCGTTGGCCTGGCAGGTGGCGGTGGTGGTGCTGGGAAACAGGGACCGGTTGATCGGCGCGACCAGTGCTACTTCATCCCCGACCTTGAAGACCTGCTCGATATCCAGCGCCGAAAAGCTGAAAAAGCTCTCCGCCCAGGCGTCGTAGTGATTGAGGCAGCGCTTGAAATCGCGGATGACGGATTCGACGTCTCGCGTTTTCGAATCCAGGGTGGCCAGTACTAGATAACCAATGGTTTGGCTGGTCAATTCAATCATGAGACAGCCCCGTCCACCGGGGGCCAAACAAATAACGCCATCCGCAATCCCTCGCACTGTGTATTCAGGCGAGGGACTTTGCGGACCTTTGCAGGGGAGGGGAGTAGAGCTAATCCGGCATCCATGTGGGAGGTTTCGACAAACCTCGTCGTCCCCTACACGACTAGCGGCTATTGTCAGAAATTTCCCACAGGAGTACAAATGTACTCCATGACGACTCTAACCCCCCGCCGTACCGCCATCCTGACCTTTATCCGCGACCGCATCGCGCAGCAAGGCCAGCCTCCCAGCCTCGCCGAGATCGCCGAGGCGTTCGGCTTTGCCTCGCGCAGCGTGGCGCGCAAGCACGTGCTGGCGTTGACGGAAGCCGGGTTTATCGAGGTCAACCCGAACCAGGCACGCGGCATTCGCCTGCTCAATCAACCGAAGCGTCCAGAGTGGCTGGATGTGCCGGTACTCGGCCGTGTGGCGGCTGGTTTGCCCATCGGTGCCGATGCGGAGGTGCACAACCGCTTGCAACTGGACCCGTCGACCTTCGCGAAAACCCCGGATTACCTGTTGCGGGTGCAGGGCGACTCGATGATCGAGGACGGCATTCTCGATGGTGACTTGGTGGGCGTGCGTCGCAGTGCCGAGGCCTTGAACGGGCAGATTGTGGTGGCGCGCCTGGACGGTGAAGTGACCATCAAGCGTTTCGAACGCCAGGGCGACAGTGTGCGCTTGCTGCCGCGCAACCCCGCGTACCAACCCATTGTGGTCGGGCCCGATCAGGACCTAGCGATCGAAGGGGTGTTCTGCGGTCTGGTGAGGCAAGGCTGATGGGCGCCGTGGTTGCGCTGGACACGCTGTTCAATGGCGGGCGTGTCTGGAAAGGCCGGCCTGCCGCGCCGCCGGCCAGTGTGCATCCCACCGGGTTGGCGGCGCTGGATGCGGTGTTGCCCACGGGCGGCTGGCCGGAGGCGGCCTTGAGTGAAATCCTCATGGCTAAGGAGGGAGTGGGCGAACTGCAACTGGTGCTGCCGACCCTGGCACGCTTATCAAAAATGGGGGAGCGCATTGTGTTGGTCGCGCCGCCCTACACACCGTACCCCCATGCCTGGCAGAACGCTGGGGTGGATCTGCGCTTGCTGTCGGTGATCCAGGCCGAGGAGCGCGACGCCTTGTGGGCAGTGGAACAATGCCTGCGTTCCGGCAGTTGCGGCGCGGTGTTGTGCTGGCCACGCAAGGCCGATGATCGGGCACTGCGGCGCCTGCAAGTGGCGGCGGAAACCGGACAGACCCTGGCCTTTGCCTGGCGTGCCTTGAGTGAGGCGATCAACTCATCGCCTGCCGCCCTGCGCCTGGCCGTGGAGGCCAAACCCGCGCAGGTGCGCGTGCTCAAGTGCCGGGGCGGCCTGGCCCATCCGGCGCCGATTGCACTGGCGGGGCATTGAGGTTGCCATGCGCTGGGTGTGTATTGTCTTCCCGCAATTGGCGCTGGACGGGGTGCAGCGTGTGCACCCTGAGCCAGACCAACCCCTGGTCTTGCTGGCCGGCACGCCGCAACGCCGTGTGCTGCAAACCGTCAACGATGCCGCCCGCGCCCTGGGCCTGCGGCCCGGTCAATCCCTGACGGCGGCGCATGCCCTGGCGAAGACCTTTGCCACCGCCGAATATGATCCCGCCGAGATCGAGCGCTATCAGCAGTTCCTCGCTGCCTGGGCCTATCAGTTCAGTTCCCAGGTCAGCCTGTATTATCCGCGCGCCTTGTTGTTCGAGATCGAGTCGAGCCTGGGGCTGTTCGGGCCATGGCCACGCTTTGAAGCGCGCTTGCGCAAGGAGTTGACCGAACTGGGTTTTCGTCACCGTATCGTCGCTGCGCCTAACCCGGTAGCGGCGCGGGTGCTGGCGAATATCAAGGATGGCCTGGCGGTGCAGGATGACGGCTTGATGCAGGCCCTGGCGCCGCTGCCCATCGACCGCGCCGGCCTCGACCCACAGGCCGCCACGGCTTTGTCGCGCATGGGCCTGCGCACATTGGCCCAGGTGCAGGCGCTGCCTCGGCACACCCTGGCACGCCGCTTTGAGGCCAGCCTGCTCAAGCACCTGGATGCACTGGCCGGGCAGCGGCCGCTGGGCCTGGCGTTCTATCAGCCGCCAGACCGGTTCGATGTGCGTATCGAACTGAATTTTGACGTGCAATCCCATCAGGCACTGCTGTTTCCGTTAAGGCGTTTGACGGGCGATCTGTCCGCATTTCTATGCGGCCGCGACAGTGGCGTGCAGCGTTTCGACCTGCATTTGGAACACGCTCAGGCGCCCGACAGCGTGATCAAGGTCGGCCTGCTCAGTGCCGAGCGTGAACCGGCGATGCTGTTTGAATTGGCCCGCGGCCGCCTGGAGCAAGTCCAGGTCACCTCACCGGTACGCGGCTTTCGCCTGGTAGCCCAGGACCTGCCGGTGTTTGTGCCCCAGCGTCAGGACCTGTTCGACGACCGCCCGCAACAAACCCTGCCGTGGGAGCAACTGCGCGAACGCCTGCGTGCGCGCTTGGGCGATGAGGCGGTGCAGGGCCTGCGCTTCCACGCCGACCACCGCCCCGAATGCGCCTGGCAAGCGACGGCGGATAAAAATCCGTGCCCAACCTTGAACACAGTGCAGCGTCCCGGATGGCTACTGAGCGAGCCGACCTTGCTGGGCGAGCAGGGCGTGCAGATCCTCATGGGCCCGGAACGCATCGAGTCCGGCTGGTGGGACGGCGCTGATATCCGTCGCGACTACTACCTGATCCAGACCCGCGCCGGTCAGCAAGGCTGGGCCTTTCGCACCGTGGGGCAGGGCGATGGCCTGTGGCTGCAGGGCTGGTTTGCATGAGCTACGCCGAGCTGCACTGCCTGTCCAACTTCAGCTTCCAGCGCGGCGCTTCCAGTGCACTGGAACTGTTCGAGCGCGCCAAGCGCCAAGGCTACAGCGCCCTGGCGATCACCGACGAATGCACGTTGTCCGGCATCGTGCGCGCCTGGCAGGCGGCGAAGGCGGTGGAGTTGCCGCTGATCATTGGCAGCGAGATGCGTATCGACAACGGCCCGAAACTGGTGCTGCTGGTGGAAGACCTCAGCGGCTACCAGCACCTGTGCCGCTTGATCACCCTGGCCCGACGGCGTGCCGAAAAAGGCCGCTATCGCCTGCTGCGCGAAGACTTCGAGCAACCGTTGCCCGGCCTGCTGGCGCTGTGGGTAGCCGAAGACAGCGACACCCAGGCCGACGTCCAATGGCTGCGCCGAACCTTCGCCGAACGCCTGTGGCTGGCGGTGCACCTGCATTGCGGCCAGGACGATGCGCGTCACCTGGAGCAACGCCTGAACCTGGCTGCCAGCCTGCACATCCCGGCAGTGGCGTGCGGTGATGTGCACATGCATGCGCGCGGTCGCCGCGCGCTGCAAGACACCATGACCGCCATTCGCCATCACGTCCCGGTGGCCGAAGCCGGCACACGGCTGCACCCCAATGGCGAGCGGCACCTGCGCAGCCTGGAGGCGTTAAGCGCTATGTACCCCGCGTCGTTGCTCGACGAAACCCAGGTCATCGCCCGCCGCTGCACCTTTGACCTCAGCCAATTGCGCTATCACTACCCGCGCGAACTGGTGCCCGCCGGCCACAATGCCAAATCCTGGCTGCGCGCCGTGACCGAAGAAGGCATCGCCAAACGTTGGCCGCAGGGTGTCGACGCCAAGACCTTGCAGCAGATCGACAGCGAGCTGGAGTTGATCAGCGAGTTGGGTTACGAAAGCTACTTCCTCACGGTGCACGACATTGTGCAGTTCGCCCGCAGCCGCTCGATCCTGTGCCAGGGGCGCGGCTCGGCGGCCAACTCGGCGGTGTGTTTTGCCTTGGGCATCACCGAGATCGACCCGAGCCTGACCAGCATGTTGTTCGAGCGTTTTCTCTCCAGGGAACGCAATGAGCCGCCGGATATCGACGTGGACTTCGAGCACGAACGCCGCGAAGAAGTGCTGCAATACGTGTTCCAGCGTTACGGCCGCACCCGCGCGGCGCTGACGGCGGTGGTCAGCAGTTACCACGCGTCCGGCGCGGTGCGCGATGTGGCCAAGGCCTTGGGGTTGCCGCCAGACCAGATCAACGCCCTGGCCGACTGCTGCGGGCGCTGGAGTGACGACGCGCCTCCGCTGGATCGCCTGCGCGAAGGTGGCTTCGATCCTGACAGCCCGATCCTGCGCCGCGTGCTCACGCTCACCCAGCAATTGATCGGCTTCCCCCGGCACCTGTCCCAGCACCCTGGCGGTTTCGTGATTTCCGAATACCCACTGGACACCCTGGTGCCGGTGGAAAATGCCGCCATGGCCGAGCGCACCATCATCCAGTGGGACAAGGACGACCTCGACGCCGTCGGCTTGCTCAAGGTGGATATCCTCGCCTTGGGCATGCTCAGTGCGATTCGCCGCTGCTTCGATCTGCTGCGCCGCCATCGCAACCGTGACATGAGCCTGGCGTCGGTGCCCAAGGAAGATCCGGCCACCTACGCGATGATCAGCAAGGCCGACACCATCGGCGTGTTCCAGATCGAGTCGCGGGCGCAGATGTCGATGTTGCCCAGGCTCAAGCCGCAGACGTTCTATGACCTGGTGATCGAGGTCGCCATCGTGCGGCCGGGGCCGATCCAGGGCGGCATGGTGCACCCGTATTTGCGGCGGCGGAACAAGGAGGAGGCTACCACTTACCCTTCGCCGGAACTGGAAGTGGTGTTGAAACGTACCCTGGGCATTCCGCTGTTTCAGGAACAGGTGATGCAGATCGCCATGGTCGCCGCCGACTATAGTCCCGGTGAGGCCGACCAGTTGCGCCGTTCCATGGCCGCTTGGAAACGCCACGGTGGCCTGGAACCGCACCAGGCGCGCCTGCGCACCGGCATGCTGAAAAACGGTTACACCGAGGCCTTTGCCGCGCAGATTTTCGAGCAGATCAAGGGCTTTGGCAGCTATGGCTTCCCCGAGTCCCACGCGGCCAGTTTCGCCTTGTTGACCTACGCCAGTTGCTGGCTCAAGTGCCATGAGCCGGCAGCGTTTGCCTGTGCGTTGATCAACAGCTGGCCCATGGGTTTCTACAGCCCGGACCAGGTCCTGCAGGACGCGCGGCGCCATCGTTTGCAGATCCGCCCGGTGGACGTGCAGGCCAGCGACTGGGATTGCAGCCTGGAGCCGATCGACGGCGCACAGCCGGCGATTCGCATGGGCTTGCGCATGATCGCAGGGTTTCGTGAGGAGGATGCGCGGCGCATCGAAGCGGCGCGCCAATATCAGGTGTTCAGCGATATTGCCGACCTGGACGCGCGTGCCGGGCTGGATGCACGCGCCCAGGCATTGCTGGCGGATGCCGGCGCCTTGCGCGCCCTGGCTGGCAACCGGCACACGGCGCGTTGGGAAGTGGTCGGCGTACACAAGCAACTCGGGCTGTTTGCCGGCCTGCCAAGCCCGGACGAAGCCGTGGTGGAGTTACCGACGCCTACCGTGGGCGAGGACCTGCACGCCGACTACGCCACGGTCGGCACCACCCTGGGCCCGCATCCATTGGCGTTGTTGCGGGCGGAACTGCGCAAGCGACGCTGCCGTAGTTCCCAGGAGCTGATGGCGGTGGAGCATGGGCGCAATGTCAGCGTCGCGGGGCTGGTCACCGGTCGTCAGCGTCCGGGCACGGCGAGCGGGGTGACCTTTGTCACCCTGGAAGATGAATTCGGCAACCTCAATGTGGTGGTCTGGCGTGACCTGGCTGAGCGTCAACGCCAGGCATTGGTCGGCTCGCGGTTGTTGAAAGTGGACGGCCGCTGGGAAGCGGTAGGCGAAGTGCGGCACCTGATCGCCGGGCGTCTCACCGACCTGACGCCGTTACTGGAAGGCATCACGGTGCGCAGCCGGGATTTTCACTGAGGCCAGTGCTTTCTGCTGTAATTAACGCCTACAGTAGATGAGTTGAAACCATCCAGGTTTACAGCGCTCCAAAACTTGCCGATGTTCTCTTTGCGCACAGAGCCAACCGATGCAATTTTTATCCAACCCCCACGGCTGTGAAGGTTGGGCCGGTGAAATGGCCCAGCGGATCCGCGCGTTCGATTGGGCAACCACCGATCTGGGCCCTATCGACCAATGGTCCACCAGCCTGACCTGCACGGTGCAGATGATGCTGGCGTCACCCGTGCCGATGGTGATGCTGTGGGGCCAATGGGGGTACATGATCTACAACGACAGCTACTCGGCCTTTGCCGGTGGCCGTCACCCGTACCTGCTGGGCACGCCGGTAGAACTGGGTTGGCCGGAAGTGGCCGAGTTCAATCGTCATGTGATGGACACTTGCCTGGCGGGTGGCACCCTGTCGTTCAACAACAAGGACCTGGTGCTGCTGCGCAATGGTCAGCCGGAAACCGTGTGGCTGGACCTGTATTACAGCCCGGTCGCCGGCGACAACCAACAACCCGCCGGGGTATTGGCGATTGTGGTGGAGACCACCGAACTGGTGAAGTCCGAACAGGTGCGCCAGGAACTCACGCATAACCTGGAACAACGGGTCGCCGCCGAAGTGCAGGCACGCTCCGCTGCCGAGGACCAACTGCGCCAGTCGCAGAAACTCGAAGCCATCGGCGGCCTGACCGGCGGCGTGGCCCACGACTTCAATAACCTGCTGCAAGTGATCGCCGGCAACCTGCATTTGCTGGCCCGCCACGAACCGGACAACGCCCAGGTGCAGCGCCGTGTCGCCGCGGCTATTGCGGCGGTGGAGCGTGGTGCCAAGCTGTCGTCGCAATTGCTCGCGTTTGCGCGTCGCCAACCTTTGTCGCCGGCGGTGTACAACCCGCAACGCATCTACGCGGGGCTTGGCGAACTGCTGCAACGGGCGCTGGGGGAAACCATCCACATTGATGTGCAATTGCCCCAGGACTCCTGGTTTATCAACGTGGACCGCAACCAGCTGGAAAATGCGCTGCTCAACCTCGCGATCAACGCCCGGGACGCCATGCAGGGCGAGGGCGTGATCCGTATCACCGGTGAGAACATCATCCTCAACCCGGATGATTGCGCGGGTAAAAGCATCAAGCCCGGCGAGTATGTGCGCCTGGCGGTGATCGACACCGGTGTGGGCATGTCCGAGTCCACGCTGAAACGTGCGTTCGAACCCTTCTTCACCACCAAGCGCGAAGGCCATGGCACCGGCCTGGGCCTGAGCATGGTGTTCGGCTTTGTGCGCCAGAGCGGCGGGCATGTGGAAATGTGGAGTGAGCAGGGCAAAGGCTCGGTGGTGCAGATGTATTTCCCCCACAGCCTAGAGCCGGAAAGCCTCGATGTGCACATCGACCAGCTCCCCCAGAGTGGCGGCCAGGAAACCATCCTGGTGGTCGAGGACAACGAAGGCGTGCGCCTGACCGTCGTCGAGTTGCTCGAACAGTCCGGCTACACCGTGCTCACGGCCGATGACGGTGACCAGGCCATGCTCAAGCTGCAAGCCGGTTTGCAGCCGGAGCTGATCTTTACCGATGTGGTCATGCCCGGCCGCGTCAAAAGCACCGATCTGGCCGACTGGGCCCGTGTGCAGGATCCGCCGGTGGCGGTGCTGTTCACCTCCGGCCATACCCGCGACATTCTCTCCAGCAATCATCTGCTGAGCGCCGACATTCATCTGCTGAGCAAACCCTACAGCCCCGAAGCCCTGACGCAACGGGTGCGCAGCGTGCTCACCGCCCGACAAGGTTGTCCATGACTTCACAGCGCAACATCCCTGCGATCACTGCCCAGCCAAGCGGTTTCGTCCGCGTGCGCGGCGCCCGCGAGCACAACCTGCGTAACGTCGATGTGGATATTCCCCGGGATGCCCTGGTGGTGTTTACCGGCGTGTCGGGTTCCGGCAAATCGTCCCTGGCGTTTTCCACGGTGTATGCCGAGGCGCAACGGCGTTATTTCGAGTCGGTGGCGCCTTATGCGCGGCGGCTGATCGACCAGGTCGGCGTGCCGGACGTGGACAGCATCGAAGGCCTGCCGCCCGCCGTGGCCCTGCAACAGCAGCGCGGCACGCCGAGTGCACGCTCGTCGGTGGGCAGCGTGACGACGCTGTCGAGCCTGATCCGCATGCTGTACTCCCGCGCCGGCAGCTATCCGCCGGGGCAACCGATGCTGTACGCCGAAGACTTCTCGCCCAACCTGCCCCAGGGCGCGTGCCCGCAATGCCATGGCCTGGGCCGCGTGTACGAGGTGACCGAAGCGCTGATGGTGCCGGACCCTTCGCTGACCCTCCGCCAGCGTGCGGTGGCGTCGTGGCCATTGGCGTGGCAAGGCCAGAACCAGCGCGACATCCTGGTGACGTTGGGCTACGACGTGGATATCCCCTGGCGTGATCTACCGAAAAAGCAGCGCGACTGGATCCTGTTCACCGAGGACACCCCCACCGCACCGGTCTACGCCGGCTTCACGCCGGAACAGACCCGCGACGCGCTCAAGCGCAAACTGGAGCCGAGCTACCAAGGCACCTTCATGGGCGCCCGGCGCTACATCCTGCACACCTTCGCCCACACCCAGAGCGCGCTGATGAAGAAGCGCGTGTCGCAGTTCATGCAGGGCAGCGCCTGCCCGCTGTGCGAGGGCAAACGCCTGACCAAGGCGGCACTGTCGGTGAAGTTTGCCGGGGTGGACATCGGTGAGTTGTCGCAGTTGTCGTTGGCGCAATTGGCCGAGTTGCTGCGGCCAGTGGCGGCGGGGCAAGACAAGATGAAACTGTCGGTGGAAAAACGCCTGGCTGCCCAGCGGATTGCCCAGGATTTGCTGGAGCGGGTCAGCACGTTGACCGAGTTGGGCCTGGGTTATTTGTCTTTGGAACGCAGCACACCAACCCTGTCATCAGGGGAGTTGCAACGGTTGCGTTTGGCGACCCAGTTGGGTTCGCAGTTGTTCGGCGTGATCTATGTGCTGGATGAACCCTCGGCGGGCCTGCATCCGGCGGATGGCGAGGCGTTATTCACCGCCCTGGAACGTTTGAAAGCCGCGGGCAATTCGTTGTTTGTGGTGGAACACGACCTGGAAACCATGCGCCGCGCCGATTGGCTGATCGATGTCGGCCCGGCCGCCGGCGAGCATGGCGGGCAGGTGTTGTACAGCGGCCCGCCGGCAGGATTGGCGCAGGTGCAGGCGTCGCAGACCCGTGAGTATTTGTTTGCTGACAAGCGTGTATCGGAGCAAGCGCGCCGCGAGCCGACCGGCTGGCTGAAACTGCAAGGGGTGACGCGCAATAATCTCAAGGACCTGAACGTCGATTTCCCGTTGGGCTGCTTCACGGCGGTCACCGGGATTTCCGGGTCGGGCAAGTCCAGCCTGGTCAGCCAGGCGCTGCTGGAGCTGGTGGGCGCCGGTCTTGGTCGCGTGGTGGAAAACGACGAAGAACCGAGCCTGGAAGACGACGCGCCGCAAACCAGCGGCGGGCACATCAGCGCCGGGCTGGAGCATATCCGCCGCCTGGTGCAGGTGGACCAGAAGCCCATCGGCCGCACCCCGCGCTCCAACCTGGCGACCTATACCGGCCTGTTCGACAACGTGCGCAAGCTGTTCGCGGCCACTCCGGCGGCGAAGAAGCGTCACTACGATGCCGGGCAATTCTCGTTCAACGTCGCCAAGGGCCGTTGCCCGAACTGCGAAGGGGAAGGTTTTGTCAGTGTCGAGTTGCTGTTCATGCCCAGCGTGTACGCACCGTGCCCGACCTGTCATGGAGCGCGCTACAACCCCGAGACCCTGGCGGTGAAATGGCAAGGCTTGACCATCGCCCAAGTATTGGGGCTGACGGTGGAGCAAGCGGTGGACGTGTTTGCCGAGCAACCGAGTGTGCTGCGCTCGTTG
The DNA here is from genome assembly GCF_001579805.1 of Pseudomonas azotoformans. Classification (NCBI taxonomy): domain Bacteria; kingdom Pseudomonadati; phylum Pseudomonadota; class Gammaproteobacteria; order Pseudomonadales; family Pseudomonadaceae; genus Pseudomonas; species Pseudomonas azotoformans. Next base: position 5,360,072 of record NZ_CP014546.1, on the reverse strand, counting down.
CAGGTGCTGCGGGACATCGGCCTGGGTTATCTGCGCCTGGGCCAACCGGCCACTGAGTTGTCGGGCGGTGAAGCGCAGCGCATCAAGCTGGCGACCGAGCTGCAACGCAATGCGCGGGGCGCGACCCTGTATGTGCTGGATGAGCCGACTACCGGGCTGCATCCACGGGATGTGGACCGCTTGCTCAGCCAGTTGAATCATCTGGTGGACGCGGGGCATACGGTGGTTGTGGTGGAGCATGAGATGCGCGTGGTGGCGCAGAGTGATTGGGTGATTGATATCGGGCCGGGGGCGGGGGATTTGGGGGGGAAGGTGGTTGTCAGTGGTACGCCGCAGAAAGTTGCGAAAAGCAAGGTGAGCCGGACTGCGCCGTTTCTGGCTCGAGAGCTGGTCTAACTGGTGATTTTGAGCAAATGTGGGGGGGGGGGTTGGTGTACATATCCGTTGTTTAGGTAACGGCTACTTAGGGTTCCGCCCTTACGGCGGGTCACTTTCGAAAAGCGCGAAAGTAACCAAAGCGCTCTTGCCCCAACACTCGGCACCTCGCCTAGGCTCGGTGTGCCCTCACTCCGGCTTGAATCCGTGGGCCGCCGCGATGGGCCATCCTTGGCCCAGCGCGGCTAACCCGGCGTCCTGCCGGGTTACCCACGGATTCAAGCCTGCGTTCGGCCAGCGTGTTTGACGGGGCGCCTGAGATCAAAATCAAAAGCGAAAGCGCGGCGGCCTGGTAGCCGACCGGTTTCTGGAAGCCGGTCTCAGTTTCAAATGTGGGAGCGGGCTTGCTCGCGAAGGGGGCGTGTCAGCGATTACATTTCTAACTGATCCACCGCTTTCGCGAGTAAGCCCGCTCCCACAATTTAGATCTGCTATATCAGGTAGATATCAATCTGCTCTGGCTCTGGCTCTGGCTTTGTTTTTGATCTTAGGCGCCCCGTCAAACACGCTGGCCGGAATTCGATAGGGATTTGGGGGGTAAACCGGCAGGGATGCCGGTTTAGCCGCCCCGCGCCATGGATGGCGCGTGGCGGCGGCCCCCCAAATACCTGTCGGATTACGGGCATACCGAGCCTAGGCGAGGTACCGAGTGTTGGGGCAAGAGCCCTTTTGGTTACTTTTGGGGCTCTTTTCCAAAAGTGACCCGCTGTAAGAGCGGAACCAATACCAGCCGTTACCAAAGAAACGGATATGTACCCGATCAAAAAATCCCCCCCGCATTCGCCCGCAATCCCACTTTCAGCTCAACCCTGAATCAGTTGAACCTGCGATAAAGCCTGCTCCACCACATTCTCCACAGTAAACCCAAACTTCTCCTGCAACTTGGCCAACGGCGCCGACGCGCCAAAGCTGTTCATCACCACCTTGGCCCCGGTCTGCCCGACATACCGGTCCCAACCCAATGGCCCAGCCTGTTCCACCACGACCCGCGCCTTCACCGCTGGCGGCAACACGCTGTCGCGATACGCCTGGTCCTGGTCTTCAAACAACTCCCAACTCGGCATCGAGACCACCCGAGCAGCGATCCCTTCGCTTTTCAACTGTTCATACGCCGCCACCGCCAGGCTGACCTCGCTGCCGGTCGCCAACAGAATCACCTTGGGCTCGTCCGCACTCGCCAACACATAAGCCCCTTTGGCGGCCCCGGACGCCGCCGCATATTTCGTACGATTCAATGTCGGCAACGGCTGACGCGACAACACCACACAGCTTGGTCGATGGGTTTGCGCCAAGGCGACCTTCCACAGTTCCAGGGTTTCATTGGCATCGCCGGGCCGCAGCGTCAGCAACCCCGGTGTGGCGCGCAGTTGCGTGAGGTGTTCGATCGGCTGGTGCGTCGGCCCGTCTTCACCCACGCCAATCGAGTCATGGGTAAACACAAACACCACCGGCAATTCCATGATCGCCGCCAGGCGGATCGGTGGTTTCATATAGTCGCTGAACACCAGAAAGGTCGAGGTGTAGGGCCGCAGGTAGGACAGCGCCATGCCATTGGCAATCGCGCCCATGGCATGTTCGCGAATGCCGAAATGCAGGTTGCGCCCGCTGTAGTCATCGGCACTGAAACGCCCGGCGCCATCGAAGGTGAGGTTGGTTTTGGTCGACGGCGACAAGTCTGCCGAGCCGCCAAGCAGCCAGGGGATTTGCTGGGCGAAGGCGTTGAGCACCTCGCCACCTGATGCACGGCTGGCTACGCCCTTGGCATCGGTCTCAAAGCTGGGAAGTTGCGCCTGCCACTGTTCCGGCATTTCGCCCGCGCGCATGCGGCGCAGCTCATCGGCCAATTGCGGGTCGAGGTCGGACAGCGTCTGGTTCCACTGTTGATACAGCGGTTCGGCGCGTTCCAGCAGAGCGTCACGCAAAACAGAACGCGCGTCATCGGGCACCAGGAAGCTTGAATCCTGCGGCCAGCCGTAAGCGGCCTTGGTCAGGCGGATTTCTTCATCGCCCAACGGTTCGCCATGGGCGGCGGCGGTGTTGTGCTTGTGGGGCGAGCCGTAGCCGATCACGCTGTCGACCACGATCAGGGTCGGTGCGCCGGTATTGCTTTTGAAGGTCTCCAGCGCCGCGCTCAAGGCCTGCAAGTCATTGGCGTCGGTCACGTGCAGCGTGTGCCAGCCATAGGCCTGGAAGCGCTGGATCACGTCTTCGCTGAACGCCAACTCGGTGTGCCCTTCGATACTGATGGTGTTGTTGTCGTAGATCCAGCACAGGTTCGCAAGCTTCAAATGCCCGGCCATCGACGCGGCTTCGCTGCTGATGCCTTCCATCATGTCGCCGTCACCGCACAGGGTGTAGACGTTGTAATCGAACAACACCTGGCCCTCACGGTTGAAACGCTCACCCAACCATCGCTCGGCCATCGCCATGCCGACGCTGTTGGCGCAGCCCTGGCCGAGTGGCCCGGTGGTGGTTTCCACGCCAGTGGTCATGCGGTACTCGGGATGGCCCGGCGTTTTTGAATCGGCCTGCCGGAACTGCTTGATATCGTCCAGGCTGATCGCCGGCTGGCCAGTACGCTTGCCATGGGCATCGATCTCCACCACACCGGCCAGGTGCAACAGCGAGTACAGCAACATCGACGCATGCCCCACCGACAACACAAAGCGGTCACGATTAGGCCAGTCAGGGTGCTCCGGGTGATAACGCAGGAACCGACTCCACAGCGTATAACCCACCGGCGCCAGGCCCATGGGCGTGCCCGGATGGCCAGAATTGGCCTTCTGCACGGCGTCCATGGCCAGGGTGCGGATCGTGTTGATGCATTGGGTGTCGACAGCGGTGGCGGCATGAGTCATGAAACCGGTCTCCCTCGAATGGCTATCTAGAGTGGAGGGCAGGGCGCCGCAAAGGTTTGATCCAAACACCTGCGCCGCGACGAACGGGGCTGTATTGACCCCGGACATGACAAGACCCCTCGCAATGGTCTAGCTTCTAGGTCGTAGTAAGCCATTGATCAACGTGCGGAGGTACGCCATGCCAGTGAAACACGACCTGTATCTGGATTTGGGGAAGAGCAAGGAAGAGGTTCACGAACGCAGGGCGAGCGACAAACGCCTGGACTCGCTGCTCACTCAATACGATGACGCTGACAAGGAGGTGCTGAAGGCAGAATCGGCAAGCGCCAGCGATGAGGATGTGGAGAAGCTGAAGAAGAAACGGCTGTTGATCAAAGACGACATTGTGGCGAAGTTGGGTTAGGCGATGGTCCGCGCTCCTACAGGGCGCGGACACATTTGTTCAGAATTGTCTGAAGGACAGGGCGGCTTTCACTGCCTATGATGCCCACCGCCCACCCGGCTCTGGGGACTGTTGCGGCGCAAGGATTGCGCTGGTGAGCCGGGTGGGTACTTCATCGGGGTGACGTTGAGCCGAATCGGTCGGGTTTAAATCCGTGCCCTGAGCACGCTGATCTGACATAGGTTTGGCGGCCGCGTGCTAGTGCTTCAACGCCAAGACTAGAACTCCCGAGATCTCAACCCTGCCACCAAAATTGAGCTACGGCCCCCACCGAACGGATAGCCTCTTCAGCATGCCCAATCTGGCATCGCAAGCGATAGAGCAATGCACTTGACTCGAATGCTGCTTTCATCTCATTTCGCATAATGATGCTTTCATAGATGTTTTTCGTCTCTAATTTTTTTTGCATTTAATGATGTGGCGGTGGATAAGTCGTAAGCAAGGAGTATTGCTAGTATGCTGGCTGTTGCCATGAGTAGTGCCAGGGATAACTTGGGTATTGTCTGCTCGTAGAAAATAATGCCGATACTGAACAGTGTGAGCGGTAATATAAACTGTAAAAACCCAGTTGCTGATAGTGGTATTTTGTTGGTGGCGAAAGAAAACATCAGCAATGGCGTTACGGATACCACGCCAGCGAGCAAGATTAATAAGTTTTGGTAAGGGGATTCATTGGGTTGAATGATGGTGAGGTTGAATGCCCAAATAGCGAGAGTCAGAAACGCGGACAAAAAAAGCGTTTCTAGAAATAACCCACTTACTGCGTCTAATGAGGTGGTTTTTTTTAGATATGTATATGAGCCCCATGTCGTGGCGATCAGCAGGTAGGTCCAGTGATTTAGGTTTTCACTGAGGAGAACGAGAGATACGACCGAGCTTAGCGCAACGATGGTGGACAGCATTTTTCGCGGTGTGATGGGTTCATGGTAAATCAAGCAGCCCATCCCAATGGAGATGAAAGGAGCTAGAAGGTACCCGAGACCACTTTCTAATAGATGTCCATTGAGGGATGACCAAATGAAGGCTCCCCAGTTGAAAGCAATCATTGTTGCGGCTGCGCAGTGCGTGAGGATTAATCCTGTTGTAATGTTTTTGAAGTTGCCAAGTCGCCTGAATGCAAGGAGGAGCAAAGCGAGAGTGGCGCTGGATAACGTGACTCTGTATATAAGTAATGTTATGTATGAAAAATCGCTAAGTGCTTTCCAGTAAAGAGAAGATGCACCGAGGAGCAAGTTTGCAAGTCCGGATAGACCTGCTGCCAGGTGTTGTTGGTCTATCTTCCTTGGGTTCATGATTTATTATTTTGTTTTATGAGTTTGTGTGTGGCGTGACCAAAATATTCTTCCTCATTTATCATGGGGTACATCAGAATATTCGTGGCTGTTGTCATGATATCTCCTGTTCGACACGATTAACGCTGTACGGGGGATCACGTACTTTCAGCTTCGTCTCGATTAGGATTTATCTCAAACCATGGGCTTCCTAAAAACGTGTAGGTTGTTTCTGGCAACGACCTTTCCGGGATATTAGGAGGGGTTTACAACTGAGGGGCACCCGGCTCTGGGGACTGTTGCGGCGCAAGGATTGCGCTGGTGAGCCGGGTGGGTACTTCAGTTCACGCCAGCAGAGCCTTTGTGCAGTCATCAATCGAGCGCTGCTGCGTCTCTTCATACAGCTTCAATTCATCAATGGTCCGACGGCCCAGTGCCTTTTCAAATTCGGCCTGGTTCGAATTGGCCGCGTAGTGACTCTGCGCCGCATCCCCCAGGTTTGACTGGAAAATCCCCGCCGCACTCACCGGCAGAAAATCTTCATACACCAATGGCTCCACATCGATGTGGCCCGCTGCGATCAATGCTTCAAGAGTACGCGGTTGCTCGGCCGTTCCGCGCGCCGCCAGGCCCTGTGCGGTGGTGAAGTAGCGGAAGTACGCCAAGCCCTGTTCACGCATCTGCGCGTGGTTATCCGGGAAGGCCTGGAAGTGATGTTCCATCAATTGCATATAACGTGCGGCGTTGCCCTCATTGGGGAAAGCGCCCAATTCGTCGCGCGCGGCGTTCAGCAACTGGTCGTACAGCGCACGGCCTTTGGGGGTGAGCGCCACGCCGCGTTGTTCGATTTCGCCGAAGCGTGCGCTGTGGCTGCCTTGGGCGTCGGTGAAGGCGATGGGTTCGTCGAGGGCCTTGAAGCTGGTCTGGCGCAGCAGGATCGGGCACTGGCGGCAAGGGGGTCCTTCGATCACGGCTTTTGGCGTGATGCCTTTGCCGGGCATCGCGGCCTGGACCTGATCGATGTCCAGGGTGCGCGGGGTCAGGTGGTTGATGTGCGGGCCTTTGAAGGCGACCACGTCGGCGATCAGGCGGTGCTGGTCGCTCAGTTGCTGGTACTGCGCGCCGGTGACGGTGGCGGTGTGGTGCCAGCGGAAGGTTTCCAGGGCTTGGCGGATGAACTCATCGGCGTCCGCAACGTTGAGGCCGCCGTCTTTTTCCGCTTGTTCGATCAGCGCCAGGGCGCCAGGGGTGAAGATCGAGCGTTTGGCCAGGGCGGTTTCGGCAAAGGCGCGCAGGTCGTGGTTCTCGATCAGTTCCAGGCGCAGCAATGAGGTGAACACGCGAAACGGGCTGGTTTGCAGCGCCTGCTCATGCACGGCGCGAAATGCGGTGGAGTGCACGGGTACGCCAGCCGGTGTCAGGTCGTAGTAGCCCACCGGTTGCATGCCCATCACTGCGAACAGGCGGCTGATGGTCGCCAGCTCTTCTGCCGTGCCCAGGCGGATCGCGCCGTGGCGTTCCATGTCCAGGCGCTGGATTTCGCCGGTGCGTTGCAGCTGCTGCGCCAGGTGCGGCTGGGTGTCGAGCACGTGGGCATTGGTCTCGGCCACCAGCTCCATCAGCGCGCCATACAGGGGAACTTCATCTCGGTACATGTCGGACATGGCCTTGGAAAAGCCCTTGCGGATCTCGTCTGGGCTGACATGTGCGGTGCTGGGCATAGAAAAATTCCTGATGGCGATGACGATAGAGGTGACCTTTGCCTGGATTTTGTTGAGCGCAAGGCACGCTTGCAAACGAAGAATCCTCAGGACTTCATTCTGCAAATGAATGAGATGACGTGAATATGACAAAAAACAGCCCGTGAGAAATTTCATTTAAGGGCGGTTTTCCTAACTAATTCTTCACGGAGTCCGCCCCGGTCGGCATGAAAGAATCGTCACGTTTGCAAGGATGAAAACGCCGTTATGCACACCAGACACATAAAAAAATGTTTAGGGGCTGTCGTTAATGAAAATTTCTACACTGGCGTTGTCGATCACCGCCGCCGTTCTTGCACAACAGGCATTCGCTGATGATTTCGGGCTCGGTTCGCTGGGCACGGGCAACGGTCACAGCGGTTTCCTTGAAGACAGTCACGCGGCCATCAGCTCGCGGACTATGTACTACAGCGCGGATAACCGCTCGGGGACCAACAACGACCTGCGCGAAACTGCAACGGCGCTGCGTTTTGACTACAAATCCGGCTTCACCCAAGGCACCGTCGGCCTGGGGTTTGACGTCATGGCCTTCGGCGCGCTGCGCCTGGACGGCGGTGATGGCCACACGGCGGGCGCGGGCCTGTCGGGTAACGGCAACAGCTTCTTCCCGACCAAGAACAACGGCACCGAACCCGCCGATTCCTTTGGTCGTGCGGCGGGCAATGTGAAGTTCCGCGTTTCCCAGACCGAGTTGCATGTCGGTGGTGGCTTGGCGCCGGTGCTGCCGATTTTGGTGTCCAACGACAGCCGCGTAGCGCCGCAGACCTTTGACGGCGGCATCCTGACCTCCAACGACATTCCCAACGTCACCTTTACCGGCGGTGAGCTGAACCGTGCCGAAGGCCGAGCCTCCAGCAACTCCACAGGCTTGAGCGTGGCCGGTGGGACGCGCGACAGTGACAGCTTCAAGTTCGGTGGGGTGGACTACAAACCGTTTGGTTCTTCCGACAACGTCATCGCGAAAAACCTGACGTTGCAGTACTACTACGCGCAGTTGCAAGACTTCTACAAACAGAACTACTTCGGCCTGGTCCACGTCTTGCCGCTGGGCAATGACCAGTCGTTCAAGACCGACCTGCGCTACTTCGACAGCAGCAGCGACGGCAAGAACGGTGAGAGCGGCTACCAGTTCAACAACAACGGCGGCTACGCCAAGCACGCCGGCGAAGTGGACAACAAAACCTACAGTGCGGCCTTCACCTACCAGTTGGGCGGCAGCAGCTTGATGCTCGGCCACATTGGCGTGAGCGACGACGGCGGCTTTGTGTGGGTGAACCAGGGCAGCCTGGCCGATCCGCATGCACAAGGCGCCGGCGGTAGCGACTTCTACCTGTTCACCGATGCTGTGGTGGGCCAGTTCTCCCGCGCGGGCGAGCAGGTCAATTTTGGTCAGTACTCGTATGACTTCAAGGCCTACGTACCGGGTCTGAAGGCATCCGTGGCTTACCTGGATGGCCGGGACATCAAGTCGAAGGTAGCCGGTGGCCCTGACCAGAAAGAAAACGAAGCCGACTTCCGCCTGGACTACGTCGTGCAGGCCGGTCCTCTGAAAGGCTTCGGTACGACTTTCCGTACCGGCACCTATCACGGCAAGAACACCGGCACCGCCGACCAGGACCAGACCCGCCTGATCTTCAACTACACCTACGCCATCTTCTAAGTCTTCATGTGCACCCGGGCGTCATTGGGCTCTACACTGCCTCTCATCTGGTAGGCGATGGAGGACCCGATGACGGCCACACCCGACAACCGAATACGTGCAACCCTCGAAGGCCAACGCCTGGCGCAGCCGGATGCCGAGCGTTGGCGCGAGTGGGGCCCTTATCTGAGTGAACGCCAATGGGGCACGGTGCGCGAAGACTACAGCGCCGATGGCGATGCCTGGACCTACTTCCCCCATGAACACGCGCGCAGCCGCGCCTATCGCTGGGGCGAGGATGGTTTGGCGGGTTTCAGCGACAAGGCGCAACGCTGGTGTCTGGGCCTGGCCCTGTGGAACGAGCGTGACGCGATCCTCAAGGAGCGTCTGTTCGGCCTCAACAACGCCGAGGGCAACCACGGTGAAGACGTCAAGGAACTGTACTTTTTCGTCGACGGAGTACCGAGCCATGCCTACATGCGCATGCTCTACAAATACCCCCATGCCGCCTTTCCCTACGCCGACCTGATCAGCGAAAACGCCCGCCGTGGCCTGGCGGATGCCGAGTACGAGATCCTCGATACCGGCGTGTTCGAAGACAACCGCTACTGCGATGTCAGCGTCGAATATGCCAAGCATCAGCCCGACGATATCTTCATGTGTGTCACCGTACACAACCGTTCTGACCAGCCAACCCGTGTGCAGGTGTTGCCCCACCTGTGGGCGCGCAATGACTGGAGCTGGACCTTCGACGCACCCAAGCCGCAATTGACGCTGGACGGCGAGCAGGTGCTGGCGCGTCATCATGAGTTGGCGGATCGCCATCTCAGCGCCTGGGGCCAGGACGGGATGGAGTGGTTATTCTGCGAGAACGAAACCAATATTTCCCGGCTGGATGGGCAGGCGGCGCCGGGGCCGTTCAAGGACGGAATCAATGATTACGTAGTCGGCGGTGACCACGCTGCGATTCGACGCGACAGCGGGACTAAAGTCGCCGCGCGTTTCATCCTCGACTTGGCAGGCCTGGAAAGCAAAACCCTCTACCTGCGTTTTGCGCCGGCCGACGCGCCGCCAGTCAACGTCCGCAAGCTGTTCGAGCAACGCCGCCAAGAGGCCGATGACTTCTACGCCGCCTTGCAACACGGTATCGCCGATGAGGACGCGCGCAATGTGCAGCGTCAGGCCCTGGCCGGGTTGCTGTGGTCCAAGCAGCTTTACTATTTCGATGTGAACCAGTGGCTCGACGGCGACCCGGCACAACCCGCGCCGCCGCCCGAACGCCTGCATATCCGTAATACCCATTGGCGGCACTTGTCGAATTTCGACATCCTTTCCATGCCCGACACCTGGGAATACCCGTGGTACGCCTCATGGGACCAAGGCTTTCAGGCAGTGGCCATGGCATTGATCGATCCGGGCTATGCCAAGCAGCAACTGTTGTTGCTGGTGAAAGACCGCTTCATGCACCCCAACGGCCAGTTGCCGGCCTACGAATGGCGCTTCGACGACGCCAACCCGCCGGTGCATGCCTGGGCCAGTTGGCGCGTCTATCAGCAGGACAAGGCGCTGACCGGCGTCGGCGATATGGATTTCCTGGAGCGGATTTTCCACAAGCTGCTGCTGAATTTTTCCTGGTGGGTCAATCGTAAGGACGCCGAGGGGCGCAATCTGTTCCAGGGCGGCTTCCTCGGGCTGGACAATATCGCCTTGTTCGACCGCTCGGCCGCGTTGCCACCGGGTTACCAGTTGGATCAGGCCGACGGCACGGCGTGGGTTGCGGCGTATGCGCTGGACTTGATGCGCATCGCCTTGGAGCTGGCCAAGCGCAACGGAGTGTATGTCGACATCGCGGTGAAGTTCTTCGAGCACTTCCTGTATATCGCCGGCGCCATCAACCGCGTCGACGACGGCGCCGAAGGCCTGTGGGATGAGCAGGACCTGTTCTTCTACGATGTGCTGCACCGCCCCGATGGCCAGAACGAGCCGGTGCGCCTGCGTTCCATCGTCGGGCTGATGCCGCTGTTTGCGGTGCTGGTGCTGGAGCAGCGTGAGCATGAAGGCCTGGAAGGGTTGCGCGAGCGTTTGCTGGGCTTCATGAAGCACCGGCCGGACCTGGCCAAACTGGTCTCGCGCTGGAACGAGCCAGGGCAGGGCAATCGCCTGTTGCTGGCGCTGCTGCGCGGTGAACGCACCAAGGACCTGTTGCGACGCATGTTGGATGACAATGAGTTCTTGTCGGCGTTTGGTGTGCGCTCCTTGTCCAAGGCGTTCGCCGAACAACCGCTGGCGCTGAAGATGAACGGCAATACCCTGTGTGCGAGTTACCAGCCGGGCGAATCCGACTCGCGGCTGTACGGCGGCAACTCCAACTGGCGCGGGCCGTTGTGGATGCCGGTGAACTACATGCTGATCGAATCGTTGCGCGAATTTCACCGCTATTACGCCGATAACTTCTCGGTGGAGTACCCGACGGGCAGTGGTTATCTGTCATCCCTGGAGGAAGTGGCTGACAGCCTCAGTCAGCGACTGACCCGGTTGTTTCTACGCGATGAGAATGGCCTGCGGCCGTCGATGGCCGGGTATGCGCAGCTGGAGGCTGACCCGGAGAGTCGCGACCTGGTGTTATTCCATGAGTATTTTCATGGCGAGACCGGACGCGGGTTGGGGGCTTCGCATCAGACGGGGTGGAGTGCGTTGGTGGTGTTGTTGCTACAGCCCAACTAAAAATCCCGCCTGTAAAGGCGGGATCGGATTCAGGGTTGCCCGTGAATCAAGCCGGGAACAGTTCGCTCAGCTTCATCGCCAGCATCATGTCGCCTTCGGTGCGCAGCTTGCCGCCCATGAAGGCCTGCATGCCGTCGGTCTCGCCGCTGACGATGCCTTTCATGGTGTCAGCGTCCATCACCAAGGTGACCTGGGCGTCTGGGTTTTCGCCTTCCAGCAGTTCGCAGGTGTTGTCTTTCACCACCAGCGAGAAGTTCTGGGTGTCGTCGATGCGGAAACCGAACACCAGGTCCAGGCCGTCGGCGGCGGCTGGGTTGAATTTGGCTTTCATTGCTTCTACAGCTTTGGCTACGTCAGTCATGGTTTCGATCCTTTAGGGTAGAGTCCAGTGACCTTGGGGTCACGGTTGGCCGCAGCTCATCGGAACGTGATGAGCTGCGGCGCCTTCAACAGTTGCAAGTGGGCATGACTGTTGAAGGAAGCCAGTGCCACCTCGCGACCGCGGAATTTCAGCTGGTTGAGCGAGGTGTTAACAATTTGCCAGTTCAGTTCGAACGCTTGCGCGGCAGGCATCCGGGTAATCAGGTGGAGCAGGGCGGTGATAGTGCCGCCGGAGGTGAACACGGCGATTTTCTGCGCGTTGTCCGCCGCTTCAAGAATGCGTTGCAGGCCACCCTGGACACGTTCCACAAAGCTCAGCCAGCTTTCCAGCCCTGGCGGGTCGTAGGTGCCGGCCAGCCAGCGCTCGATGATCAGGGCGAAAATGCGCTGGAATTCGCTGCGGTTCTGCGCGGCGTTGCGCAGGATCTCCAGGGCTTCGGGTTCGGTGGTGAGCAGGTCGGGGAGCAGGGCGCGGATGATTGCGTCGGCATCGAATTCGTTGAAGGCGCTGTCGGTTTCCAGTGCCGGTACCGGCAGGCCCAGGGCGCTGTACTGATCGAACGCAGCGGTGGCGGTGTGCTGCTGGCGGCGCAGGTCGCCGGCCACACAGCGGTCGAACACCAGGCCCATTTCCGCCAGGTGGCGGCCGAGTACCTGTGCCTGTTCCACGCCGACGGGCGACAGGACGTCATAGTCGTCTGCACCGAAGGAGGCCTGGCCATGTCGAATCAGATAGATGCTGCCCACGTCCGTTTTCCCGGTACGTTGAAAGTCTGGCGAGGTTATGAGGATGCCTGCGAGCTGTCAATGAAAAAACATACGCTTGTTTTAAAAGCTCGTTAGAGGGCGCTTGGTGGCGGTTTGAGCACTGGCTCCCGGCAAGCCCCGTCGGTATGCTTGGTCAATCCGCGCCTGGCGCACTGCACTTGTAAGGAGAACCATGGATTTTTTGGCCGAATACGCGAGCTTTCTGGCGAAGACCGTCACCCTGGTGGTCGCTATTCTGGTGGTACTGATCAGCTTTGCGTCGCTGCGCAGCAAAGGTCGTCGCAAATCCGCCGGCCAATTGCAGGTCAGCAAACTCAATGACTTCTACAAAGGCCTGCGTGAGCGCCTGGAATCGACCTTGCTCGACAAGGATCAGCTCAAGGCCCTGCGCAAGTCCGAAGGCAAGGCTGAAAAGAAGAAAGGCAAGCAGAAAGCCGAGGCCAGGCCACGGGTGTTCGTGCTGGATTTTGATGGTGACATCAAGGCCTCGGCCACTGAAAGCCTGCGCCATGAAATCACCGCCTTGCTGAGCCTGGCCACGCCGAAGGATGAAGTGGTGCTGCGCCTGGAAAGTGGCGGCGGCATGGTCCACAGCTACGGCCTGGCCTCGTCGCAACTGGCGCGTATCCGCCAGGCGGGCGTGCCCTTGACCGTGTGCATTGACAAGGTCGCGGCCAGCGGCGGCTACATGATGGCGTGCATCGGCGAGAAGATCATCAGCGCACCGTTTGCCATCCTCGGTTCCATCGGCGTGGTCGCACAGCTGCCTAACGTGAACCGCCTGCTGAAAAAACACGACATCGACTTTGAAGTGCTGACCGCCGGTGAGTACAAACGCACCCTCACCGTGTTTGGCGAAAACACCGAGAAGGGTCGCGAGAAGTTCCAGGAAGACCTGGACATCACTCACCAGTTGTTCAAGAACTTTGTCTCGCGTTACCGCCCGCAGCTGGCGATCGACGATGTTGCGACTGGAGAAGTGTGGCTGGGTGTTGCAGCCCTCGACAAGCAACTGGTCGATGAGCTGCAAACCAGCGACGAATACCTGGCCACCAAGGCCAAGACCGCCGAGGTGTTCCACCTGCACTATGCCGAGCGCAAGAGTTTGCAGGAGCGCGTGGGCCTGGCCGCCAGTGGCTCGGTGGACCGCGTGCTGTTGACCTGGTGGAGCCGGTTGACCCAGCAGCGGTTCTGGTAAGGCTGATCAGCGGTGTACAGGTTTCGTGGAGGCCTGTTGCACCGCTGGTATTGGGTTTCTCATCAATGTCCCTACGACTAGAGCCCCCAGCAAACCCAGCAAGCCCGCGACCCACAGCACACCACTGAACCCACCCACAAATGCCTGCCGTGCCAGCGGTTGCACCACCTCTCGCGCCGACTCCGGTAGCAATCCCATCGCCGCCGGCATATCCCCGGCCACCACGCGTGAAGCAATCCCGTTCACGTGCGCCTGCCATTGCGTGTCGATGCTTGCACTCAGCAGCTGTTCGCTGTGGCTGCTCAGCAACGCCCCATACACGCCAATCGCCAACATGATCGCGCTGAAACGCATGGTGGTGCTCATGCCGGAAGCCATCCCTGCGCGGTCCCGAGGCACGCAGGCCATGATGTTTTTCTGCGTATCACCATTGAGCAGGCCCGCACCGGCGCCCGTCACGGCGATGGCCAGGGCAAAGGGCAGGTAGCCGCCCAGATTGACCGCCCAGGCACTCAGCAAATTGCCGCAACCCACCAGGGTCAATCCGGTGGACATCATCGTCGCGGGCGTAAAGCGTTCGGCCAGGCGCGCGCCAATGCGTGGGCAGGCCAGCATGGTCAAGGCAAACGGCAGCATGCCCAGGCCCGAGGCAATTGCGGAGAAACCCAAGCCGTTTTGCAGGTAAAACGGCAGCAACGTCATCATCACCTGAGCGCAACCGGCGTAGGCAAACATGCCCAGCAGAGCGCCGATAAAGCGTGGGTGGCGAAACAATTGCAGGTCGACCATGGGCCGCTGCTGCAGGCGTTCAACCAGTACGAACACGCCCAGCAATGCCGCGCCGCCGATCAGCCGCGCATAAGTCAGCCGGTTATCCCAGCCAATCCGATTGGCCTCGATCAACCCCCAGATCAGGCACAACAGGCTCGCGCTGAACGCCAGGCTGCCCCAAGGATCGAGCCGTGCGGACTGGGTATCGCGGGATTCCGGAATGGCGCGCAGCACCAGGCTCATCAGCGCCAGGCCCACTGGCAGGTTGAGGTAGAAGATCCAGCGCCAGCCCAAATACTGGGTAATAAGGCCGCCGAGTGTCGGTGCGGCAGTCATCGCCACGCCCATGCACGCGCCCCAGAAGGCCCAGGCTTTGGCCCGTTCCGCTTCATCGTGGAAGGTGTGGCCGATGGATGCCAGGGCTGACGTCAGCAACAGCGCCGCGCCCACGCCTTTGATGGCACGAGCGATATCCAGCAACAGCGCAGTGGGCGCTGCACCACAACCCAGTGACGCGAGGATGAAAAGGCTCAAGCCCCAGATCAGGGTTTTCTTGCGCCCGAAGCGGTCGGCGATACTGCCCGCCGGTAGTAGTAAGGCGGCAAACGCCAGCATATAGGCGCTGACCACCCACTCGATGTCGGCAAAGTTTGCCCCCAGGTCGCGAGCAATGCTCGGCAGGGTCACGGCGACGATATTGGTGTCGAGCACAATCAGTGAGCAAACACCGGAAGCGGTCAGCAAGGTAAGGCGTGGGCTGACCCGGCTCATGATTGAATTACCTCAAAGGCAACAAAGAAAATGCAGTTGACGGACATCGCAAGGGCTCTCTACTGTTCTAGTCGCTCCAGCATATCCGCGCTGCCCAAAGTCCTTGTTAGCCAGGCGGAACCACTTCATTACCTTTGAGCTAATCCAGCAATGGACATCCGCCACTTTCGCTACTTCCTGGCCGTCGCCCGGCAGCGCAATTTCACCCGCGCTGCCGAGCAACTGGGGATTGCTCCGCCGACGTTGAGTCGACAGATTCAGGACATGGAAACCAGCCTGGGCACACGGCTGTTTATCCGTCAGCAACGCGAAGTCAGCCTCACCGAGGCGGGTGCTGCGTTGTTGATCGAGGCGGAGGCGACGGTGCGTCAGTTCGAGTTCGCCCAGCGCAATGCCCAGCGCGCCGGGCGTGGTGAGATCGGCCACATTGAGCTGGGCTATGTGGCATCGGCGGTGTATTCCGGGGTGCTGCAGCGGCAGATGCGCGGGTTTTGCCAGGCGTTTCCCGATGTCAGCGTGAACGTACGCGAATGCGCCATGGCCACGTTGCCGGGTGCGGTTGCGGACGGGCGCTGCGATATCGGCTATATCCGCTCACCGATGACCTTGCCGGAGAGTGTGGAAGCGCTACGCCTCGACAGTGAAGGCTTTGTGCTGGCGCTGCCGCAGGATTCGTGGCTGCTGGGGTTGAAAGCCATCCACTGTGAGCATTTGCAAAACGAAACCTTCATCCTGCCGGAACAGATCAGCGGCACGCTGCACGTGGCCGCCCAAGGCGATTTTGCGCCGCGCCTGGGGCCGCAACCCGGAGGTTTGGTGGCGGTGGTCGCATTGGTGTCATTGGGGCAGGGCGTGGCCGTGGTGCCGGCGTCGGTGGTGGGGCATGCCAGCTTGCCGGGCGTGGTGTATCGCACGATCCAAGGCAGTGACGCGTCGTCCTGGCTGTCGTTGATTCACCGGCGCTTCGAAAAAGCGCCGGCGGTGGTGCGGTACATCCAGCAGGTCAGGGCTCAAGCACAACCTTGAGGGATTTGTCGCCGCGCTCCATCACGGCAAAGGCTTCCTTGAAATCCGCCAGGGCGAACTTGTGGGTGACCACGTCGCGCATGTCGATCTTGCGGTTGCCGATAAAGTCGATGGCGCGCGGGTACATGTAGGGCCCCAGGTGCGAGCCGAGTACATCCAGCTCCTTGCGGTCGCCAATGATCGACCAATCCACCGTGGCCTCGTCATTGAACACGCTGAACTCGACGAAGCGCCCCAGCTTGCGCAGCATCGCCAGGCCCTGGTTGACCGCCTTGTGATGACCGGTGGCTTCGATGTAGATATCGCAACCGTAGCCGTCGGTGATTTCACGGATCTTGGCCAGCACGTCGACTTCGGCGGGGTTCCACACCTCGTCGGCGCCCATGCGCAGGGCGAGGGCGGTGCGTTCGGGCTTCATGTCCAGCACGATGAGCTTTTTCGGGTTGCGCATGCGCACCGCGCCGATGATGCCCAGGCCCAGTGTGCCGGCGCCGGCGACCACCACCACATCATCGAAATCCACATTGGCGCGTTCGGCGGCGTGCAGCGAGCAGGCCAGCGGTTCGATCAGGATGGCTTCGTCCGGGGCGATGGAGTCGGGGACTTTATGGATGATGCCTTCCTTGGTGAAGATCATGTACTGGGCCATGGCCCCCTGCACATTATTCTGGAAGCCATACAGGTCGTGTTTCTGGCACATCCAGTACTGGCCGTGGTTGCAGAAGCGGCAGCCCCAGCACGGCACGATCTGCTCGGAAATGACCCGGTCGCCAATCTTCACGCCGCGTTTTTCCGCGCCAGGGCCGAGGGCGACCACGCGGCAGACGAACTCATGGCCGGGGATCATTGGCGGTTTCACATAGCGCGGTTGTTCGGCATCACCCCAGAACGAGGGCGCGCCGCGATAGGTCTTGATGTCGCCCATGCAGATGCCGCACAGCTCGACCTTGGTGAGGACTTCCTCAGGGCCGGGCGTGGGCACGTCGACGGTTTCCAGCCGGTAGTCTTCCGGGCCATGGCAGACCACGGCCTGCATGGTTTTCGGAATGATCGGGGACAGTTGTTCTTGCGGGCGTTCGGTGACGGTGGACATGGCTGGCCTCACAACAAAGATGAACCTATCGCTCCCGCGCGGGGAGCGATAATTCGACACGACTTACTTGGCGCCGCTGACTTGTTTGTACAGCGCGTCGGCGTTGGCGTTGGTGACCGGCACCCAGGGCAGGATGTAGTTTTTCGCGGTGCCGTCACCCCATTTCACGTCTTTGGCGTAGCGCTCCCAGATCACCGATTGCGGCTTGTAGTCGCTGCCGGCCAATGCGCGCAGGGCCACATCCAGGGCGCCTTGGGACTGGGCCTGGGCGTCTTGCAGGAAGGTGGTGACTTCATCTTTTTTCGCCGCCTGGATCGCGTCCGGCATGCCGTCGATGGACGTGACTGGCACATCCTTGGAAGTCAGGCCGTGGGACTTGAGCGCTTGCACGGCGCCGAGGGCCATGTCGTCGTTTTGTGCGATCACGCCGTTGATGCCTTTGGGGTGGGCGTTCAGCCAGTCCTCGGTGAGTGTCAGGGCTTGGGCGCGGTCCCAGTTGGCGGTCTTTTTCTCGATGATCTTGATGTCCGGGTGCTTGCCCAGCACTTCCAGCTCGCCTTTTTCGCGGTCGATCTGTGCCGACTGGCCAATCGGCCCCTGGATGATCACCACATTGCCCTTGCCGTTGAGCTTGTCGACCATGGCCTGGGCCTGCAGGCGGCCACCTTCCACGTCGTCATTGCCCACATAAGGCACGGAGGCATCGGCTACTTTCGTATTGGAGGCGATGACCACCACGTCGTTGCTCATGGCTTGCTTGACGGTGCCCACGCCGGCCTTGGTGTCGATGGGCACGAACAGGATGGCGTCGTAGTGCTGGGTCACCATGTTTTCGATCTGGTTGTTCTGGGTCAGCGCGTCGTAGTTGCCATCGAACACCGTGAGCTGCACGGTGCCATCTTTGACGGCAGGGTGCTCCTTGAGCTCGCGCACCCAGTTTTGCATGAATTGGCCCTTGAGGCCGTAGACCGCCGCGCCGACCTTGTAGGTCTTGCCGTCGGCGGCCAGGGCGATGCTGCTGGCGAGGAGGGAGAGGGCCGCAGCGGCGGCGAAGGTCGTACCAAGTTTCATGATGAGCACCCCATTTATTGTTGTAGTCAGTCGGTCATTCATTGCCTTGCACTGATCATATGTTTATCAAATGAAAATCTGATCAGTCAAACGCTTTCGCTAAAAATGCTTAAATAGCGTGTTTTGTGGGTTTTCATGAATGGAGTGGCGATTTGTGGCATGCATTTTGTTGTTGTTTGTGTGATATAAATTTCAATAGATGATCATATGATCGTACAGATCTGGCAACAGTTACAGATCTTGTAATAGTTTTGTGTTGTGGGAATTTTCTGTTTCGGCTGTACGATTCAAGTCCTTTTGTCATCGCAGGATTTGCATGAACACCCTCTCGGAGCCTCCCAGTCGTCTTTCTCCAAGACAACCGCTGCCGCTGTTCCCTCTGAAGCACCCCGTATTCCGACTGCTAACCTTGTACCGGTCCACTGACCGCGCCTTGCCGTGTCCGGCATTCTGAAAATCGATGACTGAAGAGACTTAATAAATGGAATGGTTAGCGGATCCAACGGCCTGGCTCGGCCTGTTGACCTTGATTGTGCTGGAACTGGTACTGGGCATCGACAACCTGGTGTTTATCGCGATCCTGGCGGACAAGCTGCCCCCGGAGCAGCGTGACCGTGCGCGGTTGATTGGCCTGTCCCTGGCATTGCTGATGCGTTTGGGCCTGTTGGCGAGTATTTCCTGGCTGGTAACCCTGACCCAGCCGCTGTTCGAGGTGTTCGACAAGAGCTTCTCGGGCCGTGACCTGATCATGCTGTTCGGTGGTGTGTTCCTGTTGTTCAAGGCCACCATGGAATTGCACGAACGCCTCGAAGGTCACGTGGCCCAGCGCACAGGCAATGCCGCCTACGCGATGTTCTGGCCGATCGTGGCGCAGATCGTGGTGCTCGATGCGGTGTTCTCCCTGGACGCGGTGATTACCGCCGTGGGCATGGTGGACGAACTGGCGGTGATGATGA
The DNA here is from genome assembly GCF_001579805.1 of Pseudomonas azotoformans. Classification (NCBI taxonomy): domain Bacteria; kingdom Pseudomonadati; phylum Pseudomonadota; class Gammaproteobacteria; order Pseudomonadales; family Pseudomonadaceae; genus Pseudomonas; species Pseudomonas azotoformans. The sequence continues at coordinate 5,340,908 of NZ_CP014546.1, read as the reverse complement.
TCGCGGTGATCGTGTCCATCGGTGTGATGATCGTGGCGAGCAAGCCATTGACTCGCTTCGTCAATGCGCACCCGACGGTGATCATGTTGTGCCTGGGCTTCTTGATGATGATCGGTTTCGCCCTGACCGCCGAAGGCCTGGGCTTCCATATCCCGAAAGGCTACCTGTACGCGGCGATCGGCTTCTCGATCCTGATCGAATTGTTCAACCAGATCGCACGGGCCCGCCGCAAGAAGTCGGCGCAAGGTGTGTTGCCGGTGCGTGAGCGCACGGCTCATGCGGTGATGCGCTTGCTGGGTGGTCGGAGTCTGGCGGTGGAAGAGGTGAGCGATGAGGTTGCCGATCTGCTGGGCGAGCCGGATGCGGCGCAAGGCCCGGTGTTTGATCGACGCGAGCGCGTGATGATCAGTGGCGTGCTGCAACTGGCCGAACGGCCGATCCGCACGCTGATGACACCTCGGGCCAAGGTCGACTGCATCGACCTGGCGGACGATCCCGAGAGTATTCGCCTGAAACTGATGCATTCGTCCTACTCGCGACTGCCGTTGATCCGCAATGGCGCGGTCGATGAGCCGCTAGGGTTCGTGCACAAGAAGGAGTTGCTCAAGGAATACCTGGCCGGTCACGAGCCGAACCTGGAGAACCTGGCACGCCGGGCGATCAACCTGCTGGACAGCTTTTCGGTGCTCAACGCCCTGGAGCAGATGCGTCAGGAATCTACCCACATCGCGTTCGTGATCAACGAATTCGGTGACTTCATGGGTGTGTTGAGCATGACCGACATTCTCGAGTCCATCGCCGGTGAACTGCCGGACGCCAGCGAAATCGAGGGGCCGGATATCGTCGAAGAGGGCGCAGGTTTTCGCGCCAACGGTGCGCTGAACCTCAATCAGGTGCGTCAGCGCACGGGTTTCAACGCGGTTGCGACCGACGATTACCAGACCTTGGCCGGCCTGGTGATGAGCCTGCTGGACCGCCTGCCCGTGGTGGGCGACAGCCTGGTGCATGAAGGCTGGCGCCTGAGTGTGGCGGCCGTCGAGGAGCGGCGCGTGACCCAGGTGTCTATGGTGCGTGAAACGTAAAGCGGTTCTTGCCCGAGTGCTTTGATACGTACAGCGCCTGGTCCGCCTTGATCAGTGCCTGGTTCAGGGTTTCGCCGTCCTCCACCCGGGCCAGGCCGATGCTGATGGTCACCGGGTGCTGGGTCGCTTCCTCACGCACTCGGGCACAGAGCAGGTTCGCCAAGTGCGCCGCATCCTCGCGGCGCACGCCCGCCAAGTAGATCCCGAACTCTTCGCCGCCCAGCCGGGCGTAATCGAAGTCGATCATGACCGTCTTGATGTCCTGGGCCACGCGCTTGAGGACGTCATCGCCGATGTCGTGGCCATACACGTCATTCACTTTCTTGAAGTTGTCGATGTCGATCATCGCCAGGTAGTGATCGTGCGCCTTGGGCTGTTGGCTGAGCTTTTTCCCGGCGCTGGTCATGAAGGCGCGACGGTTGGGGATTTCGGTAAGGGTGTCGAGGTAGGCCTGTTCCAGTAGCAGTTTGGACATGATGAAGTTATGCAGTTTGGCCTGGCGCAGTTTCAGGAAGCTGTAGAGCGTCAGGAAGGTCAGGAACACCGAATAGAAGGTCACCAGGGCGCCACGCACTTCCAGCAATGAGAGCTGGGCCAGGTGAAACGGGTTGAGCAATGCCCAGGTGATCAGCATCGTCGTGACGAACGACCAATGCTTGAGCGGTAGCACCGATGCGCTATAGAGGATGCTCGAAGCGGCCAGGATCAACCAGCTGGGGTGCAGGTCCATCGGTAAGCCTTCGATCAGCAGGCGGGTGCCGAGGGCGATGATCGCGACGAATATCAGGTTGATCCACTGGAAGTGCTGGGCGTCGCGGGTAAATCCCAAGGTAATGGTGTTGATGGTCAGCAGCGCGAGAAAGAGCATCGAAAGCCCGGTAAAACCCTGGCCGCCCGGAAAGCTGACGATCAGGTCGAACACCAGCCAGATGCAGATGCTCGCGGTGTAGATCAGCAGGCAGAAAGGCTTGAGTCGCTCGAAATCATGCTGGGCGAACTCACGTTGCAGGGCGGGTGAGGGGTGTTTCTTCAGGACTTCGGCTTCAATGGTCTTGAACATTGCTGACCCTGGTTCGGCTGAGACGGCACTCAGCAGCGTAGACCGTGGTCAAGGGTGTGCAAGCGCGGATGTGGTGGGGCGGTGGATGCGGTTGTAGCGCTTGAACGTAGCCTCAACCACTTGCGCCTGGTTCTCCCGTGGGCCGAAGCCCTTGAGTTTTTCCTCCAATACGCCGTTCCAATAGATTAGTAGCGTTGGAGTGCCCGTGACGTCGGGGTGCCGGGGTGTGCTCGCGCAATCCACTACCAGGCTCACTATCCATGGGTGCTTCCAGGCGGCCTGTTCGAACAAGGGGGCGGACTCTCCACAGGCGGGGCAGTGTTCTGAAACAAACAGGATGAACACGGGGCGTGGTGTATTGAGGATTCGTTGAAAGTCCTTCGCATCGGCAATTTTCCAGGTAGCAGTCCCCATGGTGATCCCTCTTTAGATAGCGCTGGTGTCTGCCAACGCTAAGTCGAGGGATCATCACCGTCTACTGTCAACCTTCACAGGTCGCTATCGCGCTCCAGGCGTTCCCGTGCCTTGCGCGCCTGGCTTGCGCATTTCTTGTATTCAAGGTTGTCCCTCGAAGCCTTTGCCTGGCGATAGCCATGATGATTCTGGCTGGTGTAATTGGTGCTCAGGGCTGCGTTGAGCTTGCGTAGTTCTTCCTTGCACTCGCGGCGGTCGTTACTGGCCAATGCGCTGCCAGCCACCACAAAGGAGAGCAAAACCAGGGTGAGGCGCAACTTCATCAGGGCGGAGTCCTTGTCGAAATGAATGTGCCAAGGCTAGCCCAGCGTGGGGATTTTTCCACGCGCCAAGCGCACTGCAACGGTGCGCGGTAACGCCTTTGTGGCGCACGCAAGTGGGGCTGTCACCGCTGTATGGGGCCTTGGGTAGCAAAGTGATTTCAGGTGCTGGCTCAACGCCTTACTCCACTTCATCTTTTATCTGGTTGATTTAAAACAGATTTATCCATGTCGTTTTTTTCTGTTACCGCGTGTGGCACACTTTCTGCTGTCTATTCCGTTGTTACATACTAGGTTCCGGTATAGCGGAATACACAACTCCTGGAGTGCTTGTCATGCATCACCGACCTTCCGTGTTTAAAGCGTGTGTTTTTCTCTTCGCCGCATCGGCTTCCCTCGCCAGCATCGTGCAGGCGGCGGACAGCAAGCTCGATGATGTGCTCAAACGTGGGCACCTCATCGTGGGTACAGGCAGTACCAATGCGCCGTGGCACTTCCAGGGAGCGGATGGCAAGTTGCAGGGGTTTGATATCGACATCGGCCGCATCGTGGCCAAGGGTTTGTTCAATGACCCGAGCAAAGTCGAGTTCGTGGTGCAGTCGTCTGACGCACGGATTCCCAACCTGCTGACCAATAAGGTCGACATGAGTTGCCAGTTCATTACCGTCACTGCCAGCCGTGCCCAGCAGGTGGCTTTCACCCTGCCGTACTACCGCGAAGGCGTGGGCCTGCTGCTGCCGAACAACAGCAAGTACAAAGAGATTGAAGACCTGCAGGCCGCCGGCGACAGCGTCACCGTAGCTGTGCTGCAAAACGTATACGCCGAAGAACTGGTGCACCAGGCGCTGCCCAAGGCCAAGGTCGACCAGTACGACAGCGTCGACCTGATGTACCAGGCCGTGAACTCCGGTCGCGCCGATGCTGCCGCCACCGACCAGTCCTCGGTCAAGTACCTGATGGTGCAGAACCCAGGCCGCTACCGCAGCCCGACGTACGCCTGGAGCCCGCAGACCTACGCGTGCGCCGTCAAGCGTGGCGACCAGGACTGGCTGAACTTCGTCAACACTGCGCTGCATGAAGCCATGACCGGTGTCGAGTTCCCGACCTACAAGGCCTCGTTCAAGCAATGGTTCGGTGTCGACCTGCCGGAACCTGCGATCGGCTTCCCGGTTGAGTTCAAGTAAATCGAAACCCTGGGGCGTCGCTGACGGCGCCCCAATCAGGTACTGCTGACCATGAACTATCAGTTGAACTTTGCCGCCGTGTGGCGCGACTTCCCCAGCTTGCTGGCGGGGCTCGGCCTGGGCCTTGAGCTGGCGCTGCTGTCGATCGCCATCGGCTGTGTGATCGGCCTGATGATGGCCTTTGCCATGCTGTCCAAGCACCGGGCGTTGCGGGTCTTTGCCTCGGTGTACGTGACGGTGGTGCGCAATACGCCGATCCTTGTGTTGATCCTGTTGATCTACTTTGCGTTGCCCAGCCTCGGGATCCGTCTGGACAAAATCCCGTCGTTCATCATCACCTTGTCGCTGTACGCCGGCGCTTACTTGACCGAAGTGTTCCGCGCCGGGCTGTTGAATATTCCCAAGGGCTTGCGCGAAGCCGGGCTGGCCATCGGCCTGGGTGAGTGGCGTATCCGCGCCTATATCACCGTACCGGTGATGCTGCGCAACGTACTGCCCGCGCTGTCGAACAACTTCATTTCGCTGTTCAAGGATACCTCGCTCGCGGCCGCCATCGCGGTGCCGGAGCTGACCTACTACGCCCGCAAGATCAACGTCGAAAGCTACCGGGTGATTGAAACCTGGCTGGTCACGACCGCGCTCTACGTAGCTGCCTGTTACCTTATTGCCATGCTGCTCCGTTACCTGGAACAGCGTCTGGCGATCCGTCGTTAAGCGAGGTTTCCATGTACGAATCCCCCAGCTGGCTGCATGAGTTGTGGATCGCCCGGGACACCCTCTGGGCGGGCTTTCAAGCCAGCGTTTATGTGTCTGCGTTGGCAATTATCTTTGGTACCCTGATCGGCATTGTCGCGGGGTTGATCCTGACCTACGGCAAGTTCTGGATGCGTGCGCCATTCCGGCTGTATGTCGACCTGATCCGTGGTACGCCGGTGTTTGTGCTGGTGCTCGCGTGTTTCTACATGCTGCCGGCGCTCGGTTGGCAGATCACCGCGTTCCAGGCCGGTGCGGTCGGGTTGACGCTGTTCTGTGGCTCCCACGTCTCCGAGATTGTGCGCGGCGCGCTGCAAGCCATTCCCCGTGGGCAACTGGAAGCGGGCAAGGCGATCGGCCTGACGTTCTACCAGTCCCTGGGCTACGTGCTGCTGCCCCAGGCGCTGCGCCAGATTTTGCCGACCTGGGTCAACTCCTCCACGGAAATCGTCAAGGCCTCGACCTTGCTGTCGGTGATCGGCGTGGCCGAGTTGCTGCTCAGTACCCAGCAAGTGATCGCGCGCACCTTCATGACCCTGGAGTTCTACCTGTTCGCAGGCTTTATGTTCTTTGTCATCAACTACGCCATCGAGTTATTCGGGCGCTACATTGAAAAGCGGGTGGCCTTGCCATGAATCAATCTCAAACCAACCAACCGCTGCTGAACATTCGCGGCCTGCGTAAGCAATACGGCCAAGTGGAAGTACTCAAGGGCGTCGACCTGTCCATGCAGCGCGGTAACGTGGTGACCTTGATCGGCTCCAGCGGCTCGGGCAAAACCACGCTGTTGCGCTGCGTGAACCTGCTGGAAGAGTTCCAGGGCGGGCAGATCACCCTGGATGGCGAGTCCATCGGCTACAGCGAAATCGCCGGCAAGCGCGTGCGCCATCCCGAACGGGTGATTGCCCAGCACCGTGCGATGACCGGCATGGCGTTCCAGCAATTCAACCTGTTTCCGCATCTGACGGCCTTGCAGAACGTCACCCTTGGCCTGCTCAAGGTCAAGAAGATGGGCAAGGACGAAGCCGTCGCACTGGCGGAAAAATGGCTGGACCGCGTCGGCCTTCTGGAACGTCGCAATCACTTCCCCGGTCAGCTGTCCGGCGGTCAGCAACAGCGTGTGGCGATTGCCCGCGCCATTGCCATGAACCCCAGCCTGATGCTGTTCGACGAAGTCACCTCGGCCCTCGACCCGGAGTTGGTGGGCGAAGTGCTCAGCGTGATCAAGGGCCTGGCGGAAGAGGGCATGACCATGTTGCTGGTCACCCACGAAATGCGTTTTGCCTACGAAGTCTCGGACAAGATCGTTTTCATGAACCAGGGCCGCATTGAAGAGCAGGGCACCTCGAAGGACATCTTCGAACGCCCGCAATCGCCGCGCCTGGCGGAATTTCTCAAGAACATTCGTTTTTAATCAGGAGCCTTTTTTATGAGCATTACTCGTTACGGTGCCGGTAGCACAGCCGGCGGTGGTCAGCCCCGTCCTTTCGCCCGTGCGGTGGAAGCCGATGGTTGGTTGTACGTCTCAGGCCAAGTGCCTGCGGTGGACGGCGAAATCATCACTGGGGGCATCATCGAACAGACCCGCCAGACCATGCGCAACGTGGTGGCGATCCTCGAAGAAGCCGGCTACGAATTGAAGGATGTCGTGCGCGTCGGCGTGTGGCTGGAAGACCCGCGGGACTTCTGGAGTTTCAACAAGGTCTTCGGTGAGTACTTCACCCCGGAACACGCCCCGGCGCGGGCCTGCGTGCAGGCCAATATGATGGTCGATTGCAAGGTGGAGATCGATTGCGTGGCGTACAAGAAAAAAGGCTAAATGCCTGGATCTAAAGCCCGCTCCCACAGGGGATATGTGTTGATAGCAACCTTCTGACCGGACCGACAACTGCCATGACCGAAGACACCATCAAACGCCGCGCCAAAGGCCTGGACCGTGCATTCGATATCCTCGATTTTCTCAAGGAAATCGGCCAGCCCCTGCGCCCGAATGATATTGCCAGCGGCATCGGCAGCCCCAAGTCCACCGTCTATGAACTGGTGGCGTCGCTGCTTGAGCGGCGCATCCTGGAAACGGTGGGCAAGGATGGTCACGTCTACCTCGGCCGCCAGCTGTATTTTCTCGGCCAGGCGCACCTGCGTCATTTCGACCTGACCCGCGAGGCCGATCACGCCCTGCAGGAGATCGTCAGCCAGACCCACGAAACCGCGCAGATGTGCCTGCTCAACGGGCGCAAATACACGGTGGCGCTGATGCGTGAGGGCGAGCGGCATTTCCGTATTTCTTCGGACATCGGCGAAAACGCTCCCATTCCGTGGACCGCTTCCGGACGCCTGTTGCTGGGGCACTTGAGCGACCAGCAGATCATCGACCTGATCGATCACGATGACTTCATCCTGCCGGACGGCCAGCGCCTGCCGCTGGAGACCTTCCTGGCGCAAATCCGTCAGGCCACCCTCGATGGCTTCTTTTCCTTCGACAGCGTGGCCGACACCTTTACCCATTGCTTTGCCGCCCCGGTACGGGACGCGCAAGGTATCAGCATCGCGACGCTGTGCATCGTCGCCCCACGCGCCGATGCCACAAAAAACTACAACGACTATCGCCGGGTGTTGATCGACAGCGCCAACAACCTGGCCCGGCGTATCAACGAATAGGAGTTTTCCATGTCTGCCATCAATGCCGTTGAAAAGGGCGCCGCCGCCGTTGGGGCCCACCTGGTCCGTGACGTCAGCCTGCCTGCCCTGGTGCTGCACCGTGACGCTCTGGCACACAACATCCGCTGGATGCAGGACTTCGTCAGCAACAGCGGCGCGCAGCTGGCGCCCCATGGCAAGACCAGCATGATGCCGGCACTGTTTCAGCGCCAGATCGAGGCGGGCGCCTGGGGCATCACCCTGGCCAATGCCGTGCAGACCCGTGCCGCCTATGCCGGTGGCGTGCGTCGCGTGCTGATGGCCAACCAACTGGTAGGCGCGCCGAACATGGCGTTGATCGCTGACCTGTTGGCCGACAAGGACTTCGACTTCCACTGCATGGTCGATCACCCGGACAACGTCGCCGACCTGGGCCTGTTCTTCGCCGCCCGTGGCCTGCGCCTGAACGTGATGATCGAATACGGTGTGGTCGGCGGTCGTTGCGGCTGCCGCAGCGAGCAGGAAGTGCGTGACCTGGCGAAGGCGATCAAGGCCCAACCGGCCCTGGCCCTCACCGGTATCGAAGGCTACGAAGGGGTTATTCATGGCGAACACGCCATCAGCGGCATTCGCGATTTCGCCGCCAGCCTGGTGCGGCTGGCGGTAGACCTGCAGAACAACGGTTCTTTCGACCTGCCCAAGCCCATCGTCACGGCATCGGGTTCAGCCTGGTATGACCTGATTGCCGAGTCTTTCGAAGAGCAGAACGCTGCTGGCCGCTTCCTCAGCGTATTGCGCCCTGGCAGCTACGTAGCTCATGACCATGGCATCTACAAAGAGGCGCAATGCTGCGTGCTCGACCGTCGCAGCGACCTCAGCGAAGGCCTGCGCCCGGCCCTGGAAGTCTGGGCCCATGTGCAATCGTTGCCCGAACCGGGCTTTGCGGTGATCGCCCTGGGCAAACGTGACGTGGCCTACGACGCCGGTTTGCCGGTGCCGCTCAAACGCTACAAGGCCGGTATTTTGCCGGCAGAAGGTGATGACGTGGGCACGTGCAAAGTCACCGCGGTGATGGACCAGCATGCGTTCATGACCGTGGCGCCGGGGGTTGAGTTGCGTATTGGCGACATCATTTCGTTCGGTACTTCCCATCCTTGCCTGACGTTCGACAAGTGGCAGGTGGGTTGCCTGGTGGATGAGCAGTTGCAGGTGATCGAATCCCTGGAAACCCGATTCTGAGTGTAAAGCCATGACCCGCTTGTCCCCACGCATCGCCCTCATCGGCGAATGCATGATCGAACTGCAACACCGCGCCGATGGCAGCCTGCACCAGAGCTTCGGCGGCGACACTTTAAATGCGGCGGTGTACCTGCGCCGCGAGCTGGGCGAAACGGGCAACGTTGATTACGTCACCGCCCTGGGCGATGACAGCTTCAGCGATGCCATGTGCCAGCAATGGGCGCAGGAAGGCCTGGGCCTGGAAAGGGTCCAGCGCCTGCCCGGACGCCTGCCGGGTTTGTACTGCATCCAGACCGACGCCAATGGCGAACGCAAATTCCTCTACTGGCGCAACGAAGCGGCCGTGCGTGACTGTTTCACCACGCCCGCCGCCGAGCCGATCCTGGCCGCTTTGCCGGACTACGACGTGGTGTATTTCAGCGGCATCACCCTGGCGGTGTTGGGTGATATCGGCCGTAAGCGTTTGCTGCAAACCCTGGTCGAGACCCGTCGGCGAGGGGGCAAGGTGGTGTTCGACAACAACTATCGGCCGCGTCTGTGGGCCAGTGTGGACGCGGCGCGCACGGCGTATCACCGTGTGTTGGTCGAGGTGGATATCGCCTTGCTGACCGAGGACGACGAGCGTGCGTTGTTTGGTTATGCCGACAGCGAGCAGGTGTTCGCGGCGTATCCTGGGATTGAAGAAGTGGTGCTCAAGCGTGGGGCGGATGAATGTCTGATCCGTTGCAACGGCGAGCACTTTGCGGTGCCGGCGCTGAAGGTGGAAAAGGTGGTGGACACGACAGCGGCGGGGGATTCGTTCAGTGCGGCGTATTTGGCCAGTCGGCTTAAAGGTTGTTCGCCTGAGCAAGCCGCGTTAGCGGGACATCGGTTGGCAAGCCGGGTCATCCAAGTGCCTGGCGCACTCATCCCCGAAGTGTAGACCGAACCCTTGTGGTGAGCGGGCTTGCGCAGGGCAAGCCTGCTCACCACAAAAGGTAGGTTTGGCACCGGTTTATCAGTCGCGGTAAAACACCTGCACCAAGTGATACCCGAACTTGCTCTTGATCGGCCCGTGAACCACCTTCACCGGCTTCTTGAAGATCACCGCATCAATCGCCCCCACCATCTGCCCCGGCCGCACTTCACCCAAGTCGCCGCCACGCTTGCCGGACGGGCAGGTGGAGTACTTCTTGGCCAACACATCAAAGGCTTCGCCCTTGGCAATGCGCTGCTTGAGTTGTTCGGCTTCTTCGCTGGTTTTCACCAGGATGTGACGGGCTTGGGCTTTCATTGATCTCTACCAGGTGTGCGACGGCGCGCGATTATGCCTGAACTCATGCGTCGACGCTGATCATGCTACGGATTTTGGTGGCCAGCAGGTCGATGGAGAACGGCTTGGCGACCATGTCCATGCCGTCCTCCAGGAATCCCTGGCGTTCGGCGGCTTTTTCGGCATAACCGGTCATGAACAAGACGCGCAAGCCAGGCCGGTGTTGGCGGGCAATCTCCGCCAATTGCCGGCCATTCATGCCCGGCAGGCCAACATCGGTGACCAACAAGTCGACGCGCAGGTCCGACTCCAGCAGCGGCAGTGCCGCCCGCGCATCCGCCGCCTGGTGCGCGGTGTAGCCCAGTTCGTCGAGCACATTGACCACCAGCATGCGCACTGCCGGGTCGTCTTCGACCACTACCACCGCTTCGCCGGCCAGGGCCACCGGTGCTTCACCGAGGCTGGCAGGTAAACTGCTTTCCAGCGCCGTGCCATACAGGCGCGGCAGGTACAGACGTACGCACGTGCCTTGGCCCGGCTCGCTATGAATGGTCACATGACCACCGGACTGCTGGGCAAACCCGTAGATCATCGACAGCCCCAGGCCAGTGCCCTGGCCGATGGGTTTGGTGGTGAAGAACGGGTCGAACGCCTTGGCCAGGATTTTCGGCGCCATGCCGGTGCCGTTGTCGCACACGCCGAGCATCACGTAGTCGCCGGCCTTGACCGGTTCAAGGGTGGTGATGTCGGTTCCGTCCAGGTAGCTATTGGCGGTTTCGATCAGCAGTTCGCCGCCGTCGGGCATGGCGTCGCGCGCGTTGATAACCAGGTTGAGCAGGGCGTTTTCCAGTTGGCTGGCGTCGGTGTTCACCGGCCAGATGTCGTGGCCCAGTTGCACCTTGAGCCCGATGTGCGCGCCTTTGGTGCGACGGAACAAGTCTTCCAGGGAGGCGACCAATTGGTTGGGGTCCAGCGGGCGTCGGTCCAGCGACTGACGGCGCGAGAACGCCAGCAACCGATGGGTGAGAGCGGCCGCACGATGGGCGGAGGACACGGCGGCATCGGTAAAACGGCCGATCTCGTCACTGCGCCCGGCGGCGATGTAGCGCTGCATCAGGTCCAGGCTGCCGATGATACCGGTGAGCATATTGTTGAAGTCATGGGCAATGCCACCGGTGAGCTGGCCCACGGCTTCCATCTTTTGCGCATGGCGCAACGCGTCTTCGGCACGCTCACGCTCGTACATCTCGTTTTGCAGGCGCTGATTGGCTTCGGCCAGGGCCTGGGTGCGCTGAGCCACCCGCTCTTCAAGGTTTTCGTTGAGGTGGCGCAGGGCTTCTTCGGTGAGTTTGCGTTCGGTCTCGTCGATCACGAAGATGTAGAAACCATTGACTGAACCGTCATTGCTGAAACGCGGCAGGTACTTCATCAACGCATGGCGCGGACGGCCATCGTGGTGCGGAGTGATGGTCATGAAGCTGCAGGCCTTACCCTTGAGCGCGGCGGCTATCTTGTCTTCACGCCCGGCGTACACCTCCTCGCCGAGCACTTCGCGGATGGTCTTGCCGTACAGCTCCTGGGGCGTCATGCCGTACCATTCCAGGTACGCGCTGTTGTTCAGGCGAAAGCGCTGTGCATGGTCGACATAACCGATCAACACCGGCATGGCGTTGATGATCAGTTGCAATTCGGTCTGGCTCTGACGCAAGGCCTGCTCGGTGTTCTTGCGCTCGGTGAGGTCCAGCGCGGCCCCGAGGAAACGTGCCGGGCGGCCTTGATGATCCTTGTAGCAACGGCCACGGGCGAACACCCAGCGTACCTGGCCGTCGGCTTGCAGCAAGCGATACTCCTCGGCGTACTCGGTGCCAAAGGTGATGCAGTGCTTGATGCTGCGCGCCACCATGCCACGGTCTTCCGGGTGCACGCCATGCAGGTAATCGCTGATCGGCAACGAACGCGCATCGCTGGGGTCGACGCCGTGCAAGTAGGCGAAGTGCGCGTCGGCGATGAAGCGGTCTTCGCCGATGTCCCAATCCCAGGTGCCTACCGCGTCGGTGGCGGCCAAGGCCAACTGCAAGCGTTGTTCGGTGTTGTGTTGGGCCTTGCGGCGTTCGTTGGTTTCGATGGCGGTGACCAGAATCCCGGCCACGCGCGCGCTTTCATCGCGGATCGGGCTGTAGGTCAGGTCCAGCCAGATTTCCGTGTCGCGATTGTTGCGTTGCAGCACGAACCGCTGCTCGCTGAAGGTGCGCACCTGGCCGCTGAGCACGGCGTCGTAGATCGGCGCGGTAAAGCTTTCCAGCTCCGGCCAGGTCTGATGCGCCGGCTGGCCCATCGCTTCAGGGTGTTTGTTGCCGGCGAGTTGGGCGAAGCCGTCGTTGTAAAGCTGCGTGAGCTGGCTGCCCCACAGCAGGAGCATCGGCATCGGCGAGTGGACAACGATATCCACGGCGGTGCGCAGGCTTTGCGGCCAATCAGTGGCCTCACCGAGCGGGCTTTGCGCCCAGTCCAGCCGCGCAATCAATGCAGCGGCTTCGCTACCGGTGGATGTTCCAATCATGAAAAAGCCCTGAGCGTAACGCTTTGAAAGATGACAACACCCATTATCCCGTGACTTGGGAATGGGTGACTACCCCCGAAAAATAGCATGCATTCGGGGTTTGTCTTCAAATGAGTGCGTCAGCGCTGAAACCTTTCATCCGTTCGCCAGTTCAGGCCGGTCGCGAAACTGCTCCAGCGCCTGCGGATTGGCCAGGGCGTCGGTGTTCTTCACCGGCTCACCGTGCACCACATTGCGCACCGCCAATTCGACGATCTTGCCGCTGATGGTGCGGGGGATATCGGTGACAGCGAGGATCTTCGCCGGCACATGGCGCGGTGTGGTGTTGGCGCGGATCACCTGGCGGATCTGCTGCTCCAGCGCGTCGTCCAGCTCGACACCCTCGTTGAGGCGTACGAACAGCACCACGCGCACGTCGTCCTGCCAGCGTTGGCCGATGGCCAGGCTTTCCTGCACCTGTGGGACTTTTTCCACCTGGCGATAAATCTCGGCCGTGCCGATCCGCACGCCGCCGGGGTTGAGCACCGCGTCGGAGCGCCCGTGGATCAGCAGGCTGCCGTTGGGGCGCTGTTCGGCGTAGTCCCCTTGGGCCCAGACGCCGGGAAACTGGCTGAAATACGAAGCGCGCAGTTTTTTACGCTCCGGGTCATTCCACAAGCCAATCGGCATGGCCGGGAAATGCCGGGTGCACACCAGTTCGCCTTTTTCGCCGACCAACGGCTGGCCCTGGTCGTCCCACACCTCAATGGCCATCGCCAGGCTCTTGCACTGCATTTCGCCGCGACGCACCGGCAGCACCGGATTGCCGATCACAAAACAGGAGACGATATCGGTGCCGCCAGACATGGAGGAAAGGCACAGCTCGCCCTTGATCTCGCGGTACACGTAGTCGTAGCTCTGCGGCGACAGGGGCGAACCGGTCGAAATCAAGCCTTTGAGACTGCTCAGGTCGTGGCTCAGGCGCGGTTGCAAGCCGGCCTTTTCCAAGGTGGCGAGAAACTTGGGGCTGGTGCCGAACACGCTGATCTTCTCGACATCGATCAGGTCGATCAAACGCTCGGGCCCCGGATGAAACGGCGAACCGTCATACAGTACCGCCGTGGCGCCGATCGCCAAGACCGAAACCAGCCAGTTCCACATCATCCAGCCGCAGGTGGTGTAGTAGAACAGGCAGTCCTCGCGGGACAGGTCGGCATGCAGGCCGTGTTCCTTGAGGTGGGTGAGCAGCACGCCGCCGGTGCCGTGGATGATGCACTTGGGCACGCCGGTGGTGCCGCTGGAATAGAGGATGTACAGCGGATGGTCGAACGGCACCGCGACGAATTCAGGCGCGCCGCCGGGCTGGTAGAAGTCCTGCCACAGCGCGACGCGGGCGTGGGTTTGATAGTCCTCGATCCTTGCCTGGTGCCGCGCGTACGGCACGACGATCAACTGCTCCAGGGACGGCAGGCGTTCGAGGATTTCATTGAGCTTGGCGGTCTGGTCGATGGTTTTGCCGGCATAACGATAACCGGCGCAAGTGATCAGCACCTTGGGTTCGATCTGGCCGAACCGGTCGATCACGCCCTGGGTGCCGAAGTCCGGCGACGAACATGACCAGATCGCGCCCAGGCTGGTGGTGGCAAGCATGCCCACCAGGGTTTGCCAGGTGTTGGGCATGCAGGCCGCGACGCGGTCACCCTGCACGACACCGGCGGCCCGCAGGCTGTTTTGCAGGCCGGCGACATGGGCCGCCAGTTCGGCGTAGGTCAATTGCTCGCGCTGGCCGTCTTCGCTGAGGGCGACCACAGCGGGGTGATCGTCGCGACGGCGCAACAGGTGCTCGGCGAAGTTCAGGGTCGCGCCGGGAAACCATTGGGCGCTGGGCATCTCGGCGTCTTCGATCAGCACCGCCGTGGGCGGATTGCGAAATTGCACGTCGAAGTATTCCACGATCGCCCGCCAGAAATCCGCGCGCTGGTCGATGCTCCACTGATGCAGCGCCGGGTAGTCGCTCAGTTGCACGCTGTAGCGCTGGTTGATGTAGCGCCGGAACTGGTCCATCCGCGTGTGGGCGATGCGTTCCGGGGAGGGTTGCCAGAGGATCTCGGACATAGTGGGCCTCTTGTTATTGTGCCAGCCAGCCGCCGTCGATATTCCACGCGGCGCCGCGCACCTGGCTGCCGGCTTCGCTGCACAAGAACAGCACCAGCTCGCCCAGTTGCGGCGGCGTGACAAACTCCAGGGACGGCTGCTTCTCCGCCAGCAGATCATGCTGCGCCTGCTGCGGGTCAACGCCGGCGGCGGCACGGTCATCAATCTGCTTCTGCACCAGCGGCGTCAGCACCCAGCCGGGGCAGATGGCGTTGCACGTCACGTTGCTGGTGGCGGTTTCCAGGCCGACGACCTTGGTCAAGCCAATCACACCGTGTTTGGCTGCCACATAGGCGGCCTTGCCCACCGAACCGACCTGGCCATGCACCGAGGCGATATTGACGATACGCCCCCAGCCCTTGGCTTTCATGCCTGGCAAGCTCAACCGCGTGCTGTGGAACACCGACGACAGGTTGATTGCAATGATCGAGTCCCAGCGCTCGGCCGGAAAGTCTTCCACCGCCGCCACATGCTGGATGCCGGCATTGTTCACCAGGATATCCACGCCGCCGAATTCACGCTCGGCGTAGGCGATCATGTCGGCGATTTGCGCCGGGTCGCTGACGTCCGCCGGGTGATGGCCGACCTTGCCGCCGAACGCCTGTACCTGGGCGATCACCGCGCTGGCGTCGCCGAAGCCGTTGAGGATCAGGTTGGCGCCGGCCTTGGCCAGGCTCAGTGCAATCCCCAGGCCGATGCCGCTGGTGGAGCCGGTGACCAGGGCGGTCTTGCCGTTCAATGTCGTCATGAAAACCTCACACAATGCCGGTGGCGTAGAAAGTACCGATCACCACGAACACCGCAAGGGTCTTGATGATCGTGATGCCGAAAATGTCCTTGTAGGCTTCGCGGTGCGTCAGGCCGGTGACCGCCAGCAGCGTGATCACCGCGCCGTTGTGGGGCAGGGTGTCCATGCCGCCGCTGGCCATGGCCGCGACGCGGTGCAGCACTTCAAGGGGGATATTGGCCGCATGGGCCGCCGAAATAAAGCTCTCGGACATGGCCGCCAGGGCGATGCTCATCCCACCCGACGCCGAGCCGGTGATACCGGCCAGCAGGGTTACGGTGATCGCTTCGTTGACCAGTGGGTTAGGGATGCCCTTGAGCCAGTCCGCCAACACCAGAAAGCCTGGCAGCGAGGCGATCACGGCACCAAAGCCGTATTCGGAAGCGGTGTTCATCGCCGCCAGCAACGCACCGCTGACCGCGCTTTTGCTGCCTTCGGCGAGTTTGCTTTTGATGGCCGACCAGCCAAACACCAACACCATGACGATGCCCACCAGCAACGCCGCTTGCACCGCCCAGATCGCGGTGAGCTTGGCGATTTCGGTGGTCACCGGCGTGGTCATCCCTGGCAGGGCGAGGCTGTGGGTCTTGCCGTACCACTGCGGGATCCAATGGGTGAACAGCAGGTTCATCACGCCCACCAGAATCAGCGGCGAAAGCGCGATCCAGGGGTTGGGCAGCGCCAGGTTGTCGGCCGTTTCCGGCTCGTTGCGCAGCTCGGTGCCGTAGCCTTCACCGGCCCGTTGCGCCTTGTTGCGCTGGCGTGCCAGGTACAGCATGCCGGCGCAGAACACGAAGATCGTGCCAATCAGGCCCAGCCATGGCGCGGCCCAGGCCGTAGTGTTGAAGAAGGTGCTGGGGATGATGTTCTGGATCTGCGGCGTGCCGGGCAGGGCGTCCATGGTGAACGAGAACGCGCCGAGGGCGATGGTCGCCGGGATCAGGCGCTTGGGGATATTGCTCTGGCGGAACATCTCCGCCGCGAACGGGTACACCGCAAACACCACCACAAACAGCGACACGCCACCATAGGTGAGCAGGGCGCAGACCAGGACGATCACCAGCATCGCCTGGCGCGTGCCGAGCAAGCGGATCGCTGCGGCAACGATGGAGCGCGAAAAGCCCGACAGCTCGATCAGCTTGCCGAACACCGCGCCGAGCAGGAACACCGGGAAATACAGTTTGATAAAGCCGACCATCTTCTCCATGAACACCCCGGTAAAGGCAGGCGCGACGGCGGAGGGGTCAGTGAGCAGCACAGCGCCTAGGGCGGCAATGGGGGCAAACAGGATAACGCTATAGCCACGGTAGGCAGCCAGCATCAGCAACGCGAGCGCTGCCAGGGCAATGATCACACTCATGGTGTGTCTCCATCGGATTGTTATTTTTGTGGGGTGTTGCTGTAGGAAGGGGCTATAGCGAGATATGTGCCAACTAGCTAAGCTTTTGAAATATATGAATAAATTTCAGATATTGGATTGGCGCTATCAGATTTGTCCCTTATTTGAGACTTATGAAGATCAAATGTGGGAGCGGGCTTGCTCGCGAATGCGCTGTATCAACCAAGAATCAGGCGGCTGGCACACCATATTCGCGAGCAAGCCCGCTCCCACATTGAAATGTCTTCGTATATGGAATTGTGTCTCTCTATTGAGACTGGGCAAGATCCAACGCCACCATCTTCTTGTACAGCGTCGACCGCCCAAGCCCGAGCTGCTTGGCTGCCTCCACCACATTGCCTTCACACGCCCTCAACGCTGCCGTGATGATCTGCCGATCAAACCGTTCCCGCGCTGTGTTGAAACTTTCCCCCTCAACCGTCGCGACGGCGCTGTTACGCGCCACCGGCGTAAAGGTACCAATGGCCGCCCGTATTTCCCTGGCATTCAGCACCAGGTCATCACTCAGCAGCGCCGCGCGTTCCAACACATTGCGCAGCTCACGGATGTTCCCCGGCCACGCATGCTGCGCCAGCAGGGCCAAGGCTTCGCGGTCCAACTCATGCTGGCTGCGCAACTCCTCAAGAATCGCCTCGCTCAACGCTGGAATATCCTCCAGCCGCTCACGCAACGGCGGCACCTGGATCGGCAGCACATTCAGCCGGTAATACAGGTCGGCGCGAAACTCACCGCGTTTGATCGCCGCTTCAAGATCCATGGACGTGGCCGCAATCACCCGCACATCGCTGTGCAGCATCTCGTTGGAGCCCACCGGCTCGAATTCCTTCTCCTGCAACACCCGCAGCAATTTGCTTTGCAGCGGCAGCGGCATGTCGCCGATTTCATCGAGGAACAGCGTGCCGCCCTGGGCAATCTGGAATTTGCCCGCACGACCCTTGCGGTCGGCGCCGGTAAACGCGCCCGGTGCGGTGCCGAAGAACTCGGCCTCCAGCAGGTCAGCGGGAATCGCTGCACTGTTGATGCTGACAAAGGCCTTATGCGCACGGCTTGAAGCGCCGTGAATCGCCTGGGCCAGCAATTCCTTGCCGGTGCCGGTCTCGCCCAGCAGCAACACCGGCGACTCGGCGCTGGCACTGCGCCGCGCCCGGCGCTTGACTTCGAGGCTGGCGGCGCTGGTGCCGATAAAGTGCGCGAAGTTGTATTTGCTCTGGCGCGAGCGCAGCAACGAGCGTGTCGAGGCCAACTCCTGCTGCATGCTCAGGTAGCGCTCGATCAGCGGTGACAGGTTGCGCAGTTCATCGAACAATGCAAAGCCAATCGCGCCGATCACCGCGCCGGCATCGTTGTGGATCGGCAAACGCATCACCACCAGCGGGCCTTTGGGCGTGTCCTGGATGTCCAACAGGATCGGCTGATCATTGCGCACCACCTGGCGCAACAGGCTGTTGGAAATCACCTGCTCGCAGGGCTGGCCGATGGCTTCGTCGGCACTTTTCAGGCCAAAGCGTTTGGCGTAGCGTTCGTTCATCCACACGATGTTCGCGTCGCGGTCG
The DNA here is from genome assembly GCF_001579805.1 of Pseudomonas azotoformans. Classification (NCBI taxonomy): domain Bacteria; kingdom Pseudomonadati; phylum Pseudomonadota; class Gammaproteobacteria; order Pseudomonadales; family Pseudomonadaceae; genus Pseudomonas; species Pseudomonas azotoformans. Next base: position 5,322,535 of record NZ_CP014546.1, on the reverse strand, counting down.
ACAATCACCGTGCCTTCGCTGGACTGCTCGATGATCTCGAACAGCGACTGAATGGCCAGGCCACGAACCTGTTGGTAATCCGTGAGGCTGGTACTCATGAGGATAATCCGCAGGCGGCCGCCAGCAATTCCTGGGTGTAGGGATGCTGCGGCGCGTCAAACACCCGATGGCTTGCGCCAGCCTCAACGACCTTGCCGTCCTTGATCACGATCATGTCGTGGGCCATCGCGCGCACCACCGCCAGGTCATGGCTGATGAACAGGTAAGTCAGGCCGTATTTCTCCTGCAGTTCACGCAGCAGCGCCACCACTTGCTTCTGCACGGTGCGGTCAAGGGCCGAGGTGGGTTCGTCGAGCAGCATCAGCGCCGGCTTGAGCACCAAGGCGCGGGCGATGGCAATGCGTTGGCGCTGGCCGCCGGAAAACTCATGGGGGTAACGGTGGCGGCTGGCAGGGTCGAGGCCCACATCCTTGAGCACCTGGATCACCTGCGCATCACGGTCGGCCAGGCTGCACGGCGCGTGCACCTCCAGGCCTTCGCTGATGATCTGCTCCACGGTCATGCGTGGGCTGAGGCTGCCGTAAGGGTCCTGGAACACCACCTGCATCTGCTTGCGCCATGGACGCATCTGCTGGTTATTCAGCGGGTCGAGGGCTTCACCCTGGAAGCGGATGCTGCCGGTAGAGTCCAGCAGCCGCAGGATCGCCTGGCCCAGGGTGGATTTGCCCGAGCCGGACTCACCGACAATCCCCAGGGTCTTGCCGCGTTGCACGCTGAGGCTGATGCCGTCCACCGCACGCAGGTAGGTCTTGCGCCGGAACAACCCGCCGCCGAGGGGGAATTGCACGGTCAGGTCGTCAACCTGCAACACGGTTTCGCGCTCATTGCTGCACAGCGCATCACCGTCCGGCTCGGCATCCAGCAGCAAACGGCTGTAAGGATGTTGGGGCGCATTGAACAGGCTCTGGCAGTCGGCCTGCTCGACAATCTCACCCGCGCGCATCACGCACACGCGCTGGGCAATGCTGCGCACCAGGTTGAGGTCGTGGCTGATCAGCAGCAGCGACATGCCCAGGCGTTGTTGCAGGGACTTGAGCAGCAGCAGGATCTTGCGCTGCACGGTCACGTCCAACGCGGTGGTGGGTTCGTCGGCGATCAGCAGTTCCGGCTCGCAGGCCAGGGCCATGGCGATCATCACCCGCTGGCGTTGCCCGCCGGACAGTTGATGGGGATAGGCCTTGAGCCGTTCCTGGGGTTTCTGAATGCCCACCAGGTCAAGCAATTCGAGGATGCGCGCCTGGGCCGCCTTGCCTCCCAGGCCCTTGTGCAACAGCAGGGTTTCCCCGATCTGCTTTTCGATGCTGTGCAACGGGTTCAGGGAGGTCATCGGCTCCTGGAAGATCATCGCAATACGGTTGCCGCGCAGCTTCTGCAGGGTCGCCGCCGATGCGCCAATCAGCTCCTGGCCGCGGTAGCGGATAGAGCCGGTGGTTTCGGTGCCGGCTTCGGGCAGCAATTGCAGGATCGAGTGGGCGGTCACCGACTTGCCCGAGCCCGACTCGCCGACCAGCGCCAGGCACTCGCCGGGGCGTACGTCCAGGCTCAGGTTGCGCACCACGGTCTGGCCGCTGAAGGCGACGCTGAGGTCGCGGATTTCGATCAGGTTCATAGGCGGTCACTCATGAGCGTGGGTCGAAGGCATCACGCAATGCCTCGCCGATAAACACCAGCAGCGACAGGATCAGCGCCAGTGTGAAGAACGCCGTCAGGCCCAGCCAGGGCGCTTGCAGGTTCTGCTTGCCCTGGGCAATCAGCTCGCCCAGGGAGGCGCTGCCTGCCGGCATGCCGAAACCGAGGAAATCCAGGGCGCTCAGGGTAGAAATCGCGCCGGTCAGGATGAACGGCAGGTAGCTCAAGGTCGCGGTCATGGCATTGGGCAGGATATGCCGGCGAATGATCTTGCCATCACCCAAACCCAAGGCCCGTGCGGCCTTGACGTATTCCAGGTTGCGCCCGCGCAGGAACTCGGCGCGCACCACGTCCACCAGGGCCAGCCAGGAAAACAGCGCCATGATCCCCAGCAGCCACCAGAAATTGGGCTCGACAAAACCAGACAGGATGATCAGCAGGTACAGCACCGGCAGCCCGGACCACACCTCCAGCACGCGCTGGCCAATCAAATCCACCCAGCCGCCGTAATAACCCTGCAACGCACCGGCTGCAATACCGATGGCGGCGCTGATCGCGGTGAGCGCCAGGGCAAACAGGATCGACACCCGCGCACCAAAGATCACCCGCGCCAACACATCCCGCGACTGATCGTCGGTGCCCAGCCAGTTCACCGCCGAGGGCGGGCTGGGGGCAGGGCGGGTCAGTTCGTAGTTGGGCGTGTCGTCGCTGAACGGGATTGGTGGGAACAACATCCAGCCGCCGTCCTGCTCGATCAGCTTTTTCACGTAGTCACTGCGGTAGTCAGCCTGGAAGGGCAACTGGCCGCCGAACTGTTGCTCGGTGTAACGCTTGAACACCGGGAAATACAGTTCGTTCTTGAAACTCAACACCAGGGGTTTGTCGTTGGCGATCAACTCACCGCCGAGGGTCAGGATAAACAGACCGATAAACAGCCACAGCGACCACCAGCCGCGTCGGTTTTTCTTGAAGCGCTCGAAACGGCGGCGCGCCACCGGAGACAGGTTTAGCATCAGGCGTTCCTCGCGGCGAAGTCGATACGCGGGTCCACCAGGGTGTAGCAGAGGTCACCGATGAGTTTTATCAAGAGGCCGAACAACGTGAAGATAAACAACGAACCGAAGACCACCGGGTAATCGCGGGAGACGGCGGCTTCGTAGCTCATGCGGCCCAGGCCATCGAGGGAGAAGATCACCTCGATCAGCAGGGAACCGGCGAAGAACACGGCGATGAATGCCTGGGGAATCCCCGAGATCACCAGCAACATCGCGTTACGGAACACATGGCCGTACAACACGCGCCGTTCGCTCAGGCCCTTGGCACGGGCGGTCACCACATACTGGCGCGTGATTTCGTTCAAGAACGAGTTTTTGGTGAGGATGGTCAGCGTGGCAAACCCGCCGATGACCAGCGAGGTGACTGGCAATACGAGGTGCCAGAAATAGTCGGCAATCTTGCCCACGGTGCTGAGTTCTTCGAAGTTCTCCGACACCAGCCCGCGCACCGGAAACCAGTTCAGCGACGTACCGCCGGCAAACACCACGATCAGGAACATCGCAAACAGAAACGCCGGCATCGCATAGCCGATGACAATCGCGGTGCTGCTCCACACATCAAAGCTGCTGCCGTGGCGCACCGCCTTGCGAATCCCCAAGGGGATCGACACCAGGTAGGTGATCAGCGTTGCCCACAGGCCGAGGGAGATGGTCACCGGCATCTTTTCCAGGATCAGGTCGATCACCGTCTTGCCGCGAAAAAAACTGTTACCAAAGTCCAGCTGCGCGTAGCTCTTGAGCATCAGCCACAGGCGTTCCGGCGCAGGCTTGTCGAAGCCGTACTGTTTTTCGATGTCCGCGATCAACTTCGGGTCCAGGCCACGGCTGGCGCGGGAGCCGCCGCTGATGCCTTCGCCGGAGGAACCACCGACGCCACCGCCGCCAATGCCTTGCAAATGGGCAATGGCTTGCTCCACCGGGCCGCCGGGCGCGGCTTGTACGATCACGAAATTCACCAGCAGGATGATCACCAGCGTCGGGATGATCAGCAGCAGGCGCCGCACGATATAGGCAAACATCAGCGCGCACCTCCGCGTTTTTTCAACTCAGCGTTCATTTGTTCGTTGGTCAGGGGCGTGGGGCTGATTTCCCACCAGGTTTCCAGGGCTTCGTCGTTTTTCGCCTCGATGGCCGGGCGGCCGAAGCGGTTCCACCACGCGGCGGACGTGCCGGGCGGGTAGTAGTTGGGAATCCACAGGTAATTCCATTGCAGCACCCGGTCCAGCGCGTGGGCGTAGGTGAGCATCTGCGCCTGGTTGTCGGCCTTGACCAAGCCCTTGATCAGGCTGTCGACGGCCGGGTCCTTGAGCACCATGTAGTTGTTGGCGCCGGGATCGAACGCGGCGGCCGAGCCGAAGTAGTTGTACAGCTCCATACCGGGCGAGGTGGTGACCGGGAAACCGGTGACGATCATGTCGTAGTCCCGTGCCATCACGCGGTTCACATACTGGGAGGAGTCGATACGACGGATATTCAGGGTGATACCGATTTGCGCCAGGTTGCGCTTGTACGGCAGCAGCAGGCGTTCCATGCCGCTTTGGGCATTAAGGAAAGTGAATTCCAGCGGTTCGCCCTCGGCATTCACCAGTTTGTCGCCGTCCGGTTTCCAGCCGGCTTCCTCCAGCAAGGCCAGGGCCTGCAATTGCTTGTCGCGGATCATGCCGCTGCCGTCGGTGACCGGCGCCTTGAACACCTGGGTGAACACCTCGTCCGGCACCTGGCCGCGCAAGGGTTCAAGAATCGCCAGTTCTTCTGGGGTCGGCGGCTGGCTGGCCGCCAGCGGGCTGTTGGAGAAGAAGCTCTGCTGGCGGATGTACATGTTGCGCATCATCTGTCGGTTGGCCCATTCGAAGTCCCACAGCATCGCCAGGGCCTGGCGCACGCGGCGGTCCTTGAACATCGGCTTTTGCACATTGAACACATAACCCTGGGCCGGTTGCGGCATTTCCTTGGCCAGGTGCGCGCGTTGCAGGCGACCGTCATCCAAGGCCGGGCCGTTGTAGCCGATGGAGTAACCGGTGGCGGAAAACTCGCGGTTGAAATCGTAGGCACCGCCGCGCAATACCTGGCGGGCCACTTCGGTGTCGCCGAAGTACTCCAGGCTCAGGTGATCGAAGTTATACAGGCCACGACTGACGGGCAGGTCCTTGCCCCACCAGTTCGGATCGCGGGTAAAGGTGATGGTGCTGCCGGAGTCGATCTTGCTGACTTTATAGGGGCCGCTGCCCAGAGGCGCCTCATAGCCGCCGCCATTGGCGAAGTCGCGGGTCTTCCACCAGTGTTCCGGGAAGACCGGCAGGGTGGCGATGTCCAGGGGCAGGGTGCGGTTTTCATTGCTGGAGAAATCGAAACGCACTTGGCGTTCGCCCTCGACTTCGACGTGCTTGACGTCGGCAAACAGGGTGCGAAAGCGCAGGCTGCCTTGGGTCATCAGCAGTTCGAAGCTGTAGCGCACATCTTCGGCGGTGATGGCCTTGCCGTCGGCAAAGCGGGCCTTGGGGTTGAGGAAAAAACGCAGCGACAGGCCGTCGTCGGCGCGCTCCATCTTTTCGGCCACCAGGCCGTAAACGGTGTAGGGCTCGTCCAGGGAGCGCTGGGCCAGGGGCGCATACAGCCAGCCGTCGACCTGGGAAACGCCGATGCCTTTGTCGATATAGGGCAACACGTGGTCAAAGCGCCCGATCTCGATGGCCGAGCGGCGCAGGCTGCCGCCTTTGGGGGCGTTCGGGTTGGCATAGTCAAAATGGGTAAAGCCGGCGGGGTATTTGGCCGGTTCGCCGTACACGGTCAGGTACGGTTGAGGTGCCGCGATCACGGCGGTGCTGGCCAGCAGCAGGGCCAGGGTCGAACTCAAAATGTAGGAAAAAGCCAATCGCATTGTCAGCCTTGAACGCCGTGTGAAGTAGAAAAGGGATTTGTACGCTAACGGCATCAGCGTCGCCAGTCATCACATGCACAACGGCCCACCAAAAGGCGGGCCGTTGTTTAAAGCATCAGCGCGGACTGGATCAGTCCTGGCGGCTGGTGACTTCCAGCAGGTGGTAGCCGAACTGGGTTTTCACAGGGCCTTGCACGGTGTTGACCGGGGCGCTGAAGACGACAGTGTCGAATTCCTTGACCATCTGGCCTGGACCAAACGAACCCAGGTTGCCGCCGTCGCGGCTGGACGGGCAGCTGGAGTTGGCTTTGGCGATCTCTGCGAAATCGGCGCCGCCTTCGATTTGGGCCTTGAGTTCGTTGCACTTGTCTTCAGTGGAAACGAGGATGTGACGGGCGGTGGCTTTGGCCATGGGAAGTAACTCCTTGAATGAAAAGGGTGAGCCTACCGGATTCAGGCGGTTATTTCCTGGCAAAGTTCCCGCCGATTGCCTGAGTGGTTCAACTGCGGGCCATGGCGCCACTGCGGGTCAGCCATTCGATAAACAGCGCAAACAGCTCGGCCTGGGAATTGATCGCCAGCTTGGTGTACAGATTCTTACGGTGCATGCGCACGGTTTCCGGCGAAATGCCCAGCACTTGCGCGGTGGATTTCACCGAATGCCCGCGCAGGATCAAGTGGGCGATCTCACGCTCCCGCACGGTCAATACGCCGCTGCCGAACTCCATGAATGCAGCTTCAATCTGCTGATGGGCTTGGGTCTGGGTGAAGGCGTCGTCGCTGATCACTTTGGTCAGGCCACCGCTCGTGCCGAAACGGCGCAGTAATTCGCGGACCATGGCTTGGGTGGCTTTCTGCAGCGCCAGTTGTGGCTCAGTGAATTGCCCGGCGCTCAAGCCTTGGAACATGCACAGAGAAATCTTGCTCTGGGGACACAGGTCGACAATGTAGTAGCTCTCCTGGGCGCCGCCGCTGCGCAGGTAATAGGTCTTGTAGTACTCGCTGTTGAAAAAATCGTCCGGGGCAATCTCGGCCAGGGGGTAGAAACCTTCGGCCAGGCCTTTGTCCACTGCCAGGCAAAAGGGATCGAGCAAGTAGCCACGGGAAAAGTAGCGGTGGATGATCTCGTCCTGGTAGGTGCGGGGAATGCCTTGCTGGTACAGCAAGTGCGGCGGCAGGCCCTGACGCTCCAGGCTGATCATCATCGATTCGATGGGCGTGAGCGTGCAGAGCGCGCTGGCCAGGTGTTCGAGGAACGAAGCCTCGTCCACATGAATAAGCGCCTGGCCCAGGGCGTGGTGCCAGGCTTCCAGTTGCTGCAGGGAGGGGGCGGGGCTGGTGGTTGTCATGACGGCCAGTCTACCCGGCCGTCGATGCCCAGGCCACAACGCCGAGACGGGCTCGGCGCTATAGGTCATCGGCCCTGGTACTCGCCGCTGGCGCGCAGTTCGGCTGCCGTGTCGAGGATGCACTGGCGCAGGGTCTCCACCACCTCATCGACCTGGGCGTGGGTGATGATCAGTGGCGGTGACATCACGTTCAGATGGCCGATGGGGCGCACCAACAAGCCTTTGGCCTGGGCGCGCAGGTGGATTTTTTCGCCGATGTTGACCGCGTCCGGCAACAGCGCCTTGGTGCGTTTATCCGCCACGAACTCAATGCAGGCCATCAGGCGCTGGCAGCGGATGTCGCCTACCAGGGGCAAGTCGGCCAGGGTTTTCAGGCGTTGTTCCAGATACACGCCAACCTCTTCGACATGGGCCAGCAGGTTTTCCCGCTCGATGATTTCGATATTTTTCAGTGCCGCCACACAACTCACCGGATGCCCGCTGTAGGTGAAACCGTGGGTGAAGCAGCGACCCTTGCCCGGTTCACCGATGACTTGCCAGATACGCTGCGAGAAAATGCACGCGCCCAGCGGCAGGTAGCCGGAGGTCAGGCCCTTGGCGGTGGTGATGATGTCGGGCTGCATGCCGAACACCTCTTCGGAGGCGAAAAACGCACCGAGGCGCCCGAATGAGGTCACCACTTCATCGGCGACGTACAGCAGGTCATGACGCTGGCAGATTTCCCACATGCGCCGATGGTAGCCCTGCGGCGGAATGATCACGCCGCCGGAGCCCATGATCGGCTCAGCGAAGAACGCCGCCACATTGTCCGCGCCGAGGGTGAGGATCTTGTCTTCGAACTCGTTCACCAGGAAGTCGAGGAAGTCAGCCTCGCTCATCCCCTCCGGCGCCCGGTAGTAGTTGGGGCAGGAGATGTGGTGGAACAGGTCGCTCATGAAATCGAATTCCGGCGCGCGGTCAGCGGCCTTGTTACCAATCGACATCGTCAGGAACGTACTGCCGTGGTAGGCGCTGAAGCGCGAGATAATGTGCTTCTTGGTCGGTTTGCCGCGACTGTTCTGATAGAACTGCACCAGTCGGTAGGCCGTGTCCACCGCCGTGGAGCCGCCAGTGGTGAGGAACACATGATCAAGGTCGCCGGGCGCCAGGCTGGCGAGCTTGGCGCAGAGTTCGATGGCGGTGACGTTTGCCATGTCACAGAACGGGTTGGAGTACGCCAGTTGGCGCACCTGGTTGGCGATGGCGTCGGCCATTTCCTCGCGGCCCAGGCCGATATTCGTACACCACATGCCGCCGACCGCATCCAGGTAACGGTTGCCGTGAGTGTCATAGATGTAGGCGCCGTCGCCCATCGCGATGTTCAACGAGCCTTGTTCACGGTGTTCGTCGAACATGTGGAAACCGTGCATGTAGTGGGCTTTGTCGGCGGCGTCCAGTTTGTCGTGGTCGAACTGGGCGAAGAAAGCGGGATTTGGCAGAGTCATGGCATTTACCTTCAATGGCTGGGGGTCACTTGCCGGTCTTGACGGCGTTCCAGGTGCGGGTGATCAGGCGTACAGCGGCCGGCGGCTGGCTTTTCTGGGTGAACAGGCGCTGCATCGTCGTCGGATCGGGGTAGATGGCCGGGTTGTCGCGGATATCGGCATTCACCAAGGGCTTGGCGGCCAGGTTGCTGTTGGCGTAGTGGATGGTGTTGCTGACGCCGGCCATGGTGCTGGGTTGCAGGAGGAATTCGATGAACCGGTGGGCGTTGGCCACATGGGGCGCATCGGCGGGGATGTAGAAGTTATCGAACCAGATCAGCGAGCCTTCCTTGGGGATGAAATAGTCCAGCGTGATCTTGGCCCCGGCCTCCGTTGCCCGTGCCTGAGACGTGGCGTAGTCGCCGGACCAGGTGGTGGCCAGGCACAGATCACCGTTGGCCAAACCGTTGATGAAACCGCTGGAGTCGAATTTGCGGATGTACGGGCGCACCGCCATCAACACGTCCTGGGCGGCCTTGAGGTCTTTTGGGGCGACGCTGTTGGGGTCCAGGCCGAGGTAGGTCAGCGCCAGGGGAATCATGTCAGTGGGGGAGTCCATGAACGTGATGCCGCAATCGGCGAAGCGCGACACCACTTTCGGGTCAAAAATCATCGCCAGGGAGCCGATAGGCGCGTCCGGCATGCGCGCCTTGATCATGTCGACGTTGTAGGTCACGCCATTGCTGCCCCAGGTGTAGGGCGCGGAATAAGTGACGCCGGGGTCGTGGGCTTCCAGGCTTTTCAGCACCAATGGATCAAGGTTCTTCCAGTCGGGTAACTGGGACTTGTCCAGTGGCTGGAAGACGCCGCCCTTGATCAGCAGCGGTACCAGGGAAGCGTTGAGCAGGGCCAGGTCATACCCGGAGCGTCCGGAAAGCAACTTGCCCTGCACGGTTTCGTAGGAGTCGTAGGTGTCGTAGACCACCTTGATCCCCGTGGCTTTCTCGAAATCGGCCAGGGTGGTGTCGCCGATGTAGTCCGCCCAGTTGTAGATGCGCAAGGTATTGCCTGGGTCGTCGGCGGCCTGGCTCAAGGTGCAGGATGCAAGCAATGCGGCGCTGAACAGGGCGATAAAGGCTTTACGCATGGGGACCCACCTTGAGTTGTGCTTGTTATCAGGCTGAGGGACTGATTGCACTGTCAGGCAGGTGGCCGGTGGGCGCCATACCCCGTTCGGGTAGGGTTCAGCTCAGGACGATGTAGTCGTTCTGCTGGATGATCGGCCGGTGCGGGCCCTGCACCAGATGAATATAGCGACCGCTCACCAGATCAATGGGCAGGCAGTCGTCGATGTCCAGCACCCCATCGGTGTGGGCTTGGGACCAGTGGCGCAGCATCTGTTGCTTGCCTTTGCTCATGGCTTCCTGTTTGTTGCGGGCGACCACCAGCAGGTAGTGGTGGGCTTCACCAAAGCTATTGGACTCGTAACCGCCAAGGTTGATGAAGTACAGGTGGTGCGCCCCAGCAGCAGGGGCCAGATGGCTGAGTTCGACTTTCCAGCCGTCGACGCCCTCCACGGCCATCCAGGCATCGATATGTACACCCTTGGGGCTGCCGAACCAGTCGGCGCGCAGTTGCGGGTAGGTCGCTTCCAGCGTGTCCGCGACCGCAAACACCACATCGTGCACTTCAATCTTTGCCCGTGGGTGCTTGCCCCCGAGCATGACGACAAACAGCATTACAGGTTCTTCCTGGTGGCTTGGCAGAGGCTAACCTTACTTCGATTGAACCCTTTTGTCCGGTCAATGCCACACTGTTAATCCGCGAACTCATCAGGAGGTTGTCATGCGTACCATTGATCTGGCGGGCGTCCCCGTCCCTGTCATCGGCCAGGGAACCTGGCGCATGGGCGAAAATCCCGACCAGCACCGCGCCGAAGTCGCGGCCTTGCAACTGGGCATCGACGAGGGCATGACCCTGATCGATACCGCCGAAATGTACGGTGAGGGCGGCGCCGAAACGGTCGTCGGCGAAGCCATTCGCGGCAGGCGCGACCAGGTGTTCCTGGTGAGCAAGGTCTACCCGCACAACGCCAGCCACAAGGGCGTGCCCCGTGCCTGTGAAGCCAGCCTCCAGCGCCTAGGCACGGACTACATTGATCTCTATCTGTTGCACTGGCGCGGCCAACACCCCCTTGAGGAAACCGTCGAAGCCTTCGAACGCCTGCGTGAAGCCGGCAAGATCGGCCGCTGGGGCGTCTCCAATTTCGATGTGGCCGATCTGCAGGAACTCGCATCCCCGGCGTGCGCCACCAATCAGGTGCTCTACAACATCGAAGAGCGCGGCATCGAATTTGACCTGCTGCCGTGGTGGCAACAGCATCACTTGCCCTTGATGGCGTACTGTCCGATTGCCCAGGGTGGCGAGTTGTTGTCCAGCCCGACCCTCAAGCAGATCGCCCGTCGACATGAGGTCACGCCCGCCCAGGTCTCACTGGCCTGGGTGTTGCGCCAAGACGGTGTGATCGCGATCCCCAAGGCGGTCACCCCAGAGCACGTGCGGCTCAACGCAGCCGCCGCCAAGCTGGTACTGGATGAGCACGACCTCGACGCGATTGACCGCGTGTTTGGCGCACCCAAGCGCAAGCACCCTCTGGCGATGGTTTAGCCCGCGGTCAGGAACGGCGCCTCCCTTGGCACCGTTCCCTGGTTAATCCGGTTTAACCCGTAACCGGGCTGCGCCAGTCATCGGACCCGGAAGTGCCGGACACTTCGTGGGTCCACACGATCTTGCGGTAGGTGAAATACACATCCTCCAAGTGGGTGAAGTGGGCGTTGTCCGGGTCCTGGCAGTTGGGCATGCGTGACTGGATATCCACGATGGTCGCGCCCTCCAGTTCGATGGTGAAGTAGTGCTCCTGGGTGCCGGCGGACGAGGTGCGCAGCCATTCCAGCCGGCACTTGACCTCTTCGCCGCTGGTCAGTGCGCTGAACAGCAATGGGGAGGATTTATCGAAGACTTTGCTGATCATCATGGGTTTGTGGACCCGCTGGCCGGTGGGCTGGCCGGATTGAGGATCGCGGGGAATGATCACCTGATGAGCAAACGCCTGGACCAGGATCTGGTCCTCATGGCCTTCCTGGTAAATATTACCTACCGAGTCCTGGGTAAACGTGCCTGCCGTGATCAAACCTTGTTTGACACCGGTGATGGAAAGATAGGCGGGTGTTGGCATGACGGGTTTCCTTGTCTGATTGAAGAGGTAGTCCCAACCGATCATGACACCGGTTGGGCAAGTCCCTGTTACTACAAGAAGCGTGCCTGAAAGTGGGTGGATTAATAAATACGGGGGGTTGGCGCTAAATAAGTCTGGGGTGCTAATCAAACGAGATGGTTTTGGTTGTTATATGGCGTATTTAGTTGCGCAGAGGTGTGCATTTAATTGCTCGGTGCACACGCGGGTTAAATAGGGAGGTCGTAATAGAGTTTAAATCGCACCCCTGCGTCAGTGCGCAAAATGCTGCGCAGTGGCTTTGTTTGCGGGGTTGTAGGAAAAGGATTAAGTATTATTCTGTCGCTTGCTGAATGCTTTTGGCGTGGCTAAGGTTTGGGAGCTTTGCAGGAATTACAGCAAGGTTAAGATGGCCTGTTGGTGTGCTTTTTAAGTGTCGCTAGTTGGCTTTTCCCTGTTTTGGTTAGTTGCGCCAGGTGTTGAATGTCGTATTCGGACAAGCTGTGTGATTACTATCTTGAAGTTGCAAGGTTGCCTTGTGCGCAAACAAGTTTTGCGGGCAGCGATATGCGCTTTTCGAGTGAGTATGAAACCTTGGAGTCCGAGCTGGCAAAGGCGCAATCGATCCATGGCAGCAGTCAGCCGGATTGGCACAAGGTTTTGGAAACCAGCGAAGGCCTGTTACGGCAACAATCCAAGGATCTACGCGTGGCGGTCTGGTTGACCTGGGCCTTGCACCAGCGCGAATCCTATCCAGGGCTGCTGGCGGGGCTCGGGATGTTGCGCTATCTCTGCGAGCATCATTGGTCGGTGGCCTACCCCGAAAAGCTGCGTACCCGTGGCGCAGCATTCGCTTGGTTGGTGTTGCGCCTCGAGCCTTTGTTCGCGCAAGGCTTGCCGTTGCAGAACCAGCAGCCCTTGTTTCGCGCTGTACTGGAGCAACTCAAAGGTCTCGATGAGCTATGGGCCAAGCACTTCGCGGATGACGCGCCGTTGCTGCTGCCGATTCGCAGGCAATTGGCTCAACGACTGGAGCGTGCGGCTCAGGACGATACCCCGGCGGCGGGGTTAAGCGGTGTCATTGCGCAGGTCCAGCAAGCGGCCAGCCAATTGCTCAAACCCGAAGCCGTTGTGAATAACGAAAAAGACGCCAGCAAGTTGCTACGTACCTTGCAGGAGCAGGCCCGCCCGTTGTGTACCTGGTGGTTGCGCCAGAACGCTACCGACCTGCGCGCCTTGCGCCTCAACCGAACATTGAATTGGTTGGTACTGGCCAGCTACCCGGATGCCGACAACGAACGGGTGACCGCGTTGCGCGGGCCTGCCCCTGACAAGCTCAAGCGTTATCAGGAGCGTTTTGCCCAAGGGCATTACGCCGACCTGGTACTTGAACTCGAGGCCAGTCTGGCCGGTGCCATGTTCTGGTTCGATGGGTTGCGCATGCTCTGGCAATGCCTGGAAGCCTTGCAGGCCGAACAGGCCATGCTCGAGTTGGAAGTTGTCTTCGCCTTGTTGTTGCAACGCTTGCCGGACCTGCCGTCGTTCTGCTTTCACGACCGCGTTCCTTTTGCCGACGCCGCCAGCCGTGACTGGATCACGCTGCAGGTCAGCCGGCATTTGCAAGTACCCGAATCAGCCGCCGTGGTGGATTCCGAAGCCGAGCCCTGGGAGCTCGCCTTGCAGGCGGTAGCGCCCAGGTTGCGCAAGGATGGGCTCAAGGCCGCGATCCATGAACTCAAGCAAGGCAGCCTCGCCGCTCGCAGTGATCGCGCGCGTTTTCACTGGCGGCTGGCACAGGCGCGCCTGTGTGTGCAGGCGGGCAAGCATGAGCTGGCGAAGATCCAGCTCGAACACCTGGACCACGAACTGCAACGCACAGGCCTTGAGCGCTGGGAACCGGAGCTGGCACTTCAAGTTGCCCAGCTTCTGTATCGCTGCTGCGACCTGCTGCCACAAAACCACGCCGTGCGCGAGCGCAAGGAAGACACCCATCGCAGGCTGTGCCTCTTCGATCTGGAAGCGGTACTTGAATAGGCTTTCGAGCCACTTGAAAAAGGAGAGACACCATGGCCAAAGAAGCTTCGGTCGCCCCCAAGGAACGCATCAATATCACGTTCAAACCCGCTATCGGCGGAGCGCAGGAAGAAGTCGAACTGCCACTGAAACTGTTGGTGCTGGGCGATTTCATCCAACGTGAGGACGTGCGCAAGCTCGAAGATCGCAAGCCCATCGCGATCGACAAGAACACCCTTGATGACGTGCTGGCCAAGCAGGCGTTGAGCCTGACGCTGAACGTGCCCAACCGCCTGCAGGAGGATTCAGGTGTTGAGGAGTTGGCCATTCAGGTGCGCATCAATGCAATGAAGGACTTCAATCCCGCGAACCTGGTTGAGCAGGTGCCCGAATTGCACAAGTTGATGGCGTTGCGCGAGGCACTGATGGCGCTCAAGGGACCCTTGGGAAACACCCCGAGCTTTCGCAAGGCTATCGAGCAGGCCCTGGCGGATGACGAGTCCCGCGCCAGGGTACTGGCTGAGCTGGGTCTGGACAGCCCCGACGCCTGACATTTTTCAGTAAAAGGACACTGACCGCATGACGACACAACAACACACACTGCCAGCACCCACCGATGATCAATTCAGCATTCTCGACAACATCGTTGCCCAGACTCTGCTGAGTGCAGACGACGAGGCGTATGGCATTGCCAAGCGGGGCGTCTCGGCGTTCATCGAAGAGCTGATCAAACCGCAGAATCGTGGTGAGCCCGTCAAGAAACGCTTGGTCGACCGGATGATTGCCGAGATCGACACGAAGCTCAGCCTGCAGATGGATGAGATTTTGCACCACCCGCAATTCCAGGCTCTGGAAGCCGCCTGGAAGGGATTGCAGTTGTTGGTTGACCGTACCAACTTCCGCGAGAACATCAAGATCGAACTGCTGAACGTCTCCCGGCAAGACCTGTTGGAAGATTTCGAGGATTCACCGGAAGTGACCCAGTCCGGGTTGTACAAACATATCTACAGTGCTGAGTATGGTCAGTTTGGTGGTCAGCCTGTGGGCGCGATTATCGCCAACTACTTTCTGTCTCCCAGTGCACCCGACGTGAAACTGATGCAGTACGCATCCAGCGTGGCCTGCATGGCCCATGCGCCATTCATCGCCGCTGCCGGGCCGGCGTTCTTCGGGTTGGAGAGTTTTACCGGCCTGCCGGACCTGAAAGACCTGAAGGACCACTTCGAAGGTCCTCAATTTGCCAAATGGCAAAGTTTTCGCCTAAGCGAAGACGCACGCTATATCGGCTTGACCGTGCCGCGCTTTCTGCTCCGTACGCCTTACGATCCAGTTGAGTGTCCGGTCAAGACCTTCGCTTATCAGGAAAACGTGGTCAACAGCCATGAACATTACCTGTGGGGCAACACGGCATACGCCTTTGCCACGCGCCTGACTGACAGCTTCGCGCGCTTTCGCTGGTGCCCGAATATCATCGGCCCGCAAAGCGGTGGTGCGGTGGAAGACTTGCCGCTGCATCACTTCCAGAGCATGGGTGAGATCGAAACCAAAATCCCGACGGAAGTGCTGGTTTCCGACCGCCGTGAGTACGAGCTGGCGCAAGAGGGCTTCATTGCCTTGACGATGCGCAAAGGCAGCGATAATGCCGCGTTTTTCTCCGCCAGTTCGGTGCAGAAGCCGAAACACTTTGGCCTCAGTCCCGAGGGCAGGGAAGCCGAGCTGAATTACCGCTTGGGTACCCAATTGCCCTACATGATGGTGGTCAATCGCCTGGCCCACTACCTTAAGGTTCTTCAGCGCGAGCAATTGGGTTCGTGGAAGGAGCGCACAGACCTGGAGCTGGAACTCAATAAATGGATTCGCCAGTACGTCGCCGATCAGGAAAACCCCAGTGCCGAAGTGCGTGGACGACGGCCATTGCGCGCGGCGCGCATCGTTGTCAGTGATGTCGACGGCGAGCCCGGCTGGTACCGCGTCAACCTGAGTGTACGGCCGCACTTCAAGTACATGGGGGCCGACTTCACGCTGTCCCTGGTCGGCAAGCTCGATAAAGAATGAGCAGCGGCCAGGGAGTGTCCCACCACCAACGCCTTTTCGAGCGTCTTGAACGTCCGGCGGCTACTCCCGCGTGTGGCGTGACATCTGTCGCGATGCATCTGGGAAAAATGCTCAGTATCCGTGCCGGCAGCGTGCAGACACTTCCGGATTACGGGTTGCCCGACCTCAACGACATGAACCAGAGCTTGCATGAGTCATTGACTCAATCGCGTTTGTTGATCGAGCGATTTATCCGGGCGTACGAGCCACGCTTGAAGCATGTGCGGGTCACGACGTTGCCGCGGGACCAGGATCCATTGGCGCTGGCGTTCGCTATCGAAGGCACACTGACGGTCAAGGGTATCAAGCAACCTGTTGTGTTTACCGCGCGACTCTGTGACGCCGGTCAGGTAGAGGTTTTGCCGGATGTCTTTTAACCGTTACTACCAAAGTGAGCTCAGTGCGTTGCGACTGCTCGGACGGCAGTTCTCCGAGCGCAATCCTGCGCTGGCCCCTTTTCTCGCAGAGTCTGGCCAGGATCCCGATGTCGAGCGGCTGCTGGAGGGGTTTGCATTTCTCACGGGGCGCTTGCGGCAAAAACTCGACGACGAATTTCCAGAGCTCACGCACTCGCTGATGCATTTGCTGTGGCCCAACTACATGCGCCCAATGCCAGCGTTCAGCATGCTGCAATTTGACCCGTTGAAGCACTCAGGTCCCGGTGTGTGGGTGGCGCGTGATACACCGGTGGAAAGCGCCGCAGTCAACGGTGAGCGATGCCGTTTTCGTACCTGCTACGCCACACAGGTTCTACCGCTGCAACTGAGCGTCCTGGAGTACAGCGCACAGGCAGGGCAGGGCGTGTTGAGTCTGCGCCTGCACATGAGCGCCGCCGGTAATTTCAGTGACTGGGCCTTTGATCAGTTGCGCCTGCATCTGGCCGGGGATAGCTACATCAGCCAGGCGTTATACCTGAGCCTGCTGCGCCACCTCGAAGGTATCGAGCTGTTGCCTTTGGGCCACGATGGACTGCCCGTCAGCGGGCCCGACGGTGAGGCAATATCACTGCGACTGGGTGCCGAACAGGTACAGCCGGTGGGTTTCAGTGAGGAACAGGCGTTGATCCCCTATCCGCAGAATACCTTCCCGGGGTATCGCCATCTGCAGGAGTATTTTGCCTTTCCTGACAAGTTCCTGTTTGTCGATGTGGGGGGCATGGACGTGCTGCACAGATTGCCCGGTGAGCAGCTCAAGCAGGTACGTGGCCTGATAATGCGCTTTGAGTTACGCACGCCATGGCGTGAGTCCCAACAGCCCACCCTGGATAACGTGAAGCTCTACTGCACGCCCATCGTGAATCTGTTCAAGCATGACGCGGTGCCCATTCGCCTGGACGGGAAGCAGGATGAGTACCTGCTCATTCCCGGCGAGTATTCGCGGGAGAACGCGAGTGTGTTTTCCGTAGACCGTGTAACGGGTTGGCAGCCGGGTGGGCGTGGATACCAGGCCTATGTGCCGTTCGAATCCTTTGAACATGGTGGCGATACCGACGTACCGGAAAACCCGCCCAGCTACAGCATTCGCCAACGGCCATCGACACAGCATGCCGGGCTGGAAACCTGGCTTGGGATTGGCAACGGCCTCGAGTCGGACCAGCAAACACTGTCGATCGAGTTGACGTGCACCAATCACAACCTACCTCGACTGTTGCAGTTAGGCGACATCAACCGGCCTTGCGAGCAGACGCCAGAGGGGCTGTCGTTTCGCAATATCTGCGCGCCGACAGCCAGTCTGTCTCCGCCTCTGGACCAGGATTTTCTCTGGCGGCTTATCAGCAACATGTCGCTCAACTACCTGTCATTGAGCGATATCGACGCCTTGAAGGTGATTCTCAAAACCTATGACTTGCCGCGCTATCACGACCGACTGGCGCAAAAGGTCAGTGAGAGGAAGTTGGGTGCAATGCGATCCGTCAGTCATTCATCGGTCGACCGATTGCACCGCGGCTTGCCGTGTCGCGGAGTACGAATTGATTTGAAGATTGATCCCCAGGGTTTCTTGGGGCCGGGCGAAGTGTTCATTTTTGCGTCAGTACTCAACGAGTTCTTTGCGCTCTACGCCAGCCTCAATGCTTATCACGAACTAAGAGTCATCAGCACACAAGGAGACGTGTATCTATGGCCACCACGGATGGGGCAGCAGCCCCTGCTTTGACGCGACTGTCGCGGATCATCCGCGAATATTCGCTGTTCCAGGCGGTTTTGCAGGTGATCAAGCGTCTGCGCGATGCCCATCCTCTGTTGGATGACGACGCGCTGTATGACTTGCTGGAGTTTCAAGCCAATCCTGGCCTCGGTTTTCCCGGTCACGATATTGATCGCGTGGAATTTTTTGTCGAGCACGAACAGCTGCGCGCACGCCTTCGCCTCAACGTCTTGGGCTTGTGTGGCGCGGGGTCGCCGTTACCTGCGTTTTATGGCGAGCAGGCCTATGGCGACGGGGTGGGCGGCAACGCTACGCGAGATTTCCTGGACGTGTTTCATCACCGCCTGCAACGACTGATGCTGCCGATCTGGCGCAAATATCGTTATCGGGCGTGTTTCCAGGCGGGCGCGCGTGACGCCTTTTCCGAGCAGATGTTTGCGTTGATCGGGCTGAGGGGGCGGCAGATTCGCAGTGTCGCGCAATTGAACTGCCAGCGGCTGTTGCCCTACTTGGGGCTGCTAGGCCTGCGGGCACATTCGGCAGCCTTGATCGAGACGGTGCTGCGCTACTACTTCAAGCACAACCGGCTGTTCATCGAGCAATGGGTGCTGCGCACGGTTGTCATCGCCGACTCACAGCGAAACCGGCTCGGCGTCGCGAACAGTGTGCTTGGCCATGACCAGGTATTGGGCAGCCAGGTGGCCGACCGCAGTGGCAAGTTCAGGGTGCATCTGCAGGGCCTGCGCTGGCAGCAACTCCATGGGTTTCTGCCCACGGGTGCGGACTACCCGCTGCTGTGCTCATTGGTGCGGCTGACGGCGCGGGACCCATTGGAATATGACCTGCGCCTGGTGCTTGCCAAAGAAGAGATCCGACCGTTGCACATTGGCGAGCACAACGTCTGTCGTCTCGGCTGGACCAGCTGGCTGGCACATGAGTACGCCGATGGTGTGGTCATGGTGCCGAGCAACGCTCATGAGGGATGAATCATTATGATGAATGTGGACCTGCAACAACTTATCCAGACCTTGACCCCCCAGGCTCGTCGCGATTTGGTGCGCGCTGCTGAACGCTGCGTAACGCGCGGCGGCCGGGAGGTATTGGTGGAAGACCTGCTGTTGGCCCTGCTGGAGCATCACGACGGCCTTCTGGCAAGGGCATTGGCAGATGCGGGCATCGAAACCGGCGAGCTGCAAGCTGCACTGCAACCCAAAGGGGAGGCGAGTGCTTCGCGCAATCCGGTGTTTGCCCAGGCGCTTGTAGAGTGGCTGCAACAGGCCCTGATGGTTGCCCATCTGGAACTGCGACAGACCGAGGTCGATCACGGCGCCCTGTTGCTGGCATTGCTGCGTCATCCGCTGCACCACGCGGGGAGTGTCTATCAGGTTTTATTGAATCGGTTGGATGCGCAGCGTGTGCTCGACTTTGTGCGGAGCCAGGCACCTGGTACTGACCCTGCCCCGAAGGGTGAGTCACTGCTGGAACGCTTCACCCACGACCTGACGCGCCAGGCCCATGAAGGGCGTATTGATCCGGTGTTGTGCCGGGATGTCGAGATCGGCCAGTTGATTGACATCCTCATGCGCCGCCGCAAGAACAACCCAATACTCGTCGGCGAAGCCGGGGTCGGCAAGACGGCCGTTGTCGAAGGCCTCGCGCTACGCATCGCCACTGCGCAGGTGCCGGGACCACTGCAGGATGTCCGGGTGCTGACCTTGGACATGGGCTTGCTCCAGGCCGGTGCCAGTATCAAGGGTGAATTCGAGCGGCGCCTCAAGGGCTTGATCGATGAGGTCAACGTTTCAGTGCCGCCGGTGATCCTGTTTATCGATGAGGCGCATACCTTGGTCGGGGCAGGCGCCCAGGCAGGCGCGTCCGACGCCGCCAATCTACTCAAGCCAGCCCTGGCGCGTGGCGAACTGCGCACCATCGCTGCCACTACCTGGTCGGAATACAAAAAATACTTCGAAAAGGACCCGGCATTGGCGCGGCGTTTCCAGCCTGTACGGGTGGGCGAGCCCAGCGTCGAGCAGGCGGTTTCCATCTTGCGCGGACTGGTTTCGGTGTATGAGCGCAGCCACGGCGTTTATGTGCGTGACGATGCCGTCGTGGCGGCGGCGCAAATGAGCGCTCGTTACCTGTCCGGGCGCCAGTTGCCCGACAAGGCGGTGGATGTATTGGACACGGCCTGTGCTCGCTTGCGTACCCGACGGGAGACCGCACCGGAGGCATTACAACGCCTGTACGCGGAGCAGGCGGAAGGTATGCGGCAGCATCAGGCATTAAGTCGTGACAGGGACGCAGGGTTTGCCGTGGATGAGCAGATCTTGCACGCGTTGAAACTGCGCAGGGATGCAATGGAAAGTGAGCGCCTGGAGCTGGAACAGCGCTGGTTTGAGCAACAGGCCGTGCCGCAGCAGGTGTGCCCGCGCATGGTGGCCCAGGTCATCAGTGCCTGGACCGGTATCCCGGTTGAACAACTGGCACTCGAGCACAGCGCACGGGCGCTGGGCTTTGCCGATGCGCTGCGCGCGCGCATTCTTGGCCAGGAACAGGCGGTGCAGGCCCTGGACCGCAACTTGCGCGCCGTTGCCACGGGGCTCAACAAAGCCGACGCACCGGTCGGTGTGTTCCTGCTGGTCGGCCCAAGCGGTGTAGGCAAGACCGAGACAGCACTTGCCCTTGGCGATCTACTGTATGGCGGTGAACGTTTCGTCACGACGCTCAACATGTCGGAGTTCCAGGAAAAACACTCCCTGTCGCGGTTGATTGGCGCACCGCCCGGTTATGTCGGTTTCGGCGAGGGCGGTGTACTGACCGAAGCCGTGCGCCAACGACCGTATTCGGTGGTGCTGCTCGATGAGGTCGAGAAAGCCGACCCGGAAGTGTTGAACCTGTTCTATCAGATTTTCGACAAGGGTCTGGTCAATGACGGGGAAGGCCGGGAAATCGACTTCCGCAACACACTGATCCTGATGACTTCCAACCTCGGCAGTGAGTGTATCGGTGAGCTGTGTGCTGGCGATCAACGGCCTGACGTGCAAGTGCTGCAAGAGGCGATCCATCCGCTGTTGCGCGACCACTTCAAACCGGCATTGCTGGCCCGCATGCGTGTGGTGCCGTATTACCCGATCAAGGGTGAGGTTCTGCATGACCTGGCGCGACTCAAGCTGGAACGCTTGGGACAACGGTTGCGTCTTCGCAAGCTGGCTTTCAGCTATACGCCAGAGCTGGTTGCACACATGGCCGAACACTGTGCCCACGGAGATAGCGGCGCTCGTTACATTGACCAGTGGATCGAGCTCCGTTTGTTGCCGCAGGTGGCGGATCGGCTGCTGTCGGCCATGGCCCAAGGTGAATGCTTGGCGAATGTGCATGCGCGTCTGGAGGGTAGCGGCTATCCCATTTGTGAGCTCAGCCAATGAGGGATAATCGGTCCACTCAACTATCCCATCCCCTGGCCTTCGCCGACGTGTTGCTCGGCTGGTTCATTCGCTTGGGCATCGATGGCGTCGAAGCCTCGTTGCCCGGCCTGTGTGTGACGGCGGTGGCGCAACTCAGCCAGTGCGAACTCAGCCAGTTGTACTGGCGAAATGAGTCTACAGGCCGACTCGAACTGATTGCCCAGCATTTATCCGGGGAGCTGTGCCCCGGTGATCCGGTCGGCACCCAGGACTTCCAGCACGAGCAGGTATTGCACTACGTACTCAGCCATCAAACGGCCCTTAGCCTGGAGGACCTATCGAGCAGCGTGTACGAATACGGCTTCCTGCCAGCCATGGCGACAGCCTGGGAAGCGCTGTCATGTGTGCCGTTGTTCAACCGGGACAAGGCCATCAGCGGCGTGTTGCTGTGCGCCAGCCAATGCCGGAAACACTTGCAGGACTACTCCGTGTCCCTGAGCCAACTGGGTAGTTTTACCTTGATGCAATTGGCTTTGCTGCGTTGTCAGCCATCCTTGGGAAGTGTCGTCCGACAGAATCAATGCACACCGGCTCCCCGTG